>JBEKOF010000076.1:0-17373 GCA_049522055.1 Verrucomicrobiota bacterium | reverse complement strand
GGTCGGGGGCGATGCCTTGTAAAGGAAGATGCCTTCATGGCCATCCGCGTCGGTTTCCCGGAGGAGGGACGCGCGGGTCCAATTGGTGTAGCCGGCGCCGAAGAGGTCCACGGCGATGTCGCGGACGACGGTGGCGGTGGAAATGAGGGCCGTCTTGATGACCTGATTGGTGGTCACCAGGCCGGTGGCGCGATTGGTGGAGAACTTGTTGGTGGAGTACTCCGTATAAATGCTGAAGCTCAACGTCTGCCGGGAAATCTGGCCGCGGGCGCTCATCGCCGCCACCATCGTCCCGAAGCAGAGAGCGATCAAGAATGGAACCTGTTTCATAAATCAAGATGAGGATGATGCGCTCACGACCCAAACACGGCGGCGGGGGAGTTGGTGATGAAGACCGGCGCGGCGGTCCCAAAGTAGCCATGGGCCGGGCCGCTGACAAAATTGGTGTTTGGGGCGCCGACGATGCTGTTTTCGAAAAAATTGGTGGAGACATTCAACCCGAAGGTACCGACGCCGGTGAGGACTTGCAGCCTTTGCACCGGCCCGGAGTAACGGACGCCATCGTGGGAGGCCAGAAGATTGGTTTCAGTGGTGGTCCCGTATCCAATCAGGTTGAACTGCAGGTTGGTGGTATAGAGGCTGATGGAGAAGAGGCCGGCGGAAACAAGGCTGTTGGTATTGGTCGAGTCCCGGGTGAAGACGCCGCCGGAGACCGTGTTGTTGACGCCGAAATTGGTGGCGCCGGGGAAAGCGCCGACGACATCCTGGGTGAAATTATTCGTGAAGTTGAGGGAAAAATTGGAGGAAACATTGACGTTGGTCGGAGGGGAAGACCGGTAGAGGAAAATGCCTTCGCGTCCGCTGAGGCCATTGGTGAATTCGATTTCCCGCACTAGGTCGGTGTCGTAGAGATTGGTCCAGTCGGTTCCGGCGTGGTCAAGGGCGAGGGCCTTTCTGATGTTGGCGGTGGAAAAATAGACCGTCTTGATGAACTTGTGTTCATTGGTATAACCGGCGCCGGGGTGGATGGCGTTGGTCTGGTACTGGCCGGAAAGGACAAAAGTGAGGGTTTGCCTGGCGACTTGAGCCTGGGCGTGGCCGACGGCAACCCCAGTTGCGATTAGGCAGGCCATCAGAAATTGAACCGGTTTCATAGCGGCACAAGCTTTGCGTTGCGGGCAGGGTGATGCAAGTTCAATGTTTCATGTTTGCGGGTTTTTGGCAGTATGCCGGGGCGAGAGATCGAAGATCGCAGCTTGCATGAAGAAGAAATCGCTTGGAATCATATTTTTAACGGTGCTCATTGACCTGGTTGGCTTTGGGTTGATCCTGCCGCTGATCCCCATTTACGCCAACAGCTTCAAGGCCAGCGGCCCCATTATCGCGGTGATCTTTACTTCGTACTCGCTGATGCAATTCGTGTTTGCCCCGTTGTGGGGGCGGCTTTCCGACCGGATCGGGCGCAGACCCGTGCTGCTGACCAGCACGGCGTGCGCCTGCGTGTCCTATGCGATATTTGCCATCGGCTCCGGGATGGAAAGCAAGGCGCTGGCGCTCTGGGTGATGTTGCTCTCGCGCATCTTCGCGGGAATTTGCGGCGCCAACATCACTGTGGCCCAGGCCTACATCGCGGACATCACGCCGCCGGAGCAGCGTTCGGCCAGAATGGGGCTGGTGGGAATGGCCTTCGGGCTGGGCTTCATTTTGGGGCCGGTGCTGGGCGGATTGAGCGCGAAGTATTTTGGCCTGACGGGTCCGGGTTGGACGGCGGCCACGCTCTGCGCGATTAATTTTATTTGGGCCACGCTCATTCTGGCCGAAAGCTGGCAGCCCGCCGCGCATTACCAAACCCAGCGCGCGCACCTGGACCAATGGATGCACATATTGAGGATGCCCCGCATGAACTTGTTGATCGGCATTTTTTTTCTGGCCACCTTTTGTTTCAGTTGTTTCGAAACAAGCATCGGCTTATTGGTGGAGAAGAACTTCCACATTGCCGAACAACACGGCCTGGATTCGGTGCTGGGAACCATATCCTGGCTGATCGCGTATTGCGGGCTGATCGGGGCCATGGTGCAAGGGGGCCTGCTGCGGCGGCTGGTCAAGAGAATGGGCGAGCCAAAACTGATTGCGGCCAGTTTGTTTATAGCCGCGATTGGCATCGCCGTGCTGCCATTTCTGATGTCGTGGGCGATGCTGTTGCCCGCCCTGGCCGTCTTTTCCATAGGATCAAGCCTTACCCGACCGCCGGTATTTGGCATGATTTCCATGCTCACACCGGCGCACGAACAAGGCAGCACGATTGGAGTTGCCCAAGGAGTGGGAAGTCTGGCCCGGATCGCCGGCCCGGTTTTTGCCATAGGCATTTTCGGCAAAGATCATCTGCCCATTCCTTATCTCTGTTGCGCGGTCCTTTGTTTCGTGACGGCGTGCATCGCCACGCGCTACCTCTCTCTGCCCAAACCGCCCGCCGCGCCCGCCACCCCATGAGGCAGAATTCTCCCGCGTTCGCCCCAGCCATCGTGGAACTGGAGGCCGAAAAGGCGCGGGAGCCGGAAAGCCGGGTTTTGGAGGATGCGCTTTGCCTGGTTTTTTAGAGTTTCAATTTGCCGCGCTTGCCGGCAGAATGAACGGCGAAACCATGGCGAACGCCGTCCCAAAAACCTGGAAGAGGAAGACACCCGGCGCGCAGGAGCGGGCGCAAGCCCCGCCGCGCGGCCCAAAGGAAAAGGCACGGGCGCAACGGGCCTTGTCGTCCCCCGCTCCCACAACGTCCGCTTGCCAGACCATTCCCACTATGAAACCACAAAAACCAAACACGACCAATCCCGTCCTTCTCCGCTGGGTGGAGGAGATGGCCGGACTCTGCCAGCCGGGCCAGATTTTCTGGTGCGACGGCACGGAAGCCGAGAAGAAAATATTAACTGAGGAGGCGGTGGCCCGGGGGGTCTTGATCCAGCTCAACCCGCAAAAGCTGCCGGGATGTTACTATCATCGCTCCAACCCGCTGGACGTGGCGCGAAGCGAGGAGCGCACGTTCATCTGTTCGGAGACGGCTGACGAAGCAGGCCCGACGAACAATTGGATGGCCCCGGCGGAAATGCGGGCCAAACTCAAGGCCCTCTGCGCGGGGGGCATGCGCGGGCGCACGCTCTACGTGGTTCCCTACCTGATGGGGCCGCCCGGCTCCGGGCTAAGCAAGGTGGGAATAGAGTTGACGGACTCCATTTACGTGGCGCTGAGCATGAGGATCGTCACGCGGATGGGCCAGGCGGCCTTGGATCACCTCGGCAGGGGCGAGGACTTCAACCGCGGGCTGCACTGCATGTTGGACCTGGATCCCAAAAGCCGCTACATCGCCCATTTTCCGCGCGACAACGAGGTGATTTCCACCGCGTCGAACTACGGCGGCAACGTGTTGCTGGGCAAGAAATGTCTGTCCCTGCGGCTAGGCTCCTACCTGGCGCAAAAAGAAGGCTGGCTGGCCGAACACATGCTGATCCTGTGCGCCCAATCGCCCGGCGGAGAAAAAACCTATGTGGCCGGGGCCTTCCCCAGCGCCTGCGGCAAAACCAACTTCGCAATGCTTGTGCCGCCGCCGCATTTTGCCGGGTGGAAAATCACGACCATCGGCGACGACATCGCCTGGATGCGGCCCGGCCCGGACGGCCGGCTCTACGCGATCAATCCTGAAAACGGCTACTTTGGGGTCGCGCCGGGAACCAACCAGGAAACGAACCCCAACGCCATGGCCGCCATTTCCCATGACACGATTTACACCAATGTGGCGTTGACGCCCGACCTGGACGTGTGGTGGGAAGGCAAGACCAAGGAGCTGCCGCCGCAATTGACCGATTGGAAGGGCCAGCCGTGGACGCCGCAATCCAAGACGCCGGCGGCGCATCCCAACAGCCGTTTCGCGGCGCCGATGGCCAACAATCCGGCCTTTGCGGCAGAAGCCAACGATCCCAACGGGGTGCCCATCAGCGCGCTGATTTTTGGCTGCCGCCGCACCACGACCGTGCCGCTGGTTTATCAGGCCTTCAACTGGATTCACGGGGTCTTCATCGGCGCGACGTTGAGTTCCGAAACCACCGCGGCCGCGACCGGGGCGGTGGGACAGGTGCGCCGCGATCCCATGGCCATGCTGCCGTTCTGCGGCTACAACATGGGGTATTATTTCCGGCACTGGTTGCGGATGGGCAAGAGGCTCTCAATTCCGCCACGCATTTTTCATGTCAACTGGTTTCGCCGCGATGAGAGTGGCAAGTACCTTTGGCCCGGCTTCAGCGAAAACATGCGCGTGCTGAAATGGATTGTGGATCGTTGCCACTTTCGCGCCGACGCGGGCGAAACGGCGCTGGGCTGGATGCCCGGCCCGCGCGACTTTGATCTGGGCGGCATGAAGAACTTCGATAGCCACAACCTGGCCAAGGCGCAGGAAATCAATTTGGCGGAGTGGCACCGCGAAGCGCTGCCCAACGACGAGTTGTCATTCAAACTGCACGCCGAGCTGCCCAAGGAACTGGCCTACCAGCGAGAGTTGCTGGTCGCGCGGTTGTGAGGCGCGCCATCCGCCGGCGGCATTTTGCGCAATGCCCGGCGCGCCCGCCCGGCGAGGAGAGGGAGAAGAATTTTAAAAGAGATTTTGCAAGAAGTGGAACAAGCCGCGGGACTCGTTGGGATTGGCCGGCGCGGCGAGGAGATTGGCGTGGTGATGGGCTTCCAAATCAAATTGGACCAGGAGGCCGATGTTTTGCCCGCCCCGCCCGCCATCGCGGATGGCCTCGAAACCGTAGCCGTAGCTGGTCTGAAACTGCCAACTGCCCCGGGCGGGGCGGTAGGCGAGTCCAATTGCGACGCCGGAATTCATGCGGCCCGGCTGGGCGAGACCCGGCAAATAATCCAATTCCGCGATCGCGCCGTAGGTGATGAAGCTCCATTGTTTGGCGGCGTCCAGGGGCAGGGAATACTCCCCGCTGGCGGTGACAAAAGACCGGGCGCTCAATTCCTGATAAAAATAGCCCGGAATGAGCAGTGGAAACTCGGAGCTTAACGGCAGATTGCCGCCCAGCCGATAGGCGCTGAAGCGGTCGGCGTGGTCGCTGGTGCCGCTGGTCAGGCTGAGGCTGAAGCTTTGTTTGGATTCGGGCAGGGTGTAAATGAACAGGCCGCGCGCCCAGAGCAACTGGGAGAACTCTTCCAAGGTCCGGTCGCCCTGATTGCCGTACGGGCCGGAATCGGCGCGAAACTGGCTTTCGCACCACGCGGAGAGTTCCATGGCCAGATCGGGTTGTATCAGCGGCTCCCGCCCCCCCCAACGCAGCCCCATCCGCACCGCCGTCATGGCGGGATCGTCCGGCAGGACGAAGGATTTGCCCGTGGTGTCATCGCTCTCAAAGAAGGAAAAATGTTCGCGGACGCGCAGGATGCCGTTGAGCGGAATTTGCCGGCCTGGGTTGAAGAGGTGGTAGGCGGAGGCGGACACTTCGGCACTGTGGCCGGTGAAGGAGTCGGCGCGGAGGTATTTGCCGTCGTGGAATTCGAAGTAGCTGTCGGCGAAACCGCCGCCCGCCAGGCCCAGGCCCAGATCGGTGTCCGGCCCCAGGGCGCCTTTGAAACCCAGTTCGGAATCCAGATAAACGGGAGCGACGGCCAGGCGCAGGGTCATGTTGGTGCCGGGGTAGTCAGGCTCGTTGAGATAATAAAACGCATAACCGGCAAGGGGAGAAGCGCCGATCAAGGACTGGTTGTAACCGAATTGGAAAAGCTTGCGGGTCTCCGGATCAATCTGTCCGAGAGCAGTCCGGCAATGGAAAACGACTGCCAGAAAGAGCGGCAGACCAAGCCATGTTTGTCGCATCACAACTTTTTATATCATCGCGCCCTCAGGCGCAAGCGCGGCGCGGGCCAATCGTTTTTCCATTCCGTGTTGGGATTCCAGATTGCAGACGGCAGCCAGCCGGGTATGATGATGGCATGATTGCGAAGAAACTGCTGCACACCCGATACCGGGTCAACGATTTGGAGAAGACGGTCCGGTTTTACAAGGTAGTTTTGGGCCTGGCGGAGACCAGCCGGCATAAATCATCGCGCGGTTCGGAATTGGTCTTTCTCAAAGCGCCGCAAAGCGAGGAGTTGATTGAGATTTGCTTTTTTCCGCAAAGCGGCCCGGTGAAGGTTCAGGCGGATTTGACGCACCTGGCCTTCGAGGTGGACAGCCTGGAGGAATTCGGCCGGCATCTGGCCGCGTTGGGCCTGGGGTACTCCGACGGCCCGCATGCGCGGCCCGGGCAAGGCGGCATTGCGTTTATTGACGCGCCGGAAGGTTACGAGATAGAACTGATCGAGCCGCCGCAGGGAGGTTGAGAATTCCGCCTTCACTGCAGCCGCGGCAGTAGGTGTGACATGCGCAAGCTGACCCAATTCTCCATAGTTCTGGTGACGGCGCCGAGCCGCAAGGCGGCGCGGCTGCTGGCGCGGGCGGCGTTGGAGGCGCGGCTGGCGGCTTGCGCTAATCTGGCTCCGGGGATTGAATCCCATTACTGGTGGCGGGGAAAAATCGAGCAGGGCCGGGAAGTTCTGATGATTTTCAAAACCACCCGGCGCCGTCTGGCCGGGCTGGAGAAGCTGATATTGGAAAAGCATCCCTACGACACGCCAGAATTTCTGGCGCTGCCCATTAGCGCCGGGGCCGAACGGTACCTGGATTGGGTGGCCGACTCGGTGCGGGAAATTCGGCGGCGCCGGCCATCGGATTGACATGCCTGGCGCTGCGTCCACCGCCGTGAAAGAAAGCCCCGCAAATTGCCGGCGGAAAGACCGGGGCCGGGCGCCCGGAACGCCGGCGGCGGGCCAAGCCGGAGCTAAAGCCCCGGGAAATCGGCGCCCGCTCCCCGACCGTTGACGGTTTCGGGGTAACACCAGAGACGGTTCTTATTGGTGGAGGCGGCGTCCTGGTACCAGAAATTCGTTTTGACATAACTGACCGAAGCGTCGAACAAGGCCTGCACGCCGCCCGCCAGATGCCGTCCGCTGACGCCTTCGGGGGGATAATTGGCGCCATCGTTGAAGTATTGCGGGAAATTCTCGTCAGTTTCCCAAAAAGCGCAGGCCCCGGACCACATCGCGCCCAGTTTCTCCGGCGGATAAACCATGTCCATATAGCCCACGACCCCGCCGTTCATGGCATAAGTGGAAATCTGTTGCGGCCGGAGCTGGAAGTTGGGGAGGTTGGAATTGTCCATGGGGCAAAAATAAATTCTCGGGTTGTGCAACGTGTTCCAGAGCAGGCCGGTGTCCACCTGGAATTTGGACGGGTCGCCGACGGCGGCGAGCAAATCCACGGCGTAAAGCCAGCCGGTGTTGGTGCCTTGCGGGCCGGGGAAACCTCCGTTGTCCCAGTTGGGCGGAGGCAGCACGTCATTTTGATCCGAGGCGTAAAGGTGGACCGCAATCATAATCTGCCTGAGGTTATCCATGTCGGTGGCCTTGCCGGCGTGATTCCTGGCATTGCTCAACGCGCCCAAGAGCAAGGAGGCCAGGATGGCAATGATGGCAATGACCACGAGCAGTTCAAGCAAGGTGAACGCTCGGCGGGATTTTGTCCTCATGTTCAATAAGACACCGGCGTCAGGGATTTGTTTCAATCTATCGCTCTCCATCATATATGTCCGCCCAACAGCAAAACGAGACAAAAAACCTGGCCATTCCCCACGCCCGGCGGCGTTCCGCGCGACTTTCCCGTTGTCTTGGGGTTGGAAGCTCGTATGCTTTGGCGCTGGAAGCGGTCGCTTTAAGTGTGGAAATAAAAATATGAGGGAACGCCCTGTCTCAGTCATGATTTTCGGCATCCTGAACATCGGCTTTGGGCTGCTGGGTCTGGCCGGCTTGCTGACACAGAAGATGTTCGAGTCCTTTGCCACGCAAACGCCCAATCCGACGCTCAACTCCATGATGGCCTTCATGGACGAGATGAACAAAAACCCGACAGTGATTCTTTGGCGCGACATCTCCATTCCCCTGGAGGGGGTGGCCAGCGTGGCGCTGCTGGCGGCGGGAATCGGGCTGTTGCTCCTGAAGAATTGGGCCAGGCTTGGTTCCATCGCATACGCGATTTATAAAATGATCTTCGTGGTTGCCAACCTCATTGTGCTGTACACGGCCTTGGGAGCGATGCTGCAGAAGGCGCTCCAAAACGCCCCGGCGGTGGTGGTGGGGATTGCGGCCGTCAGCTCCGCGGTGGGGGTGGTGATTTCGCTGGCCTACCCGGGGCTTCTCATTTTCTTCATGACACGCCCCAAAATCGTGTCGGCGTTCCAGCCGCCGACGCCGGCGGCAAGGTCAGGGCCGTGAACCGCGGCGGGGAGGAATGGCGGCGATTTTAGCCAGCTCGCGATGGATGCGGGAAACGCGTTCAATCTGGCCCTTGGCGGGAAAGCGCTCGTAAAAGCCCTCGTTGCGGAAATTTCGGGCCTGCTCGCCCCAGGGCGCCAGCCGCCGGTGCCACCGCTCCACCCGGTTTTCTTCCGGGTCAGCATCCTGCGCCGCGAGGTCGGCGCAGACGCGGACCATGGCCTTGATGGTGACGGGCTTGGTGATCATGGAGCCGGGGTCGCCCCAGGACCCGCCCCAGACTTGGGCGGCGGCCTTGAGGAAATCCCGGAGCATGGCGTAATAGAGGGCGGCGGCGCGTTTGTCGGCGCCCTCGGGTTGAATTATGGCCCAGGCTTGATGGATCCAGCGGTGGATTTCGTGGAACAGCTCGGCCTGGAGGATCCATTTTTCCTGTTTGCTGCGGCCGCCCAGGCGGTTGATGCGGTAGCGCAACGGGCTGTCGGCCTGGCTGTAGAGCATCTGGGAAATGTGGGCGGCGAAACGCCGGTCCGGCTCGGCCCAGGAAACGCGCTCATAGAGATCAATGAGATGGCTCTTGTTGATGCGGGTGGGGGTGGAATTAATGATGACAAACATCTCGGCGGCAAAATCCTCGCTGGCGCCGTCGAAGATGACGCAGGGGACGTGGATGTTGCGGGCCTCGCCGGGATGGGAGCGTTCGTAAAACTTGAGCGCGGCCAGGCGGTGCTGGCCGTCAATAATAAGATATTTCTCCTCCGGCTCGTGCAAGCGGCCCACGCCCGAGCCGTCGGTCCAGGCCTCGAAGCGCAGTTTTTGCGGGGTGAAGAGGAGCACGGTGCCCGGGATGGGCGGCTGGGTGATGGCCGTCTCGTAAAAGTTGCTGATGGCCCCGACCTTGGCGGAGGAAAGCTCCCGCTGAAAAGCCTTGTCGCTGCGCTCGATTTTGCCGATGAATTGGGTGACATCGTCCTCCGCCGCGGCGGGCGCGGGCTTGATCTCGCCGCCTTCCTCGTCATAGAAGCGGCTGATAAAGCGGACTTTTTCGAGCAACGACTCCGAGGGGTAGGAGGCGAAGTAAAAAAACGCGTCCTTTTGGCGAATCTGTGTGGCGATCATATTTCACAAAGTTAAAGATTTAAAAAATCAAAGCAAAAAATCAAAAGGCGACTTTGGCCGCCTGGTCTGGAAGTTAAACCTTAACCGGGAAAGCGCAAGGGCGGCCGGAGGGGGAGTTGCCTACAGGATATACACTGTCGCCGCCCGGTCGCGGGCCTTCGTCCAAATTGGGGAGGGGACTTGGCGCGGCTGACGCCGCAACCAAAGCGCTGGTTCTGAATTGAGAATCTGTAATTGAGAATTTGTCATTTGTCATTCAGCAAGACGATTCGGAACACTTTGCCAAGAATGCGCAATTCTGGTGGATGGCACTGCAGGAGAGTTTTGAACTGACAAGGCGGCGCGCATCCTGAATGATGGGCAGGATGAACATCCAGCAGGCGACCGAGCGGTACGAGACATGGCTGGCCGGGCACATCCGCGTGGTGCCGAGCGACCTGGCGGCCAAGCACGAGCTGATGAGGCAGGACGCGTTTGGGTTTCTGCGCGCCACGTTCTACCGGTGGATGCAGCTTTTCCCGGCGCTTTGCCCCAAGACGGCCGCCGCGCCCGGCGTGCTGGCGGTGGGGGATTTGCACGTGGAGAATTACGGGACGTGGCGCGACAGCGAGGGGCGGCTGGTGTGGGGCATCAATGATTTCGACGAGGCGTTTCCGCTGCCGTACACGATAGACCTGGTGCGGCTGGCCGCCAGCGCCTGGCTGGCCATTGAGCTGGGCGATGTGGCGTTGGACCCGGCCAATACTTGCGGGGCGATCCTGGAGGGTTACAGCAAAGGTTTGGAGGATGGCGGCGAACCGTTTGTGCTGGCCGAGAAGCATCCCTGGCTGCGGGAGGCGGTCACCAGCCGGCTGCGAGATCCGAAAGTGTTCTGGGAAAAAATCGCGGCGCTGCCGCCGGCCAAGCCGGCGCCGGTGAAGGTCCGGTTGATGCTCAAAAAGGCGATGCCGGAAGAGGGCCTAGCATTCCGGGTGGCGCACCGGCGGGTGGGGATGGGGAGCCTGGGGCGGGAGCGATTCACCGCGATTGCCGATTGGCGCGGGGGAAAAATCGTGCGGGAGGCGAAGTCGTTGCTGCCGTCGGCCTGCGCCTGGGCAGGCGGGTTGTCGAACAAGGAAATTTACTACGCGCAGATTTTGTCCAACGCGGTGCGCGCGCCGGATCCGTTTCTGAAGGTGCTGGAGGGATGGCTGATGCGGCGGCTGGCGCCCTATTGCAGCCGGATCGAGTTGGGGCAGTTGCCGCGCGACCATGACAAGGAAAGGTTGTTGCGGGCGATGGGACGGGAGCTGGCCAATATCCATTTGGGCACGGGCCGCGCCCGGGCGGCGGTGCGGGAAGATTTGCGGCGGCGGAAATCGAAGTGGCTGGGCCAAGCCGCCAAGGTGATGGCGGAGGCCACGCAGGAGGATTGGAGGGAATGGCGAAAAGGGACGGGCTGAAAAGGGCAGATTATTGGAGGATGTTGGGGGGTCCAGCGCGAAACCAGACTTGGGAACGGCTCCGGCCGCCGGGGCCAAAGGGCTGGGTGGCGTTGGTTCCCGCCGAGGGAGGGACGGCGGCGAGCTGGTCCAGACGATTGTTGCGGGCGAAGTTGGGGATGGCCAGGAGGGGACTGCCGTCGGCCCAGGCGCCATTGATAGTGATGACGCCGTGAAGGAGATCGGGCCGCCAGGCGGTGGTCAAGGGCGCGGGACCGATGGGGGCGTCGAGGTTCACGTTGTCCGCGCGCTCGACATTGAAGATGAGGGGGCCGTAGCGCAGGCAGAGCAGTCCTTGGTCGGCGGCGATCCTGGGATCGGCGGTGACGCGCTGGACTTGCATGGGCAGGAGGAGGTTGATTTGGTCGCCGGCGGTCCAAAGCCGGGTGATCGCGGCGTAACCCTTCTCGATCTTTGGGGTTATTTTCTGCCCGTTGACGGAGAGGGAAAGGAGGCCGTTGACGGCGGGGGTTTGGGTGTAGAGCTGGCTGGCGCCGCGATTGGGGGCGCGCAGATAAATGGTGAAGGTCCTGGAGTCTTTGGGGTTGACAGTGAGGGAAACCCAGCCGCTCCAGGGATAGTCGGTCTTTTGCACGATTTGAATGTCGGCGCCGGCGATTTTTCCGACGTTGATGGAGCTGCCGAGGTAGAGGTTGACGTAGAGGGAGTCGGGGCCCTTGAGGTAGGTCCAGGTGGGAAGCATCAGGAGGGTGCGGGGGATGTTGCCGACGCAGCAGGGGCATTGGTTCCAGGGGGCGCGCCGGCCGCCGAGCAGGGGGTTGTCGTAATAGAAGTTGCGGCCGTCCAGATCGGTGGCGCCGAGGAGAGCGTTGAAGAGGGTTTCCTCGTAGAGATCGGCGTATTTGGCGTCGTGGGAGAGGAGGTTCATGTTGTATTGGAAGAAGATGAGGCCGCAACTGGAGCAGGATTCGCAGTAGGCGTTGTTGGGGAGGGAGAAGTTGGGGCCGAAGCCTTCGGAGGTTTCGCCGCTGCCGATGCCGCCGGTGACGTAATATTTCTTATTGATAATATTGTCCCACAGGGAAAGGACGGCGCTCTGGTAATCGGTGTCGCGGGTTTCGGCGGCGACATCGGCCATGCCGGAATAGGTGTAGGCGGCGCGGACGGCGTGGCCCACGGCCTCGTACTGCCGGGTGACGGGAAGGTGGCTCTGGTCGTATTCGGAACCGCCGGCGCGGGAGTCGAGGAGGAATTTGGCCAGGGCGATGTAGGAGTCGCCCCGGCCCCGGCCTTCGTTGTCGTTGACGAAGCGGCCAAAGCGGACGAGGGCTTGTTCGATTTCCTGGTGGCCGTCGAACCAGTTTTTTTTGCCCGGGCCGAGGTTGGCGACCCAGCAATCGGCGAGTTTTTTGGCGGCGTCATAGAGGCGCGTGTCCTTGCCGCCGGTCATGGTGAAGTGGTTGATGGCGGATTCGAGGAAGTAGCCGGCCACGTAGCCTTCGTGTTCGCCGCGGGTGCGCGGGTCCCAATGAAAGACGGGGCGGCCGCGGTCGGCGGCGGCGCCGAGGGTGAAGCGGGTTTGGAGATAGCCGTCGGGTTCCTGGGCGGCGAGGATGATCGGGATCCACTGGTCGAGGGTGTCGCGCATTTTTTGGCGGGCCTGGAGGATGTCGGGGTCGCCTTTGGGATCGAGCATCAGCGCCAGGCAGATGGCCTCGACGGTTTGGTGGACCCAGGCGTTGGCGAAAGGATAGCCGACATGGAATTTGGCCGGTTCGCCGCGCAGTTTCTTGCCGGCCTCAATGAAGTTGTTGATGCCGCCCTCCTTCAGGTTTGGGTCGTTGATCTCGTCAATGCAATGGGGAATCCAGCCGACGATCAAGGACTTGGCGCGGTCGTTCCACAGGGGGCTGTCGAGCTGGTAGTTTTTGGTATAGACCACGTCGAGGCGGTCTTTGGGAGGGGGGTCCTGAACTTTGACGGTGAGGGTGGAGGCGAGGTTGGTCTCGGCGTTGCGGGCGGAGAGTTTGAGGATGTAAGTGCCGGTTTCGGAGAAGGTGGCGGTGGTGACGCCGGCGCGCGGGTCGGCAAAGGTGACGGTTCCCGGGCCTGATTCCTTGCTCCAGGCCACAGTGGCGGGCAAGCCGGGGGCGGTTGGAGTTGTGGCCGCGGGACCGCGCCGTCCGGGCGGCGGGGATTTTGGGTTGGTGTAGCCGGCATATCCTGTGAGGTAGGTTTTTCCGGGCATGACCAGGTCGCGGTCCACGCCGGCATCGCAATACAGACGCGGCGGCGGCGGGGAAGCCCCGGCCGCGGCGGTGATGGCGGCATTGGTCGCAGGGAGGCCTTGGGCGAAGGCGGTGAGGGCCATCAAGGCCGGCGAGAGACACCATATTATGATTGTTCTCCTATTCACTCCCAGAGGAATTGCGCGGGGTTTCATGTGTGACAAGATTAGATGAAGTTGCCGCAAGGCTCAAGCGCGGCTTCCAAGCGTTGCCGCAGTTGGGGTTAAGTTCCTGATTCATAAGCATCTGGCTCGGGATTCGCATTTTTTTGTGGCCGGATAACTTTGAAGGCGGCGGTCGCGCATGGGGTGGTTTGCTCCGATTTTGGGATTGGGAGACATAAAAAATAACGCGACTAACCTTGATTGGGCTTTAGTAGGATTGAGTGGGCTGGCGGAGGGGCGGGGATTTCGGTGAGTTTTGGCTCGACGAAGAAGGTCTCTTCCTGGACGACGCGGAGGCCGATGTCGCGCAGTTTTTCGACGCCGATGGACTCGCGATCGGCCAGGAGGTTTTGTTTGTTGACCTCTTCTTTGACGCGGATGTAGGAGACGGCGTTGGCGGCTTTGAGGGTTTCTTTGACGCGATCCCAGGTCCAGCCGGCGAGGGTGCGCAAGGAGGGGCCGCCCATGCGCCAGCCCAGGACGCCGTGGACGGTCTGGATGGAACGGCCGGCGCCGAATTCCTGGGGGTTGGCCTCGGACCAGACGCGGGCGTGTTCCATTTTTTCTTCGAGGCTCTGGTTTTGGGCGGCCAGCTCCGGCTCGAATTGGCCGCGGATGGACTGGATTTGCTCATCCATGGCGGCGGTGAGGAGGCGCTGGCGGTTTTTGATGGCGGCGATTTCGCCGATGAGGGATTCCAAGGCTTCGCGGGTGCGGATGAGGGGCTGGGTGTTCTTGATTCGATTTGTTTTCATATTATTTCATTCTCCTGGATAGCATGAAGGCAAAGACATTTTCGCGCGGGAAATGGAAGACCGGGCGCAGGGCGTGATTCTTTTCGACGGCGGACAGCAAGCCGTCGCGGGTGAGGTTGTGGATGTGGGAGGCGCCGCAGTTCCAAACGCGTGCCAGTTCGCTGCTGAGAAGAAAGGGGCGGTGATGCTTGAACATGGCGTCGAAAACATCGAGGAACGGATGATGCCGCTGGGCTTCCCGTTCGCGCGGGGTGAGGCGGCCTTCGCGGCGCTGCTTGAGGACAACCGACTCGGTGAGGATGCGGCAGCAGGCGCGCCGGGCGCGGAGGCGGCGGAGATCAAGGGCCCACTCCAGGTCGCCGGAAAGAATCCACTCCAGGATGTCGTCCTCGCCGCAACGGAGGGCCAGGCGGGCGGAATCCACGCCGATCAACGGGGCATCCAGGTGATGGCGGTGAGCAAAGCCCGGCCAGCCAAGGGAGTGGATGGCGGGGGCGGGGCAAGGGAGGGGCCGCCGGAGGGGCCGGGAGGGATGAGGGCGTTCATGGGCGGGTGGCTTTGGGGGTGGAGAGGGAAGCCAGGCGGCGGGATTGGAGGAGTTGCCAGTCCAAAACCCGGAGGCGGCGGGCCAGGGAGTCCCTTTGGGGGGCGCAGCAGACCAGGGCGCGGAGGAGGTTTTCACGCCGGACCGGGGAAGCGGGCAGGCTGGAAAGGACATGCTGGCTGAGGACGGCAAAGGCGGCGGAGGGGGTCAAGCCGCCGGGGACGGCGGGGAAATTGCGCGCGATTTTTCGATTTTTTTGGGTTCGTTCTATGTTCTTTGTCATATACTTAGGCAGAAAGGTAGCATAGAAAATAAGTTTGTCAAGGAAAAACTTAGCTTACATGCAACTTTTTTCGCCGGGGACCCGTGCAAACCGGAATGGGCGGGATGAAGGAAGCGGGTCGGGACGGGGAGGGGGGCGGCTTGGCATGACCGCCGAGTCCATCCGCGAGCCGGCGGGGGCGGATGGGACGGGGCAGCCCGGTTGGAGCCTGAGGCGGGTCTTGAGGCCGCCCGGGCGACGCCAGGAGGGGGGCGAGACGGATTGAGGGCGGGGAGGGGGGCGAGGGAAGGCACAGCGCGCCTGACGCCGCAACCAAAGCGCTGGGTCTGAATTGAAAATTTGTCATCGAGAATTTGTCATTTGCCATTCAGCAAGACGATTCGGAAAACTCTGCCGAGAATGCGCGATTCTCGTGGATAGCACTGCAGGGGGCAGGGCGTGTATCGTGGACGCACATTGCTGTGGAGGGGACGCCCCCCCTCCCTGACCCTCTCCCCGCAAGCGGGGCGAGGGAATGGAAATGCGACGGTCATAGACCGCCGCTACAACCCCAACCCTCCCCCTGGGCGGAGGGGAAGGAATGGGCAAATCGCCCGGCGGCGGCGCGGAGAAGCGCCCCCGGGGCCAGGTGTAGTGTAGAAATATCTTGCAATTTTAGAATTTTCTGCTTTTGTTCTGGTATGCCTTGTCATACGCTTAGCGAGTAAAATGACAGAGGCACGAAAATAGCCGAAATGAAACTTAGAAAAAAAGCAACCTATAACGCCATGGACCCATTAAAACAGGAATTTGTCAATTTGATGAACGTGATGGGCTGGACGCAGGCAGAGACCGCAAGGCAGCTTTGCATGACGTCCGGCGCGGTCAATCAATTGGTGAACCCGAATCTGACGGTGAAACCGAGCACGACGACGCTGGCGCTGTTCAAGCTGCTGGTGGCCACGCAGCGGCCGGACGCGATGAACGCCAAGACGATGCAATTGAAGGAGAATCCCGGGGCGCACATGTCGGCGGCGGAGCGGAAACTGGTGGAGGCGCTGCGGCAGGTGTCGGCGGCGGAGCTGCCGCGGGCGTATGCGGCGCTGCACGGGTTGATCAAGGGCTTTGCGGCGCCGTTGCGGGTGCGCCGCGGGTACAAAGGAAGCGCCAAGGCCGTGAAACGCTGATTTATGAAAAAGAAAAAAAACAAGCCGAGCACATACACACGCAAGAAGATCATTGACGAGTTCACAGAATTGCCGATATCGCGGCAGCAGAAATGGCAGTTGCGCCGGGCCAAGGAAGGCCGGTGCGTGATTTGCGGGGAGAAGAGGGTGACGGCGTGGCACTGTCTCAAGCACGCCATCGCCAACCGGGAATGGGCGCGGAAGTATGCCGGCTCGAAGAGGCGGAACAAGACGCTGACCTACAAGCTGGCCTCCAAGGGGAAAAAGAAGAGCTAGGATTCGTGGTTCTTTTTGAAGATGAGCACCTGCTGGCAGTCAACAAGCCGCCGGGGCTGAACACGCATGCGCCTTCGCCCTTCGCCGGGGAGGGATTGTACGAATGGCTGAAAAACAGCCTGCCCAGCCGGGCCGGGCTGGCCATTATCCACCGGCTGGACAAGGAAACTTCGGGGGTGATGGTCTTTGGCAAAACCGCCGCGGCCAACCGCTCGCTGACGCGGCAGTTCGAGCAGCGCGCGGCGCGGAAGAAATATATTTTCCTGACGGACCGCCAGACCTCCTTTAGCCATGTGACGGTGAAATCGTGGCTGACGCGGGCCGGGGAGAAGCAACTGAGCCGGCCAACCGGGGCCGAAGGCCAGGAGGCGGTGACGAGATTCACCCTGTCCAAAGGCCAAGATCTGGCAAGCGGTGTGCGGGAAGACTGTTTTGTGCGGGAAGCGCAACAGGGTCTCGCGGGCGCTCGCCCCTCCCGAAGCGGGCGGGAAGGCTGTTTTGTGTGGGAAGCGCAACCGCTGACGGGCCGAACCCATCAGATCCGGTCGCAGGCGGCGGCGCGGGGGTTTCCGATATTGGGGGACACGCTCTACGGAGGGACGCCGGCGGGGCGGGTTTATCTGCACGCGGCGCAACTGGGCCTGCGCCATCCCGCCACGGGAGAAGCGGTTTTATTCGAGGCGGCGCCGGATTTTTCGGCGGATGCGCGCTGGACGTTGCGTGCGGCGGTGATAGACGCATCGGCCACCGATGCGTACCGCCTGGTGCATGGGGCGGCCGACGGCTGGCCCGGATTGAGGGTGGACCGGCTGGGGGATTATTTGCTCGCGGAATCGGCGGCGGAATTGAGCGAAGGGCAGCGCGGCTGGGTGGAGGAATTGCGGCGGCGGTTTTCCTTGCGCGGCATTTACCACAAGATACTGCGGCGCCAGACGCCGCGCCGGCCCGTCCCGGAAACCGGCCCGCGATGGCTGTGCGGGG
>JBEKOF010000075.1:0-17439 GCA_049522055.1 Verrucomicrobiota bacterium | reverse complement strand
TGCCCTCGCCACGGTCGTAGGAAACAAGGATTCGTTCACGGAGATCCAAAGAAAGCGTTCGCATGGACAGACCATACCACACTTCTCTAAAATGGCTACACTATTTATTGAAATGCTCTAGATACATCGATATTGTCTTCGGTGCCTTGTAAAAGGCCGTGTCAAGGATTTCCATTCGCTTTTCCTTATACGCCGCCAGGAAGGTTTGCATGAGATTCGCTGAATCACGTTTATCTGCGGCGTAGTCGTGTTGCTCGAAATAGTTATGAAATCCTCACGGTGAGGACGACGTAGTTGCGCTTGCCTTTGCGCAATAACAGGTGCTTGCCGAAAAGCAGCTCGGCGGCGGTGACCAGGCGCTGGGGGCCGGCCTCGCGCGTGTTGTTGATATAAACACCGCCGCCCTCGATGTCTTTCCGCGCCTGACCTTTGGAGGGGCAAAGACCGCTGAGGACCAGAAGCTCAACCAGCGGCGCGCCTGCCCCGTCGAGCTTGTTCCTTTCAAGTTCCTTGCCGGGAACCTCGCCGACGATTTCGTTGAAAGTGTTTTCTGAAATGCCTTCCAGTCCGCCTCCGAAAAGGATTTCGCTCGCGCGCATCGCTTCGGCGGTGGCTTGGGGGCCGTGAATCAGATCGGTCATCGCCTGGGCCAGCGCCTTGTGCGCGACGCGCGCTTCGGGTCTTAGCGTGTGTTCCTGGGCTAGCGCGGCGATTTCCTCCCTGCTCAGGAAGGTGAAATACTTGAGGTAACGCTCCACATCCCGGTCGTCCGTGCGGATCCAAAACTGGTAGAAGCGATAGACGCTGGTTTTGGCCGCATCCACCCAGACGGCGCCGGCGGCGGTCTTGCCGAATTTTGTGCCGTCGGTGTTGGTGATCAGCGGGAGGGTGAGGCAAAAGGAGCCCGCGCCCAGCTTTTTGCGGATGAGATCGGACCCGGCGGTCATGTTGCCCCATTGGTCCGAGCCGCCGATCTGCAATTCACAGTTGAATTCCTTGCGCAGGTGATAAAAATCGAACGATTGCAGCAGCATGTAGCTGAATTCCGTGTAGCTGATCCCCGACTCGCGGTCGTCCATCCGCGCGCGCACGCTCTCCTTGGCCACCATTTGATTGACAGAAAAATGTTTCCCGATCTCGCGCAGAAAATCCAGATAGCTCACCGGGCGCGTCCATTCCGCGTTGTCCAGCAGCTGGGCGGGATTGGTTTTGGAATCGAAGTCCAGCAGGCGGCGCAACTGGTTCTTGACGCTGGCAATGTTGGCGTCGAGCATCTCCCGGCTCAAGAGCGCGCGCTCGGCCGTCTTGCCGCTGGGATCCCCGATGCACCCGGTCGCCCCGCCAGCCACGGCGATGGGATGGTGCCCCAGCCGTTGGAACCGGCGCAAGGCCAGCAAGGGAACCAGATTGCCCACGTGCAGACTGTCCGCCGTGGGATCAAAACCGCAATAGAGCGTGACCGGGGTTTGGAGGCGCTGGCGCAATTCGGGCGCGTCCGTGCAATCGGCCACCAAACCGCGCCATTCCAATTCTTCAAATATGTTCATAGTCGGTGTGGCATCAAACCAGGCGCGCGATTCCGGCGCCAGGAACCACTTCCCCAATCAGCCAGGCTCGCTGGTTTTGGGCGCGAATAAACCGCAGCGCCGCCCCGGCCTGGTCTCCGGCCACCATCACCGTCATGCCGACGCCCATGTTGAAGACCTGGTAAAGCTCGGCCTCGGCGACGCCGCCTTTGGCCTGGATGAATTGGAATATCGGCGGCATCTCCCAGGAACCTTTGCGAATGAGCGCATCGCATCGGCGCGGCAGCACGCGGGGAATGTTGTCAATAAAACCGCCCCCGGTGATGTGCGCCAGGCCCCGCACCCCAACGTCCGCGCCGCGGCCGGCGGGGTTGAATTTCCTCAGAAGCTTCCGCACCAGCGGGCCGTAACTCAGATGCACCTTGAGCAATTCCTCGCCGAGCGTGCAGTTCCATTCCCGCATGAAACTGCCCGGCTTTAGTTTCAACCGCTCGAAGAAAATTTTCCGGGCCAGCGAATATCCGTTGGTGTGGAGGCCGCTCGAGGCCAGACCAATCACCGCGTCGCCGGGCCGGATGCTCTTGCCGTCGAGGATGCGGGATTGTTCCACCACGCCGACAATGGCGCCGCTGAGATCGTATTCGCCGGGCCGGTAGAAGCCGGGCATCTGCGCGGTTTCCCCGCCCAGCAGCGCGCAATGATTGGCGGCGCAGGCGCGGGCAAAGCCGGCGATCAACTGGGTGAACACATCGGGCAGCAGCCGCCCGGTGCCGATGTAATCCAAAAAGAAAAGCGGTTCCGCCCCCAGCACCGCGATGTCGTTCACGCAATGATTGACAAGGTCCTGGCCGACCGTGTCATGCCGGTTCATCGCGAAGGCGATCTTCAACTTGGTGCCCACGCCGTCGGTGCTGGAGACCAGCACGGGCTGCTCGAATTTTCGGGTGTCGAGGGCAAAAAGGCCGCCGAAGCCGCCGACCTTGCCCAGCACCTCGCGGCGGCGCGTGGAAGCGAGCAATTGCGGCAGCGTGGCTTTGACTCTGTTGCCTAGGTCAATATCAACCCCGGCGGCGGCGTAAGCCTTCTGCTTCATCTGCGCGGCAAAATAGCCCTCGGCGCGCCGCCTGACAAGGCAAACAGCGGGGGAGAACAGGGCAAGGGCGCGTTTCATATTTGTTGAAGGGTATTTGCTTTCCTCCGGGACGGTTTTGGGGGACATAGATGGCATGCAGGCGCGCTTTCTCCTTGGTCCGGCCGGCACCGGGAAAACCTTCCGGTGCGTGGCGAATATTCGCGCCGCGTTGCGGGAGAATCCAGAGGGGCCGCCGCTGATTTTCCTCGCGCCCAAGCAGGCGACCTTCCAGTTGGAACGACAGCTTTTGAGCGAGGCGGGCCTGGCGGGTTATACCCGCCTGCGCATTCTTTCCTTTGAGCGTCTGGCGGAGTTTGTGCTCGCCCGGTTGCGCGAACCGTCGCCCCCGCTGCTTTCGGAAGAGGGCCGGGTCATGGTGTTGCGCGCGCTCCTGGCCCGCCGCCGCGCGGAGTTGCGCATTTTCCACGCCAGCGCGGGCATGGGCGGCTTCGCGCGCGAGTTGAGCCTCCAACTGCGCGAACTCCAACAGCGCGGCATTTCTCCCGAAATGTTGTCCGCCCTGGCGGCGGGGGCGGGTTTGACCGAGCCGCTGCGCCGCAAACTGGCGGACCTGGCCCTGCTGCAACGCGATTATCTCGAGTGGATTGTCAAACATAATGTTCAGGACGCCGGCTCCCGGGCCGCTCTGGCCGCCGCCGCCCTCCGCCGCGCCGCCGCCGGGAACCGGCCGCCGGATGGCGCAGGACTGGCCGCCTCCGTCTGGCTGGACGGTTTTGGCGAGTTGACACCGCAAGAATCCGGCCTGCTGGCCGCCCTGGCGCCCTGGTGCCGCGCCATGACGCTGGCCTTTTGCGTGGATGGCGAGCGCCCGCCCGGCGCGGATTCATGGCTTTCCCTCTGGTCCGCCATCCGCCAGGCCCAGGAGGATTGTTGGAAAACGCTGGCGGCTGTGCCGGGCGTGGAATTGGAGACGGAAATTCTCCGCCGCCACCGGCAACCGGGGCGGTTCGCCGCGTGCCCGGTCATGGCCCATTTGGAGGAGAATTGGGCGCGGCCGATGCCCTGGAGCGGGGCTGAGACTCAAATGCGGCGGGCGGTGCGGGCGGTGGTTTGCTCGAACCCGGAAGCCGAGGCCATCCTGGCCGCGCGCGAGATTTTGAAGTTTGTCCGCGGCGGCGGGCGGTTCCGCGAGTGCGCGGTTGTGCTCCGTTCGTTGGAGGGTTATCACGACCCATTGCGTCGGATTTTTTCGCGCTACGGCATTCCTTTTTTTCTGGATCGTCGCGAGCCCTCGGCGCATCACCCGCTGGCGGAGCTGACCCGCAACGCCTTGCGGGTGGCCGCCTACGACTGGCGGCATGAGGATTGGTTCAGCGCGCTCAAGACCGGGCTGGTTTCCGACGACGAGGAGGCGGTGGACCGCCTGGAAAACGAGGCCTTGGCCCGCGGCTGGAATGGGGCGGCATGGACTACGCCATTTCCAAACGAGGATGGAAAACTGGACGTGGCGGAACGGTTGCGGCAGCAATGGGTGGCGCCGTTTTTGCGCTTCCGCGGCAATGTGAGCCGCGAGGGCCGGCTTCGCCCCACCGGCCCGCAACTGGCGGCAGCGTTGCGCCAATTGTGGCGGGAACTGCGCGTGGAGGATTCATTGACCAAAGGAGAGGCTGGATCGGGATTGCTTCTTCCGGATGCGCAATCGGACACGGGCAACCCCCAATTGAACGCCACTGTCTGGCAGCAAATGAACGCGTGGCTGGATGATCTCAAGCTGGCGTTCGCCGGCGAGGCCTTGTGGCTTCCAGAATGGCTGGCCGTGCTGGAGGCCGGCTTGGGCGGATTCACCGTCGGCGTGATTCCCCCGGCGCTGGACCAGGTGTTGATCGGGACGGTGGATCGCTCGCGCAATCCTGATTTGAAGCTCGCCCTGGTGCTGGGGATGAACGAATCGGTTTTTCCCGCGCCCCCGCCGCCGCGCAATCTGCTGACCGAGTCGGATTGCGCGGAGCTGGCCGGGCGCGGGCTGGCGCTGGGCCTGGGGGTGCGGCAACTGCTCAGCCGCGAGCGCTTTTGGGGTTACATCGCCTGCACACGGGCGCGGGAGAGGCTGGTGGTGACCTGGGCGCAACAGGACGCCGCGGGCAAGCCGCTCAATCCATCCCCTTTTGTGACGCATCTCCAGAAGTTATTCCCGCGGCTGGAACTGGAAAACTTCTCCGGGCCTGAGAACGCCGAGCCGGAGCATCCGTGCGAGTTGATGCCCAGGCTGCTGCGCGCGCCCGCTTCGCAGGGATGGCAGAAGCTGTTGGAGTTGCCCGCGCTGGCCGGGTTGCGGCGGCGGATGGAACTCTTGGCGCCCCGGACCTTGCCGGAGCAGCTTTCGCCCAATCTGGCCGGCCGCCTCTACGGACCGGTTCTGCGGACATCCGTCAGCCGCCTCGAACTTTTTGCCGGCTGCGCCTTCCGGTTTTTCGTCAATGTCGGCTTGCAGGCCGAGGAGCGCCGGTTGTTTGAGTTGGACGCCCGGCAGAAGGGCAGCTTCCAGCATAAGGCGCTGGAACTCTTTCACCACCAGCTCCAGCAGGACAACAAAACGTGGCACGATCTCAGCCCCGCCGAGGCGCGCCAGCGGATGGGCAAAATTTGCGCCCGACTGATTCCCACTTTCCAGGAGGGCCTGCTGGCCGCCAACGCCGCCTCCCGTTTCGCGGCGCGCACCATGGCCGGGTCGTTGGAGGATTTCGTGGCCGCCATGGCGGAATGGATGAGTCAATACGAATTTGAACCGTGCGCGGCGGAGGTGGATTTCGGCGTCGAGCCGGGCGGATTGCCGGCGTGGGAGCTGGATTTGGGTTCGGGCCATCGCCTCGCCTTCCGCGGAAGAATTGACCGCATTGATCTTTGCAAGACCGGCGGCGGCCTGGAGGCGTTGGTGGTGGTGATGGATTATAAATCCAGCGCGCGCAAACTCGAGCCGGCGCTCCTCAGCCATGGAATCCAGTTGCAGTTGCCGGCCTATCTGAGCGTGCTCCGCCGCCTGCCGGAGCCGGAGAAGTTTTTCGGCGTCAGGCGGCTGATCCCGGCGGGCGTGTTCTACATCAATCTGCGCGGCAATTTCAAACCGGGCGAAACGCGGGATGAGGTCTTGCGGGATGGAGAGCCGGCCTGGCAGGCGGCCTACAAGCATTCCGGGCGTTTCGATCTTGCCGCCCTGCCGCATCTGGACACCCGGAAGGCCGTAAAGGGGACGCAATTCAATTTCCGGCTGACAAAAGACGGCCAGCCGTACGCCAATGTCCCCGACCCGATGGACCACATTCAATTCCAGCGGATGCTCGATCAGGTGGAGGAGAGCCTAGTGCGGATGGGACGCGGAATTTTTGCCGGCGAGATTGAGTTGAACCCATATCAAAACGGCGCGGCCCGCGCGTGCGACCACTGTGAGTATCAAGGCATCTGCCGCATTGATCCCTGGACCCATGCCTTTCGCGTGCTGGACCGGACGGATGCAGACGAAGGCCAGGTTGCCGGAGCTTGAATCTCCTTCAAAGCCGCAAGCGCCACACCAGTTGGACGGGCGTCACGACGGCCACGCCATAGGGCTTCCCCAGAACAAGCAGGTCGCGATCCTGGCTGACCAGAAATCTGGATCGGGCTGCCACAGCCGTCGCAACAAACAAGTTGTCATCGGGATCGCGGCTGAGTCTCCCGATGAGGGTTACCGGTTCCACTTGTATGGATTTTGCGGCGATCCATGCCAGTGCCCCTGACGGTTGGGTGTCTGAAAACAGCTTTTCTCGAAGCCGGGCTGTGATGGCGGCATATTCCTCCATCACAGATGCGTTGACCACGGTTTGGAACCGCCGTTTGGCCAATCCCGTTAAAGCGCGGCGCGCTGTGCTGCGGGGCCAGAAGATGGCCATCGACGATGGCGTTTGTGTCAAAGACGACCGTCATGCCCGGCGTTTGCCTGAGCGGTAGTTCCCGATAAGCTTGCTGATGAGCGCGCGATCTTTTGCCCTCGGCTCGCCCTTGCCACCAGCCTCGTCAACCCCGGCAAAGGCGGTCCGCATTTCCTCCATGGTCCTGGCCTCCTGTTCCTTCCGCAGCAGACGCAACGCCTGGCGCACAACCTCCCCAGCATCGTCAAATTCGCCGGACTTGACCTGGCGGCTGACGAAATCTTCCAAGGCTGATGGCAATGACACATTCATCTGTTTTACGTTGCCGCAAATGCTTTGTTTGTCAACACGGATTGACCAATACTTGAAATTCGTCCGGTGGAATCAAGCGGACAATTTGTATTGATTTGTCCGCTCCTGATGCCAAAAGGTCTTCATCGTCATCTGCCCGAGAATTGCTGTTGGCTTTCTCTCGGCGCGTCGCCATAAAATAAATCATGCAAGTGCCCGGTGACGCAGTATGAGCAAACCGACGCCACAACAGGAGGCCGCCATGGCCGCGCGTGGCAATGTGCTCGTCGTCGCGGGGGCGGGGACGGGCAAAACGCGGACGCTGGTGGACCGCTGCCTGGGCTGGTTGCTCGACGCGCAAAACCCAGGCTCGATTGACCAGGTTTTAATGGTCACTTTCACGGAGGCCGCGGCGGCGGAAATGCGGCAGCGCTTGCGCGCGCGGCTGAAGGAGATAGGCGCGGCGGCGCCGTCCGCGCACGTGGCGGAGCAGTTGGCCCTGCTGGAGACGGCGTGGATTTGCACCTTGCACAGTTTTTGTTTCCGCCTGGTGCGCGAGCATTTTTATGCGCTGGGCCTGGACCCGCGCCTGGTGGTGCTGCCGGAGGAGCGGGCGCAATTGCTGGAGCGGCAGGCGCTGGTTTTGGTGTTGCAAAATAATTACAGCCGCGAAACCCCGGCCGCCAGGGCCATCCAGCAAACCATCCAGTCGCAGGGGGGCGATTCGGACCTGGCGGCGCGCGCGCTGGTTCTGCGCCTGCATCATTACGCCCAAACCTTGCGCGATCCGGAAGCCTGGTTTGTGGCCCAGATTGCGCGATTTGAGCGGACCGCGCCCGATCAGTGGCGCGACTGGCTGATGGCCGAGTTGGAAGAGCGGCGCCAGGCCTGGCTGGCGATGGCGCGCGGGCAGCCGGCGGAAAACAAAGCCGCCGCCCATTGCGCCGCCGCGCTGGAGAGCCTGCCGCGCAATCCAGGGCGGCGGGAGTTCGCCGACGCGCTGCAATTGATTTGCATGGCGGAGCCGAAGGGCAAGCCCAACTGGCGCAAGCCGATGGAAAACATGTTTTCCGAAGCGCGCTTTTTGCGCTCGGTCTGCCCGGCGCAAGGGGGCGATCCGCTGGTGGAGGATTGGAATTGGTCGGCCCACTCCATGCTGGCGCTGCTGGATTTGACCCGCCAGTTCGGCGAGGCCTACCGGGCCGTCAAAGCCGAGGCGGGGGGGGTTGATTTCCACGATCTCGAACAGTTCGCCCTGCGGCTGCTGGTGGAGAACCATCAGCCCAGCCCCATCGCCGCCCAATGGCGGGCGAAATTGCGCCTGATTTTTGTGGATGAATATCAGGACATCAACAGCGCCCAGGAGGCGATCATCCAGGCCCTGGGCCGGGAAGGGGCGGAGGCCAATCGCTTTCTGGTCGGCGACCTCAAGCAGAGCATTTACAGGTTCCGCCTGGCCGATCCCCGCATTTTCCTTAAATGCCAGCAGGACTGGCGCGTCCAGGACGGTGGGCGGGTAATGCCGCTTTCCGACAATTTCCGCAGTCACCAAGGCATTCTCAATTTTGTCAACTCGGTTTTCGGCACGCTCATGCGCGCGGAATTGGGGGGGATCGAATACGGAGAGGAGGCCCGGCTGCGTTTCGGAAATCGCCAGGAACGCGCCCCGCAAATGGCCTCCGGGGAATCGGCGCCGCCGGTCGAATTGCATCTCCGCCGCCTGGGACGCAACCCGGAGGAGGAGCCTGGCGGGGCGGGGATTTCCGACGCCGGGCCGCTCTCCGGCACGGAGCAGGAAGCCCGCTTGGTCGGGCGGCGCCTGGCGGAATTGAAGGGCCGGAAACTGCGGATCGCCGGCCAGGCGGAGCGGGAAGCGGGGTGGAGCGACATGGTGGTCCTGCTGCGCTCGCCGCGGCGCAAGGCGGAATCTTACGTCAAGGAGTTCGCCCGTTTGGGAGTGCCGCTGGCGGCCGTGGGCGGCGGTTTCTACGAGAGCTTGGAAGTGCGTGATTTGCTCAGTCTGCTGCAAGTCCTGGACAATCCTTTCCAGGATTTGCCGCTGCTGGCCGTGCTGCGCTCGCCGCTGGTTGGATTGACGGCCGATGAATTGGCCGCCATCCGGCTGGCGCAAAGGACGGGGCGATTGTGGGCCGCGCTCCTGCGCTGGCATGCGGACAACCCGCGGCAGGAGCGCGTCCGCGTTTTCCTGGAACGATTTCGCGCCTGGCGGCGCATGTCGCGGGTCGCGGGAGTGTCGCAACTTCTCGGCAAAGTCGTGGAGGAGACGAGGTACGGGGAGAGCATGCCGGAGGCGGGGCCGAATGTTTCCCAGCTGCTATGGTTGACACAGCAGTTTGACAGTTTTCGCGGGGAGGGGCTGTACCGTTTTCTCCAGTTTGCGCAGGCGCAGCAGGAGAACGAAGTGGAGATGGAGCCGCCGGGGCGGCCAATGCAGGAGGCCGTCCGGCTGATGAGCATCCATCAGAGCAAGGGGCTGGAGTTTCCCATCGTGGCCCTGGCCGATCTGGGCAAGCGGTTCAATCTGGACGATTTGCGCGGGCGGGTGATTTTGGACGAGGAGTTTGGGTTGTGCCCCATGGTCCAGCCGCCCGGAAGGCGCCAGTTTTATCCCAGCCTGCCCCATTGGCTGGCCCAACGCCGGCAGAAGCGGGAAATCTTCGGGGAGGAATTGCGCCTGCTCTACGTGGCGCTGACCCGGGCGGCGGACCGTTTGATTCTGTTTGGCTCCGCCCGCGACAAAACCATTTCCGGGAAATGGCCCGAGGCGGCGGCACGCGGGGTGGGCGCGACGGAAATCCTGGCGGGCCGCAGTTACATGGATTGGCTGGGGGCCTGGCTTGTGCGGCAATTTGGGACCGAGGCCCTGGATCACAACGGCGGCAATGCGCTGCTGACGTGGAAGATTTATGAGGAGGAGGAAGCGGCGGCCGCGCAGCCGGAGAGAGTCCGCCAGATAGTGTCACAGCCTGAAGACGGCGCCATAGGGAAAAGCGCCTCAACAGGGCGGGAAGTCCCTCCCTGCCCGGGCCTGGATTTGGAGTTGTTGCGCCAGGGGCGGGCGCTGGCGGAGTGGCGCTACCCCTTCGAGGCGGCGACCCGCCGGACGGCCAAGACTTCCGTTTCCGCGTTGCGGCGTCTGATGGCGGGCGTGGACGAGGATCAGCCCCCATCGCTCTTTGCCCAATCCTCCTTCCCGCGGCAGGAAAGGAAGGAGGGCCAATTGTCCGCGGCTCAAATTGGTTCCGCGCATCATGCGTTTCTGGAGGGGGTTTCGCTGGGCAAAGTTGCCGGCGTCGCTCAGTTGCGCGAGGAAGCGGCGCGATTGGAGCGGCAAGGCGTTTTATCAGGGGCCGAGACGGCGTGTTTGGATTTCGAGGCGCTGGCGGCGTTCTGGCAATCCGAACTGGGAGCCCGATTGCTGGGGCAACGGGAATGCATCCGCCGCGAGCTGCCTTTCACGGCGCGATTCTCGCCGGAGGAACTGGGCGAGTCGAATGGCGGCCAGGAGTTTATCCTGGTGCAGGGCGTCATTGACTTGGCCGTTGTTATGCCGGAGGAGATCTGGGTGCTGGATTTCAAAACCGACCGTTTTGCGGAAGAGGAATTGCCGGCCAAAGTCAACTTCTACCGTCCGCAACTCGCCCTTTACGCCCAAGCCATCGCGCGCATTTACACCCGCCCAGTGACCAGCGCCTGGCTGCATTTCTTGGCGCTCAGGCGGACGGTGGAGGTGCAGGTGCAGGTGGCGGTGGTTCCTGGAGCCGCACCAACGCCCGCCGCACCATCTGCCCCTGGTAGGTGTAGCCGGGGGCAAGGGTGTCCTGAATGAGCGCGTTTTCCCAGGCCGGGGCATCCGGCATGAGTTGATGGCGCTTGGGATCGAAAGGTTCGCCCGATTGGGCGCTCAGGGCGCTCAAGCCAACGCGGCGCGGGATGTCGCGGCAGGCGTTCTGGAAATGGCCGATTTGCTCGGCCAGGGCGGGCTGGCCGGACTTCACGGCGCCTTGGAACAGGGCGTGGACCTGGTCCAGGATGCGGATGACGATCTGCAGCCACTCGCCTTCGGCGCGGCGCAGTTTGTCCGCTTCCAGGCGAAGGTGGATCCGTTCCGCATCATTGGCTTTTTGCAGGAATTCGGCAAAGGCCTTGGCTTCGGCCGCCATGCTTTGGGCCAGTTCGGTGGCCGTTTGAACGGTTTTGGCCGACGTGTCCTGCACGATTTGCCATTGGGCGGTCGAGTTGCTGATTTGACTGGCCAATTGGTCGAGCCGTTGAATCTTCTCGGCGGCGTCGGCCAGTTTCTGAGCCTGGAGCAGGGATTGGCTGTTGGCCGCGCGGCACAGGAAAGGCGTGATCAGCGCGCCCGCGCCCAGGCCGGCGCAAAGTATCAGGCTGCCGGCTTCCCACCAAAGCATTGGCTTGCTGGCTTGTCGGAATATAAAAACCCCCAAGGCAAGGAATAATATGTCCACTATGAGAAAAGGCCAGACGGGCGGGCTTTTTGAATCCGTTGTCATTGACACTCAGGGTAGTTTGAAAAATGAAACTGCAAAGCGCAATTTTGAGAATCCAGGCCCTTTTTGGTCTGCCAGCCGCCAGGTTCCATTCTCCATTTATTGTCTTCCGACCGGCAGAATGTTTGCTGTTTTGGGTGTTTGCGGGATCGCCGTGTCCCGTTCATGAGCAGAGTTGCCCAGATGGCGGCGGGCCGCGCGGAGCAATCATGGCGGAATTGACATGGCAGGATATTTGCTGTATCAAATTCAATCGAATTGCGTATTCTTTGAGAGGCGCTTGTTTGTGCGTTCGATTCATGAAGAATTGTTCATCAGTGCGGCGGGGGGTATTTCTGCGGCGGCGCGCCTTTACCCTGATTGAGGTGGTCCTGGCCGCGGCGATCGCGGTTTTCGTTTGTGCCGCGATTTTGAAGTGCTACACCATCGCCTCGCGCCGTTCGTTCTACGCCTCCTGCTCCCTGTCCGCCAATTTGGAGGCGATGAAAAAATTGGAGAACGTGATCAACGCCACCTGGAAATATACCGCTGGGGGGACCAATATCTTCATCCCTTCATTGACCAACAACGACCCCGAAAACCTCGAAATGCCCGTCTCCGGCGCGACCAATCTGATCAACTGCACCAATTATACCACCGTCACCCAGGTCTCCACCAATCCGCCTTACGTCATGATCACCGTGAAATGTGTGTGGTATTACAATGGTCTGGGGAATTTCACCAATACCATCGCGTGCATTCGCGGTCCCGATTTATGAGGCTGACCATTGACCAGGCCAGGGGGTTGGGGCGCGCCGGCGGCTTTACCCTGGGTGAGGCGCTCATGGCCAGCTCCGTTTTGATGTTGGTGGTCATGGCGATGATCTCCTTTAATTTGTGGGGGCTTTCCATGGCCACCCGCAGCCAGATCTGGCTTTCCGCCGGCGACGACGCCCGCAACGCCATGCGCATGTTGCACCAGGATATTCGCACCGCCTACAGCGTCCAGGTCGGTTCGGGCATCTCCAACGGCGGCGGTCCCTCCAATGGGTTCATTGCCGTCTCGGCGACCAGCCCCTGGGTGGGCAACGCCCTCTTTGTTGTCCCCAGCACCAATATTTACGGCTGGGTCGAATACTACTACGACACCAATTCCAACATGCTTTGCCGCACCAACTATGACGGCGTCAGCGCGGGCAGCTTCAATCTTGTCTCCGCCA
This sequence comes from Verrucomicrobiota bacterium, assembly GCA_049522055.1. Lineage (GTDB taxonomy): Bacteria > Verrucomicrobiota > Verrucomicrobiia > Limisphaerales > Palsa-1400 > JBEKOF01. The sequence continues at coordinate 4,893 of JBEKOF010000075.1, read as the reverse complement.
ATCCCATCACCAACGACAACCCGATTTTCACCATGCAGGAATTATTGGGCAGCACCATCAACGGCAGCAATGTCATGGCCTACAACAACACCAATCCCTTCCCGCTGGTCAGCATCTATCTCTCCTTCACAAGCTTGCAGAATCCCCAAATCCAGATCGCCCCGGGCAATCCGGTGGATTTTTACCAGATCAACTCCAAAGTTTCCATGCGCCAGAGGCCATGAAGATCCTCCTCCATCCACCAGATGCCCGCCCCGCCCGCGGTGGCTGGGCGTTGTTGGTCACCTTGACTCTGACCGCCTGCGCGGCCATGGTCATGGCCGGAGTGTTGAGTTGGAGCAACACCAGTTCCTGGGTCATCGCCCGCAACAACGAGTATTACGCCACCTCCTATGCCGCGGAAGCGGCCACCGAGAAAGCCATGTCGGGCATGATTCAGGACTACGAAAACACCGGGTGGGGGTACGTCGCTTCTAGGCTCTCCATTTACTCCAACGCCATCCCCAATGCAAGCGACAGTCCCTATTGGAACAACTACTCCTTCAGCGCAGGCTCCAACCAGCCGAATCTGACGGTCATCAACCTTATCAACCAGACCAACATTGTCTATCTGGGATCGCCCTATGAAGGTTTGATGATGCTGGCCGCGGAATACGAAGTCATTTCCACAGTCAGCAACTCCAGTTCGGGATTCAACATCAGCGCCGCCGTCGGACAGCAAATCAACCTGGGTGTGGTCCCCATTTTTCAGTTCGCCATTTTTTATCAGAACACCCTGGAAATCAATCCCGGCTCCGCCATGACCGTCAACGGATTGGTCCACGGCAACACCAACATCTTTATTGACCCCACGGGCGCGTTGACCTTTTCCAACTCCGTTTCCTCCTCCGGGAGCATAGACATGTACGAAAATCCCCTCGATCCGACCTCCGGCCGGCCCGCCGTCGGCACCGCCACCTTCGACGGCTCCGAACTCAGCGGCGTCAGCCCCCTCAACCTTCCCGTGGGCACCAACAGCAGCGGGACGGTCTCCAATAATGTCGAGGCCATCCTCCAAATCCCCCCGTCCGGCGCAGGGCCTACGTCCGCGACCGGCACTAATTACCTCTACAATCAGGCGGACATGATCATCCTGGTCTCCAACAACAGTGTCACCGTGCAGAGCGGCCCGGGCAGCCAAAGCAATCCCAATGTCGCCATCTTTACCAATACCACCGCCTGGACCAACTTTCTGAGCACCAACAGCGGCACCCAGTTCTATGACCAGCGCGACGCCTTGACCGTGCAAGCGGTGGACCTGGATGTGGGCAACCTGGCAAAGTGGGCCGCCACCAATACGACCGTGCTGGGGCCTCAGAGCACCAACCTGGGCAGGCAAGTGGATTCTGTTTTTATCCAGGATTTCCGCACCACCAATTCCTCCACCCAGCCGGGCATCGTCCTCACCAACGGCACAACCCTCCCCAATCTGGGCCTGGCGGTCGTCACCCCGGATCCGGTCTATATCAAGGGCAATTACAACGTCGGCACCAATTGGACCGCCGGCACCGCGCCCAACTCCGTCGGCATCCCCACCAACCTCAACACCGCCAACACCTCCCAAACCTACCCGGCGGCCATCTACGCCGACGCCATCACCATTTTGTCCCCCAATTGGGTTAATTCAACGGGCACTGAGTCCTACACCTCAAGAACCGCGACTGCCGACACCGTCAACGCGGCATTTCTGGAAGGCATTGTTCCCTCCAACGGCAGTTACTACAGCGGCGGCGTGGAGAATTTTCCCCGCTTGCTCGAGAATTGGAACGGCACCGTCCAATTCACTTACAATGGCTCCATGGTGGCGATGTTTAACAGCGTCTATGCCACCGGCAAGTACCTGAACCCTGGGAATTATTATTATCAGCCGGATCGGGTTTGGGCATTTGACACCAATTTCAACAACCCGGCCAAGCTGCCGCCCTTGACCCCCAAGGTCGTCGCGGTCAACCGCGGTGCCTGGACTTTTCTCAACCCGAATACCACTAAGTTCTAAACCTGGCACCCATCATGAGACCCGCCTCTTTGATCTTGGCCTCCCTTTTCTTTGCCGGGGCCAGCCCCGCCCAACCCGCTTTTCGCGCTTACGCCAGCTCCCTGGAATTGGCCGAAGGCGGGAAGATTGATACCATGGTGGTCGTCCTGGGCGCAGAGCGCGTCACCGTCCGCGTGCCCCACGGTTACGGTGCCCAGGTCAGAGCGGACAAAAATTCCGTGGTCTTCACCGACAAGGATGGCACCACCGCCATCACCCTCAAGGCCACCGCCGATTCACCCGGCGTCATGCCCGATGAGGAGGTCTTGCGCAGCAAGGCCCTGGCGGCTAATCCCGGCGGCACCAATCTGGAATGGTCCACCTGCCCCACGGGGTATAAGCCGGCCAAAGTCGCCGATTCAGTCCGAACCGTCACCTCCAGCCTCAGCCTGAAGGTCCGCCACGCCTTTGTCGCCTGCCCGGAAGGCACGCTGGAAGTCATTTGCGCCGCCAACGGCGTGGACTTTGAGAACGCCTGCGTCGTCTTCAATGCCTTGATTTCCTCCTTGCAGGTGGAACTGGTGAACAAGGCGGAGACACCCCCGCCGCATTGATCCACGCGCCTCCAAGGCTTCAAAACACCCTCAAATTCAAATCCAATCTGCCTTGCCTTTCGCCCTCCGGTCATGCTAAGAAATGGTCATGACGATGCCGCCCTTCCTCAGCCAGACCAAAAAGCGCAATCAAATCCTGGCCATTGACCTGGGCAGCCGCGCCACCAAGGCGGTGCTGTTGGATCGCCGGCAGGATTCCTTTTCCCTCACCCGCTATAGCATCACCGACGCTCCCATCTACGAAAAAGGCATTCCTCAAGGCTTGTTGACGGAGCACCTCCGCAGCGTCGTCGAAGCCATGGGTCCCAGGACCCGGCAGGTCACCATCTCCGTCGGCGCCGAGGACTCGATTTTGCGCAGCACCGAGATGCCACTCCTGCCGATCAATGACATGCGCCAGATGCTCAAGTTCAACGCCAAAAATTATTTGCAGCAGGACCTCCGCGATTATGTCTTCGATTGCTATATCGTCCCTCCGCCAAGCAAATCCCCGCTGGACGCCGGCAAGGCCGCCACCAAGTACAAGGTCTGGGTCGGCGGCGCCCGCCGCGAATGGTTGAACAATCTGGAAGGCGCCATCAAGTCCGCTGGTTTGTCCGCTGACCAGGTCACCCTCTCGGTCCTCGGACCCATCAACGCCTTGGAACTCGCCGAGCCGGAAGTCTTCGCCAAGGAAGTCGTCGCCCTGGTGGATTTGGGCTTTCGCACTTCCACCGTCAGCGTTCTCAACGCCGGCGATTTGTGCCTCAACCGCACCGTGGAAATCGGCGGCGACAAACTCACCGCCGGCCTTTCCGAAGCCATGGGCATCAGCTACGCCGAGGCCGAAGGCATCAAGATCGGCATGCCCAAGGAGGTCGAAGCCCATCTCCAGCCCTTGATCTCCCCGCTGGGTCGCGAACTCCGCGCTTCCATTGATTTCTTCGAGCATCAGCGCGAAAAGACCGTCAGTAGCATCCTGGTCTCCGGCGGCGCCGCCCGCTCCGAGTTTGTCCTCGATCTTTTGAAGTCCGAATTGGGCGTCCCTTGCAGGGCGTGGCTTCCCACCGCCGCGGTCCACCTCTCCCTCTCTCCACAGCAGATGACCGAGGTCGAGCAGATCTCCGGCCAGCTCGCCGTGGCCATCGGCGCCGCCACGACCTCATTCTAACTCTTCCAGAACAGTTCTTCTTCGTGCTTTGAACCCGGCCACTCCCTGCGTTATTTTCAATCCGTCGGCGCGCGGTGAAAAAGCCAGGCGCTTCCTTTCCCACCCGGATATTCTCCGCGGCCACTGTGTCGTCCTCGCAACCTCCGCCGGCGGCCACGCCCGGGACCTGGCCGCCCAGGCCGTGCGCAACGGCTTCCAAACCCTCATCGCCGCCGGCGGCGACGGCACCGCCAACGAGGTCCTCAACGGCATCGCCGATGTCCCCGGCGGCCTGGCTTCCGTCCGCCTCGGTATCCTTCCCCTGGGTACCGTCAATGTTTTTGCCCGCGAATTGCGCCTTCCCCTCGACCCGGCCCGCGCCTGGAATGTCCTCCAGCACGGCAGGGAAAGGTCCGTGGATCTGGGCCGGGCCGAGTTCTGCTCGGCGGCGGGCCCCCGGCGCCGTTGCTTCCTCCAACTCGCCGGGGCCGGCCTGGACTCCCGCGCCATCGAGCTGACCGAATGGGAAGTCAAGAAAAAAATCGGCCCCCTCGCCTATCTTTGCGCCGCTCTTCAAGCCCTCCGCCAATCCCACCCCATCGTCACCGTCCAGGCCGCCGCCTCCTTTTCCGGCGATTGGGTCGCCGTGGGCAACGGCCGCTTTTACGGCGGCCCTTTTGCCGTCTTTCCCGCCGCCCGTTTAGACGACGGGTTGCTCCATGTTTGTGTCTTCCCCAAAGTCAGCCTCGCCCGCTCCCCCGCCTTGCTGGCCGGCTTTTTGTTCGGATGCCTGCCCCGGCTTTGCGGCGTTTCCCGGTTCGCGGCCCCCACGGCCAAACTCTCCAGCCCGGACCGGGTCCTCTTGCAACTGGACGGCGAGAATGTGGGCCAACTGCCCGCCACCTTGTCCGTCGAGCGCCGCGCACTCCGGGTCATCGTGCCGTGACTTCCGGCGCATCACCAAAGCATCAACTCCTCATACGATTTCCAGTTTGCTTTGGCACTGTAGCGCCGCGTCTAGAGCGTTTCAACAAAAACTGTAGCTGCATGAGACAAACCAGCCCAAGGCGTCTTGGGGCGTGACGCTGGCCAGAGCCCGGCCGATGGCGGCAATTAAGTCGGCGGGGGTCCGTGCC
>JBEKOF010000074.1:0-17519 GCA_049522055.1 Verrucomicrobiota bacterium | reverse complement strand
CTGTGCAGCCCGACGACCAATTCCTACAAGCGGCTGGTGCCGGGCTACGAGGCGCCGGTCAACCTGGCTTACAGCGCGCGCAACCGCAGCGCGGCCATCCGCATCCCCACGTACAGCGAGAATCCCAAGACCCGGCGGATTGAATATCGCCCGCCCGACCCGGCCGCCAACCCCTATCTTTGCTACACCGCCCTGTTGATGGCGGGGCTGGATGGAGTGCTCAACAAGATAGAGCCAGGCGAGCCGATGGACAAGAACATGTATGATCTGCCGCCGGAGGAATTGAAGAAGGTGCCGCAAGTGCCCTCCAGCTTGAGCGAGGCCTTGGATTATTTGGCGGAGGACCACGCGTTCCTGTTGAAAGGGGATGTCTTCACGCAGGACTTTTTGGAGATGTGGATCGAGACCAAGCGCAAGGAGTCCGACGCCCTGCGGCTGCGCCCGCATCCGTATGAATTCCACCTATACTACGACGTATGAGAGATGGGCTGGACAACGGGGCGGCTCAAGAGAGGCGCCAATCCTGCCGATAACTATTTGCGCCATCGCCTTTAATTGGAATCCTGAGAGATTCCAAAGGCGACGGCCCGTGGGGGCTGGGATTGGGAGAGGGAAGGCTTCGCCCGTTGCGTCACGGTTTGTCAGCCGCCACACCCTGCAGCACCGGGGAATTGAGGACGACCAGTCCTTTGACGCCTTCCAAGCGGGCCGGCAGGACATTGGGGGCCAATTGCGCCTTGAAGTTGTTGATTTCAAGGCCGTCCACGTCCACGCCCACCAACGCCGGGCGTAAATCCTGGGTGTCAAAACCGACGGTGATATTGGCCATTTCCAGGCCTTTGACGTGCCGGGCAAAGACCCCGTAGCCGGGCAAGACGCCTCTGGGTTCGGGATAGCCGGTTCCCAGTTCGTTGGGCGTGACCGCGGCGTCCGCGGCGGTGCCGCCGCCCTTGAACTGCAGGCGGATGTTCTCCAAGCGCACATTTTCAATCGGCTGGTCGGGCATGCCCTCGATCTGAATTCCATTCACAGATGAAGACGGCTGGTTTGTGCCCATCCCCCGCGGTCCGCCTTCGCGCCCTGGCCCCGCGCCACCGCGCCCCGGCCCCATGCCAGCGCCGCGAACTCCGTTGGTCCCGCCCCGCATCCCTGGGCCGCCACGGACTTTGTCAATTCCGGTGGCGATGACGTTGGAGATGAAGATGTTCCTGGCCCGGCTCGGTTCGGTGACGTTGGGTCCGCGATTTCGTCTGCCCGTGGTGATGTAAATGGGATAGCCGACGACATCCATCATAGTGATGTTATTGACGGTGATGTTTTCCATGATGCCGCCATCCACCTCCTCCAAGGCCAGCCCTTTGCAACCGCGAAAAGTGCAATTGGCGATGGTGATGTTGCGGAATCCGCCGTTGGCTTCGGTGCCCAGCTTGATGCGGCCGTTGCCCTGGCCCGGCTTCATGGTGCCGTCCAGGAGTGTGCCTTCCTGGAATCCCGAAACCTGGCAGTTGACGATGGTCAGATTTTCAGTGATGACGTTGCTGCCGAGCGCAAAGCTGCTCTTGGGGCAAAGGGCGTCGTCCGCCGGGGAGTTGATGCGGCAATTGGAAACCATGGTGTTGCGGCAGCAATCAATGTCAATGCCGTCGCGATCTGTGTCCATCGTCACGTTGTCCACCGTCATATCTTCGCAACCCGTGACGAGAATGGCAAAATGGCCGCCGTGAAAAATGGTAATGTCGCGGAGGAGGACGTTGCGGCAGAGTTTCAAGGCGATGGCTTTGTTGCCCAGGCGCTGGTTGGGGCTGAAGGGAGCGTTGCTGTTGGCATTGGTGGGGAAACTTGTGCCGCCGGCTTGAGGAGGCGGGAGGTTGCCGCGGCCCTGGCCTCGACCGCCTCCGCCGAAACTGTTGCCGCGATCCTCATTGCCATCCCCCCGGCTCAAGTCGCCGCCGTTGATCATCCCCTGGCCGGTGATGGAGACGTTGGTGAGGTTTTCGCCCCAGATGAGGCTGTTGTGAAAGAAGGTGTGGCCGCCGTCCTGATAGGCCCGGCCGATCCACGGTTCCTCGAGGTCATAGGCCTTCATGCTTTGAGGCGCTCCGAGGATCGTCGCGCCCGCCTCGATGAGCAGGTGAATGTTGCTCTTGAGTTCAATGGAGCCGCTGAGGTAAGTGCCGGCGGGCAGGCAGACGGTGCCTCCTCCCGCAGCGGCGGCGGCGTTGATGGCCTTGTTGATGGCGGGGCTGTCCAGGGCTTTGCCGTCGCCGATCGCGCCGAAAGAGCGGACGTCGTACAATGTGCCGGGGACGGGAACCGTATGGTCGGCCGTTTCGCATCCTGCCAAGACGAAGCAGAGCAGGGGGAGAGAGAGGAGGAGAGTTGTTTTTTTCATAATTTCAATGAAGCAGGAGCGGTTTCAAATGGCGCTGGTAAAGGTCGCAGGTGAGGATTTGGGTTATGGCTTGGCGCCTTCCAGACCTTGAAGGAGCGGGGAATCCAGGACGACGAGTCCTTTGACGGCCTCCAGGCGGGCGGGCGCGACGTTGGGGGCTAATTGCGACTTGAAATGGTCAATTTCAAGGCCGTCCACGTCCTCGGCCACCATGGCTGGACGCGAATCCTGGGTGTCAAAACCCAAGGTCACGTTGGCCAGTTCCAGGCCCTTGACGTGGCGGGCGAAGAGGCCGTAGGAGGGCATGACTCCGAGACTGCCCGGATCGGGATATCTGGTTCCCAGTTCGACCGGGTTTCGAGCGGCGTCATTGGTGGTGCCGCCGCCCTTGAACTGGAGGCGGATGTTCGCCAAACGCACGTTTTCAATGGGCAGGTCCGGCATGCCTTCGATCTGAATTCCGCTCTGCCAGTCAATGCCGCTGGCGACGATGTTGGAGATGAAGATGTTTCTGGCGCGGCTCGGTTCGGTGATGTTGGGTCCGCGATTTCGCTTTCCGGTGGTGATGTAAATGGGACAGTTGACGACGTCCATCATGGTGATGTTGTTGACGGTGATGTTCTCCATGATGCCTCCATCCACCTCCTCCAGCGCCAGTCCTTTGCAACCGCGGAACGCGCAGTTGGCAATGGTGATGTTGCGGAAACCGCCGTTGGCTTCGGTCCCCAGCTTGATGCGGCCCTGGCCCACGGGGGCCGGGACATGCCACGGCTTCATGGTGCCGTCGAGCATGGTTCCCTCCTGAAACCCCGAAACCTGGCAATTGACGATGGTGAGGTTTTCGGTGATGACATTGCTGCCGAGGGCAAAACTGCTCTTGGGACACAAGCCGTCGTCCTGCGGGGAATTGATGCGGCAATTGGAGACCATGGTGTTGCGGCAGCAATCAATGTCAATGCCGTCGCGGTTGGTGTCCATGGTCACGTTGTCCACCGTGAGGTTATCGCAGCCTGTGACCAGGATGGCGAAATGGCCGCCGTGGATGATGGTGATGTCGCGCAGCAGGACGTTGCGGCAGAGTTTCAAGGCGATGGCTTTGTTGCCCAGGCGCGCGCCGGGGCTGGTGATGTTGGTGACGCCCAGCGCGGGAGGAGGACCGCCTCTGCCGCCGCCGAAGCCGTCCACGCGGTCCTCGTTGCCATCGCCACTGCTCAAGCCGGCGCCGTTGATCAAGCCCTGGCCGGTGATGGAGACGTTGGTGAGGTTTTCGCCCCAGATGAGGCTGTTGTGAAAGAAGGTGTGGCCGCCGTCCTGATAGGCCCGGCCTTGGAACGGTTCCTCTTGATCATAGGCGTTGAGGCTTTGAGGGGCGGCGAGAATCGTCGCGCCCGCTTCGAGGAGCAGGTGAATGTTGCTCTTAAGCTCAATGGAGCCGCTGAGGTAAGTGCCGCCCGGCAGATCCACCGTGCCTCCTCCAGCCGCGGCGGCGGCGTTGATGGCGCGGTTGATGGCGGGGCTGTCGAGCGTCTTGCCGTCGCCGATGGCGCCGAAAGAGCGGACGTTGTACAATGGGCTTGGGGCCGGAACCTGATGATCGGCCGTGGCGCATCCAGCCAAGACGAAGCAGAGCAGCGGGAGAGAGAGGAGCGGCGTTGTTTTTTTCATGATCTCAATCCAGCAGGAGCGGTTTCAAATGGCGCTCGTAAAGGTTGAAGGTGACATTTTGGGAGACGGTTTGGGCGCAGGCGTCGAGCATGTTTAAGTAGCGCGGGCCTTGTTGAGCGGCGATTTTGTAGCCGACATGCAGCAATTGGCGCAGGCTGGGATTGAACTCCGGGCATTTGGGATCGTGCCGCAGGGCGGCCTCGAATTGGGCGGAGGTCCAGCGGGCGACTTGATCCTTGCCGGGAAGCCGCGCCGGGTCCACGTCAATGACGGAGGCGTAAGGAGCGCATAATTCGGCGCGGTGATCCAGGGCCTGGGAGTAAATTTCCTTGGCGAGGGCCAACCCCTCCCCGCCGGCCTCGGCCAAACCGATCAATTCCTCCAGCCAGGTGGTTCCGGCCGTCTTGAGGTGCAGGCCGGCGCCGAATTTAGCCAGGGAGCGGCGGATGGGTTTGTAGATGGAAAACTTGTCGCTGCCGGAATGGACGCTGAGTTTGAGATTGGCGGGCAGGCCGTATTTGCGCACGGCAAAGGCGATGACGGCCAGGTCCTCGCTGAATTCGCGCTCGAATTGGCCGACATCGCCGACGTAGTCCACGCCCTTGTTAAAGCGGCCGGTGAACTTGGGGGCGATGGTCTGCAATGGAATTTTTTCGTCGGCCATGGCCGCCAGAATAATGAGCAGCTCCGGCGGGGTTTGCGCGCAGTCGGTTTCGTCCATGGAAACTTCGGGTATGAATTGCCCCGCGCCTTTGGCTTTGGCGATGTGGCGGTAAATCTTTCCCGCCTCCTGGACGGCGCAAAGATATTTTCCGGCGACCCGCTCCACGCCGGCGGTGTTCATCTCGAAGGTCCGGTCAATGCGGGGAATGTTCAGGCGGCCGGCCAGTTCCGGATGGCGGCGCACAAAGGCCCGCAGCGCGGCTTCGGGCGCGGGCCGGCCGATGGAATCGGCCACGTCAATGGTGAAGAAGTCGGAGGAATCCAAAAACCCATCCACCGTGTCCAGGCGGATGTGGTCGGCGTCCACAAACCAGGGTTTATTCCAGGCCAGGGCGGCCACCGCCTGGGCCGCGGCGGCGCGGACACTGGGGGGCTTGGAGCCGATGATGATGTGCTCGCGGTTGGATTTGTTCCAGACCGGCGTGACTTCGACACCCTGGCTGGCGATCATGACGACGGCTTGGAGTTGGGCTTTGGCCTGATGGGCGAAGCGGTCGCCCATGCCAAAGGAAAATTTTCCGAGGCTGGCAGATTGAGTCATGGGCGTTGAGTGTAAATGAGTTGGAGCAAGTGACAACGCAAAATTTGCGAAAAACCAACCATTTTAAGAAAGCGCCTTGAAGTCCGACGCGGCTTCTGATTAGCTTTCGGGCAATGAACTCCACCGCTTTAGACCGGCCCGCCGCCAGCAATTATCGCTGGGTGATCTGCGGGCTGCTGTTTTTCGCCACGACCTTCAATTACCTTGACCGGCAGGTCATCAGCTATTTGAAGGAGTTTTTTTGCCGGTCGCAGGAGGCGGGGGGTTTTGGCTGGTCGAATACCGATTTTGCGAGACTGACATCCTTTTTCACCGCCTTTTACGCCGGCATGACCATCATTTCCGGCTGGGTGATTGACAAGATCGGCACAAAAATCGGCTTGGCGCTCTCGCTCATCATCTGGTCGGTCTTTGGCATGGCCAACGCATTCGTGGGACGGCTGGTGAGCATGCACATTCTGGTGCGCAGCGCGTTTGCCGTCGGCGAAGGCGGGAACTTCCCCGCTTCGATCAAAACGGTCGCGGAATGGTTTCCCAAGCGCGAACGCGCGCTGGCCACGGGCATTTTCAACAGCGGCTCAAACTTCGGGGCGATGGTGGCCGCGCTGTTCGTGCCGTGGTGCATGATTCATTTTGGCGATGAACTGGGATGGAAGATGGCATTCATAGTCACCGGCGCGGCGGGGTTTCTCTGGCTGATTTTTTGGTTCTGGCTTTATGAGATTCCCGCCAAACAGCGTCGGCTTTCCAAGGCGGAGTTTGATTACATCCACGTGGACGAAGAAGCCGCCGCCGGAGCCAATGGCGACAAGGCAAAAGTCTCGTGGTGGAAACTCTTCGGCTACCGCCAGACCTGGTCCTTTTTCTGGGGCAAGTTCATGACCGACGGCATCTGGTGGTTCTATCTGTTCTGGCTGCCGGATTACTTGATCAAGCAATTTGGAATGACCAAACATCAGATCATGATGCCCACGTTCATCGTCTATGGAGTCGCCATCATCGGCAGCGTTTACGGCGGGAGCATCCCCATGACGCTGATCAAGAAAGGCATGGCGGTTTACAAGGCCCGCATGCTGGCGATGTTTCTCATCGCCCTGGCTCCGCTGACGGTTTTGACGACGCAGTATTTTGGCAACGTCAGCCAGTTTGGGAAATGGGCCGCCGTTCTGGCCGTGGCGACGATCTGCGTCGGCGCCGCCGCGCATCAGGCGTGGTCGGCGAATCTTTTCACCACTGTTTCGGACATGTTTCCGAAAAAGGCGGTCGGCTCGGTCACGGGCATTGGCGCGATGGCCGGGGGCCTGGGCGGTGTGGTGGTGCAGCAACTGGCTGGCGGCCTGACCGATGCCTTCAAGGCGAATCCGCAGACGGCCTACCTGATCATGTTCATTGTCTGCGCGTTGAGTTACCTCATCGCCTGGGGCATCATGAAAGCGCTGGTGCCCCGCCACCAACCCATCATGGATTTGTAAAAGCTTCCGGCTGGAGCGGTTTAAATATCAGGCGGGGAAGCCGAAATAATTCCTGGCGTTCCGGTAACAAACGTCGGCGACCAGGTTCTTGAGCCAGTCGCGCCGGTCGGGCAGGCGTCCGCCGGCCACGTCCGCGCCGAGTTGGTCGCAGAGGATGCGGCGGAAATACTCGTGGCGCGGGTAGGAGAGGAAAGAGCGGGAGTCGGTGAGCATCCCGACAAAGCGGCTGAGCAATCCGAGGTTTGACAGGGCGTTGAGTTGCGCGCGGATGCCGTCCTCCTGATCGAGAAACCACCAGGAGGAGCCGTACTGCAATTTGCCCTGGGTGGTTCCATCCTGAAAGCTCCCCGGCATGGCGGCGAAGAGATAAGTGTCCGCCGGATTGAGATTATAGATGATGGTTTTGGGCAGTTGGTTCCCGCGATCCAGCCGGTCGAGGTACCGGCCCAGCGCGGCCGCCTGGGGAAAATCGCCGATGGTGTCGCAGCCCGAGTCGGTGCCCAGCAGGGCCGCCATGCGCGTGTTGGGGTCGCGATAAGCGCCGAGGTGAAGTTGTTTGGTCCAACCCTTCTCCGCGTCCAGCGCGCCGAAGAAATCCATCAGGAAAGAGCCGAACCGCTCGGCGTCCTCGGGGGAGGCGGCCTTGCCCCGGGCCGCGGCGGCAAAAATGGCCGCGGCTTTTTTCTCGGTGCAATCCAGGGCCGGCATCTGGTTCAGGCCGTGATCGGACAAACGCCCGCCCCGCGAGTGGAAGAAAGCGTGCCGTTGGGCCAGCGCTTTGAGAAAGCCCTGGAAGGTGTCCGCGCCTGCGCCGGCGGCTTGGCCGAGCCGCGCCAGCCAGGGCCGGAACCGTTCCGGCTGCGCGACCCGGAGCGCGTTGTCGGGCCGGAAGGCGGGCAGGACCTTCACGCGCCATTTGGACTTGACGATGGCTTGGTGGTATTCCAGGGAATCGGCGGGGTCATCGGTGGTGCAGATGACTTCCACGTTCATCCGCTCGGCCAGGCCGCGCACCGACCAGCCCGGCTGGGCCAGGAGGCGGTTGGCTTTGTCCCAGACCGCCTGCGCGGTGGTCTCGTCGAGCAGGGATTGGATGCCGAAATAACGGCGCAATTCCAGGTGGGTCCAGTGGAAGAGGGGATTGCGCAGAGTGCGCGGCACCGTGGCGGCCCAGACTTTGAATTTCTCCAGCGGCGTGGCGGCATGGCCGGTGATCAGGCGTTCCGGCACGCCGTTGGCCCGCATGGCGCGCCATTTGTAATGGTCGCCTTCCAGCCAGGCCTCGTGGAGGTTCTTGAAACTGCGGTTTTCCGCCAGATCGCGCGGCGACAGATGGCAATGATAATCAATGATCGGCTGTTTGGCCGCGGTGCCGTGGTAAAGCTCCCGCGCCACCCCGGTGGAGAGCAAAAAATTATTGTCGCAAAATTTCAAAGGATCAAATGGACATGCAGTCAAAGCCGCCGTCCACCACAAGTTCAGTTCCGGTGATGAACCCGCCCGCCTCGGAAGCCAGGAGCAAGGTCGCGCCGGTCAATTCATGCGGCTGGCCGAAGCGCCCCATCGGCGTGCGGGCCGTGATGGCAGCCACCCGTTCCGGGCTGAGCACTTTGCGGTTCTGTTCGGCGGGGAAAAAGCCGGGGACCAGAATGTTGACACGCACGCCCCGGGGCGCCCATTCGCGCGCGAGATTTTTGGAGAGATTGTGCACCGCCGCCTTGGAGGCCGAATAGGTGAAGACCTTGGAGAGCGGGGTGAGGGCGGAGGCCGAGCCGATATTGATGATGCAGCCGGAGCCGCGTTCGGCCATTTGCCCGCCAAAAACCTGGCAGGCCAGGAAAATGCCCTTGAAATTGATGGCCATGATGCGGTCGAATTCCTCCTCAGGGATTTCCAGGAACGGGGTGGGGGAGTTGATCCCGGCGCCATTGAGCAGGATGTCCACGTGCCCATGTTTGGCGAGGATGCTGTCGCGCACACTGACCAGCCCGCTTTTGGAAAGGACATCGCACGCAACAAAATCCGCTTTGCCGCCCGCGCCCAAGATTTGCTCCATGCGCGCCTTGCCCTTCACGGTGTCGCGGTCGGCCAGCACGACCATCGCGCCGGCTTTGGCAAAGCCCTCGGCGATGGAGCCGCACAATTCCCCGGCGCCGCCGATGATGACGGCGACTTTGCCCTGCAACGAAAATAATTCAGCGGGTGTTTTCATTCGCGGAGTTTGCGGAATTGGACCGCCGGGCGCAAGAAAAATCTCAGGGCAAGGACATTTGGCTTCACCATCAGATGCAGCCGGGCGAAGCGGGCGCAATGATTCTATCGTTGCACGCGGGCGCCGCCGCCTTTCATCAGCTTTTCGACTTCGTCTTTGGTGGCCATGGAGGTGTCGCCGGGGGTGGTCATGGCCAGGGCGCCGTGCGCCGCGCCGTACTCCACGGCCTTTTGCGGGTCTCCGGTGGTCATCAGGCCGTAAATGAGGCCGGAGGCAAAGCTGTCGCCGCCACCGACGCGGTCCATGATTTCCAAGTCGGGATATTTTTTGGATTCGTAAAATTTTCCGTCCATCCAGCAGATCGCCGCCCAATCGTTGACGGTAGCCGTCTTGGCGGCGCGCAGGGTCGTGGCCGCGACTTTGAAATTGGGGTAGGTTTTCACGGCCGTCTCGATCATCTGCTGGAAGGCGGCGACGTCAATGTGCAGGAGATGTTCGTCGGCGCCTTTGACTTCGAAGCCGAGGCTGGCGGTGAAATCCTCCTCGTTGCCGATCATCACGTCCACGTATTTGGCGATTTCGCGGTTGACTTCCTGGGCGCGTTTTTTGCCGCCGATGCTTTTCCAGAGGCTGGGCCGGTAGTTCAGGTCGTAGGAGACGATGACGCCGTGTTGGCGGGCTTTCTGGACCGCCTCGATGACCAGTTGGGGCGTGGTGTCGCTGAGGGCGGCGAAAATGCCGCCGGTGTGCAGCCAGCGCACGCCCAAGGCGCCGAAGATGTGGTCCCAGTCAAAGTCCCCCGGCTTGAGCTGGCTGCCGGCGGAGTGGCCGCGGTCCGGAACGCCCACCGCGCCGCGCACGCCGAAGCCGCGCTCGGTGAAATTCAAGCCGTTGCGCACGGTCCGGCCCACGCCGTCAAAGGGGACCCACTTGACGAATTCGGTGTCCACGCCGCCTTGCAGCAGGAAATCTTCCAGGAGGCGACCGACCTCGTTGTCGGCGAAGGCCGTTGCCACCGCGGTCTTCAGGCCGAAAGCCCGGCGGAGGCCGCGCGCGACGTTGTATTCGCCGCCGCCCTCCCAGACTTTAAATTCGCGCGCGCAACGGATGCGTCCTTCGCCCGGGTCGAGCCGGAGCATGATTTCCCCCAGCGCGAGCATGTCATATTTGCACTTTGATTTGTCTTTGAGTTGGATGGCCATAGTGGTTGTCCGTGGATGGGTCTTGAATTTAGATTTGGACGGATTTGAAGTCCGCGAGGTTCCAGGGGGGATCGTGGACTTCATGCGCCAGATGGTTGAACTCGGCGATTTCCGCGGCGGTGAACAGGAGGCCGCCGTATTTTTCAGAGAGTTTGCCGTTCCGGGCCTCCGGCTGGCCGGGCAGCAGGCAGTTTTCGTTGCCGTGGCCGAGAACGTCCTTGATCACCGCCTTGACGTTCTCCATCTGTGCGCGGCCTTTGGGGAAATTATTCCCCCGCAGCGCCTCGGGATGGATCACCTGGAAAAAGAAAGTCGAGCCATGCTTGTCGTCGGGGTCGCCGCGCGAGGTGCCGCGAATTTCCGGGAGCGAGCCGCCGATGAAGGCGGCGTAAAGCTCGTCAATCAAGCCCAGCCCGTAACCTTTGTGGCCCCCAAAGGGCAGGAGCGCGACCGCTTTGTTCGGATCGGTCGTGGGAGTGCCTTCGGCGTCCACGGCGCAATTGGCGGGCAGCGGTTTGCCTTCGCGCTTGAGTTGCTGGACGCGGCCCATGGCGACGGTCGAAGTGGCCCAATCCACCACGATCGGGAAGCCGATGACGTCCTGGGTGGGAAAGGCCCAGGAATGGGGATTGGTTCCCATGGTGGGCGTTTTGCCGCCGAAGGGGACCACTTCGGAGGTGGCGGAGGTGCAATTGGTGTAGGCGATGTAGCCCTTGAGCGCCGCGTAGATGACGTAGCCGCCGCCCCAAAGATAATGGGTGGCGTTGTCCACGCTGACGATGCCCACGCCGAATTTATCGGCCAGTTTCATGCAGGTGTCCATGGCCTCGTAAGCGACGGCCTGGCCCAGTTTGCAATGGCCGTTCCAGATTTCGGCGGCGGCGAAGCGGGAGGGGAGCTTCTCGATTCTCGCGCCCGGTTTCCAGCGGCCGACCTTGCTGCCAAACAGCTCGTCCAGGTGCAGCGCCTTGATGGCGTTGTGGGTGCGGATTCCGTACCAGGCCGCGCTGGCGCAAAAGCGCGCGCCCGCCGCCGCTTCTTCCTCCGTATAGCCGCGCGCCAAGTACGCTTTTTTGACAAGGGCGTCGTGTTTCGCGCAGGGAACGATGTAATAAGTATCTGGCATTTGTCTGGGTCTCCGGGTTGGGTTAGAAGGAATTGGCCTGGGCCAGCGGTTTTTGCCCGTCGAGCACGGCGATGAGGTTTTTGACCGACATGGTGGCCTGGCGCTGCACGCTCTCGAAGGTGCGTGAGGCGACGTGCGGCGTGATGATGCAATTGGGATCATGGAGCAGCGGGTGGTCGGGCGGCGGCGGCTCCTGGTCCAGCACATCGGCGCCGTAGCCGCCGACGCGCCGGGACTTGAGCGCGGCGGCCAAGTCCGCCTTGTTGACAATCTCGCCGCGGGCGCAATTCAAGATAATGACGCCCGATTTCATTTTGGCGATGCTGGTGGCGCGGATCATGTCGCGGGTTTCCGGGGTGAGATTGGTGTGCAGGGAAATGTAATCCGCGGCGGCAAAAACCTCGTCCAGGGAGGCGGCGTGTTTGACCCCTTGCTCCGCGGCGAAGGCGTCATCCCAACGGATGTCATAGCCCAAAATGGACAGGCCGAAAGCGCGCGCGCGGATGGCGACCTCCTTGCCAATCCGGCCCAGGCCGATGATGCCGATGGTCTTGCCCATGATTTCATGCCCGGTCTTGCGTTTCCACTCGCCCTTGCGGGTGGCGTCCACCGCGTAGAGGAAATTCTTCTCCAGCGCCAGGAGCAGGAGGAAGGTCTGCTCCGCCACCGCCGTATGATTGACGCCGGGCGTGTAGCAAACGGGGATTTTCAGCTCGGTCGCCGCCTGGACATCCACTTTGTCCAGGCCGATGCCGTACTTGCTGACCACTTTGAGCCGGGGCAGCGCCTTTTTGAGCACGGCGCGGGTGATGGCGTCGTCGCCGCACAGAAAGCCGTCCACGTCCCCGACCAGTTCCAACATGCGCGCTTCGGGCAGCGGGCCTCGTTCGCGGACGAGTTCATAGCCCTTGGAGGCCAGCAGATCATGAAAGGATCCCGGCGTGTCCTGAAAGGAAGTTGTGGTAATTAAGATTCTCATTTTGCGGATATTACGGTTGCCTTAGCGGCGGAGTCAACAGTTTTCCTAATCCGCCGTGGCCCATTTGGCGGCGCCGGCTCCTAACCGCGGCAATACTGGAAGGGCCGGCCCTGGCGCCATCATACGGTGTAAGTGCCCGAGGCGGTGAGGCCGCCGTGGCCGGTCCAGTTGGTGTGGAAGAATTGGCCGCGCGGCTTGTCCAGGCGCTCGTAGGTGTGGGCGCCGAAATAATCGCGCTGGGCCTGCAACAGGTTGGCCGGAAGCCGCTGGCAGCGGTAACTGTCGAAGAAATTGAGCGCGGTGGAGAAAGCCGGGGTGGGGAGGCCTTTGCGGGCGGCGGTGGCAATGACCTTGCGCCAGGAGCGCTGGCATTTTTTGATTTCGGCCCGGAAGAATTTGTCCAGGAGCAGGTTGGTCAGGTTGGGATTCTGGACGAAGGCCTCCTTGATCTTGCCCAGGAAGCGGCTGCGGATAATGCAACCGCCGCGCCACATCAGGGCGACGCCGCCGTAATTGAGGTTCCAGCCGTATTCCCTGGCGGCGGCGCGCATGAGCATGTAGCCCTGCGCGTAAGAAATGATTTTCGAGGCGTAAAGGGCCAGGCGGATGTCCTCCACGAACGCGGCGCGGTCGCCGGAGATGGCGGGCCTGGGCCCCTTCAACAGTTTGGCGGCGGCGGCGCGCTCGTCTTTCAAGGCGGAGACGCACCGGGCATAAACGGCTTCGGCGATCAAGGTGATGGGAATGCCCAAATCGCAGGAGCTGATGACGGTCCATTTGCCCGTGCCTTTTTGGCCGGCGGCATCCACGATTTTATCCACCAGCGGCCGGCCGTCGGTGTCCTGGAAGGCGAGGATGTTGGCGGTGATTTCGATGAGGAAGGAATCCAGTTCGGTCTTGTTCCAATCGGTGAAGGCCTGTTGCATTTCCGCGGCGCTCATGCCCAGGCCGTCTTTCATCAGTTGGTAGGCCTCGCAGATCAACTGCATGTCGCCGTATTCGATGCCGTTGTGGACCATTTTGACGTAATGGCCGGCGCCGTTTTCGCCCACCCAATCGCAACAAGGCGTGCCGTCCTCCACCTTGGCGGCAATGCGCTGGAAAATATCCTTGACGTGCGGCCAGGCCTCCTTGGAGCCGCCCGGCATGATGGACGGGCCGAGGCGCGCGCCTTCTTCGCCTCCGGAGACGCCGGTGCCGATGAAGAGCAGCCCTTTTGCCTCCAGATACTTGGTGCGGCGCGTGGTGTCCTCAAAGAGGGAATTGCCGCCGTCAATGATAATGTCGCCCTTTTCCAGGTGGGGCAGAAGCTCCTCGATCAACTCGTCCACCGGCGGGCCGGCCTTGACCATGAGCATGACGCGGCGGGGGCACTTGAGCAGGGCGACCAATTCGGGGAGGGAATGGGCGCCAATGACCTTGGTGCCTTTGGCCTCGCGGGCGAGAAACTCATCCACCCGCGCCACCGTGCGGTTAAAAACGGCCACGGTAAAGCCGTGGTCGTTCATGTTGAGAACGAGGTTTTGGCCCATGACGGCCAATCCGATCAATCCGATGTCTGCTTGAGCTTCCATGAACTTGCGTCTTTCTTTGTTTTTCCCGGTTCAGATCATTGCCTGACGATTTGGGACAACGCCAAACATACAAAAACCGTTCCGGGCCGCCACCATTTTCTTTTGGGTTTTCCCAATCGTCCCCGAAGGGCCTGGCCAGTCAATCATCGCCATGTGGCCGCCCACATTAGCCATTGCCCGAAGACCAGCCATTGAGTATTGTCGGAAGGCAGCAATTGTAAAAGCCAATTTATGACAGGCGGGCGCAATTCCGGGGCGGTGGCCGCCGCCGGCCCGCGCTGCCAGGCAGGATTAAGATTATGGAAACAAAACGATTGATCGAGAAGGACCCGGCCCTGCGCAAGGATGATTTGATTGTCATCGGCGGCGCCGGAGGATTCATTGCCGGAGCGTTGGCCCGTTATTTCAAGAAGCGCGGCTTCACGCGCATCCGCGCCATAGACAAGAAACCGATGCCGGAATGGTACCAGCGAATTTTCGGCGTGGAAAGCCTGGTGCTGGATTTGTCCGACGAGGCCAATTGCCGCCGGGCCTGCGAAGGGGCGGTGGAAGTTTATAATCTGGCGGCCGACATGGGGGGCATGGGCTTTATTGAGCGATTTCGCGTCGAGTGCCTGCGGAGCATTTTGATCAACACCCACATGATCGAGGCCGCCTGCCGGGCCGGCGCGCGCCGCTATTTCTTCTCCTCTTCCGCGTGCGCTTACAACACGCTCCTGCAGCAGGATTCCGCGGTGCGGGCCTTGAAGGAATCGGATGCCTACCCCGCCATGGCGGAGCGGGGCTACGGCTGGGAGAAACTCATGTCCGAAATGTTCTGCCAGGAGTATTGGGCCGAACGCGGCCTGAAAACTTTCATCGCCCGCTTCCATAACGTCTATGGCCCCAACGGGACCTGGGACGGCGGCCGGGAAAAAGCCCCCGCCGCCCTGTGCCGAAAGGTGATTGAAGCCCTGGACGGCGGCAACCACTCCATCACCATTTGGGGCGACGGCCACCAGACGCGCAGTTTCATGTATATTGACGATTGCACGCTGGGGATTGACAAGATCATGCACTGCGACGCCTTGATCGCCACTCCGATCAACCTGGGTTCCAACGAGCTGGTCTCCATCAACGACCTGCTTTCCAAGGTGGAGAAAATTGCCGGTACCAAACTCAAGCGCCAGTACGACTTGAACGCTCCCCGCGGCGTGGCGGGCCGCAACAGTGACAACACCTTTATCAAGAAGGTTCTCAAATGGGAGCCTGCCACATCGCTGGACACCGGTTTGCGGGCCACTTACGCGTGGATCCAGCAGCAGCATGAGGCCCGGAAAAAGGGCAAACGCGTCGTCGAATAGTCCATTGGAACTTTCGCTCATGCCCAAGAAAGCCATAGTGCCGGTCAGCGATGTCATCGGGCGCATTCCGTATCGGCTGGCCCTGGCGGGAGGGTGGATTGACCAGCCTTTCGTTTCCCGGCACAATCCCAAGCCGCCAGGCTCCATGGTGGTGGTGGGGGTGGAGCCGGTTTTCCATTTCATGGAACGCAGCGGCCTGGCCACGGGCACGCGCGCCGTCGCCTCCAAATTGTGGCACAACCGCCTGCCCAGGCGCGACCCCGCCGCGTTGGTGCGCGAACTTTACGAGGCTGAAAACAAGGGCCGCACAGACCCGTCCGGTTCGCAGGACATGATCGGCCTGATCTATCCCGGCATCAACCGGCTGGATTACGATTTTCGCGTTCACGGCGGGGTCTTCCCGGCTCACATCGAGTCGCTCCACGACCTTCGCATCATTCGCTGGCTGGAGAAGACGATTCATCTCCTGCCGGTCGCGCCGCGCCCGGAGGGTTACAGCCCGTTGAGAGAAAAGAATTTTGACCCCAAGTGGATCGCCCGCCTGGGGCAGACGGGCAGGGATTGCTTTGAGGCCATTCGCGCCAGGGATGTCGCAGCCCTCGGAGCCTCCTTCAACCAATGTATGAAATGCTGGGAAACCATCCTCCCCGGCACCGTCCGCGATTCGACCGTCAAGACCGATCTGGCCGGCTTGCTCCGCGTCTGCCAGTCGCGCTATGCCGGCGCGATGTATTCGGGCTGTGGCGGCGGCTATTTGTTCGTCGCCTCGGAATCGCCCGTGCCCGGGGGTTTTCAAGTCCAGGTGCGGACGGCAAATAGTTTGGCATGAGCGCGGCACCCCAGGTCGCCGTCACCGGCACATTTGATGATCCGCGGTCGCGCTCGTTGCGGTTTTTGCAGGAAGCCGCCCGGCTCGGGGAAGTCACTGTCCTGCTTTGGTCCGACGAGGCGGCCGGCCAACTGGAAGGAACCCCCCCGAAGTTTCCCCTGGCCGAGCGGGCTTATTTTTTGCGGGCGCTGCGCTACGTCAAACAGGTTCTGCCCGTGGCCGGCGCCGTGGACGCCGGTTCGCTGCCGTCCGCGCCTGGATACAACCCCGATGTTTGGGTCGTCCAAGCGTCTGAGGCGGCGGCCGGGCAACTGGCGTTTTGTCGCAGCCGCGGTTTGTCCTATCGTGTCCTGGCCGCCAGCCAGTTGAGTGGGTTTCCGTCCTTCCAAAAATCGCCCGCCCCGGCCGGCGTTTCGCGCAAGAAAGTCGTCGTCACCGGCACCTTTGACTGGTTTCACTCCGGCCATATCCGGTTCTTCGAGGAAGCCAGCGCGTTGGGCGACCTTTACGTGGTGGTCGGCCACGACGCCAACATCCGCCTGCTTAAGGGTGCGGGCCATCCGCTCTTCCCGCAGGAGGAAAGGCTCTTCTTTGTCCAGTCCATCCGCTTCGTCACTGACGCCCTGATCTCGACAGGGCAGGGGTGGTTGGACGCCGATCCGGAAATTCAGCGCCTCAAGCCCGACATCTATGCCGTCAACCAGGACGGCGACAAAGGCGGCAAAGACCAATACTGCCGCCAGCACGGCATCCAATACGTGGTCCTTAAGCGCACTCCCGCGCCCGGACTGCCCCGGCGCTCCAGCACGAAGTTAAGAGGGTTTTAAACAGACCCTTCCGGATTTGCATCGCCCAAAATTGCGACACCTGCATCGTCGGCATGACCGCCATTGACCGCAACCGCGAAAATTGCATCGCTCGAAATTGCGACACTTGCATCGTCGGCATGACTGGCATTGACCGCAACCGCGAAAATTGCATCGCTCAAAATTGCGACACCCGCATCGTCGGCATGACCGGCACTGACCGCAACCGCAAAAATTGCATCGCTCAAAATTGCGACACCCGCATCGTCGGCATGACCGGCACTGACCGCAACCGCGAAAATTGCATCGCTCAAAATTGCGATACCCACATTGCGCCCCTCAATGTGGGTATCGCAATTTTAGCCGCGCGCACAGGCGTGTCGAGAGAAAAATTCCCGCGTCAGAAAAAAACTCCCGGGGCGGAAAACGAATTAAGACTTTTTGCGGCACTGGGGTTAAAAGATGTGACGCAAAAAGTCGGGTTGAACTGAATTCGGCGGAACGGGGAATTTCAAACGCGCCTGTCTTGGGTGCTGGAGAGTGAAACGTTCTCGCCGGGCAATCAAGGTTTCCGTTTGCGTTTCAATCGAGCCATCTGGATGGCCAGCCCTATCCACTGGTCGGTGGAACGCCTGAGGGATTTGTAATTGGCTAA
>JBEKOF010000073.1:0-17530 GCA_049522055.1 Verrucomicrobiota bacterium | reverse complement strand
CGCCGCCACCACCGCCGCCACCACCGCCGCCGCCGCCACCACCGCCGCCCTGGGCCATCAAACTGGTGCATCCCAACCCTAGCGCGGCAACACAGCCGGCCAGGATCATTGTTTTCTTCAGTATGTTCATAATACCTTGCTTTTGTTGTTTAAGGTTGTCTGCGATTCCGGGGCGGAATAGCCCCCGGAATGCGTAACA
The DNA here is from genome assembly GCA_049522055.1 of Verrucomicrobiota bacterium. Classification (GTDB taxonomy): domain Bacteria; phylum Verrucomicrobiota; class Verrucomicrobiia; order Limisphaerales; family Palsa-1400; genus JBEKOF01. The sequence goes on along the minus strand of JBEKOF010000073.1, from coordinate 17,331 downwards.
CCTGTTCTCTGAGGCAATTTGCGTGCCAACCGAGTAAAAGGCAGTTTTACCAGCAAAAGACCAAGTTTTCTGCTGAACGCACTACCCTAGACGCGCAAAGCTTGCGCGAAGTTGCGCAAAAAATGCGCGCCCTCGTGGAATAGGGGGAAAACCGGGCTTGGACCCGCCGCCGGCTCATGAAGCGAAACCTCCCTCATTTTCTCCCTTGCCTGCATGCAGTTGTGGAGGGTCGGGGAGAGGCGGTTTCCTGCCCTCTCAAGCGGCCCTTGGCGGGCCGGCCGCGGCTTAAAACCTGAAAAAATGAGGCGCTAATCCAAAAGGCCTTCCGTCAAAAGGAGAGCCTCCTGGCGGATGGTCAGCAGATCACGCAATTCTGCCTGCGCTTTGGCTTTCTCTTCCTGCTTCTGTTTGCGAGCGGCGCGAAGCTTCGCCATCGCCGCCTTGAGCTGAGCGGTGGGCGCGTTATCATCAAGAGCCTTCTGCAAGGCGTCTTCGCTGGGATCCGGCGTGCCGCCCAAGGCCCCCAAAAACCGCATGCCACCGCCGCCGCCGCCGCCGCCCGGCCCGCCGCCCCTGTTTCTCATCATCGCGCCCATTCCGGCCAGCCGCTCTTCCATTTGCAATTGGATCACCTTCTGTAACTTGAGAGAGATAATCTTCCATTCATCATCATTGGTCACCAAAAGGGAAGTCCGCATACCCTCCGCCATCATGGGCACAATCTGGGTGGGATCAAACCCGCCGCCGCCGCCGCCACCAAAGCCTCCCCCGCCGCCACCACCGGCGTCTTGTCCCAGGGCTTTGACGCCGGCAAAGACAAGAACGAGAGCCACGCCGCCAACGGCCAAAAACTGATTAGTATTCTTCATATATCCTCCGACTCGATTTCTGGTTAGTTATTCATCCATCCGCTCCCAAAACACATACGCGGTCATCCAAGGCATTACTCATGGTGTTCATGGCCGCCCCATGACCCCGCATTTTGACCGCAATGACGCCATGCCGCCCAACGCCATCCGCGCGGGGCATCACGCACGGATAGTCCATACTGCTTAATGCCAGACTATTCAACACTTTTATGATGCTCTGAAAGCAGATAATCTCCCCCATCCCCACCTCCCGGCTCAGAGATATATGTCCGCCCAACAGGAAAAGAGGACAGAATACTCGCGCACACGTTCTTTTTCTCTACGATTGACCGGGCGCTAATTTCGACCAAGATATTCCCGCATGGCCTCTTTCTTGAAATTGCAGGATGTCTCCAAATCCTACGAGTCGGTCCTCAACGCCCCACCCGTTCGGGTCCTGGACAGCATCACTTTGGAAATAGCGGCAGGCGAATCGGTGGCCGTGCTCGGCCCGTCCGGCTCCGGCAAAAGCACGCTGCTCAATCTCATCGGCGGCCTGGACCGTCCGACCGGGGGGCGGGTTTTATTCGAGGACCAGGACCTTGGCCAATGGAATGAATTGGAACTGGCCGCCTTCCGTTACCGCCGGCTCGGCTTCATCTTTCAGGCGCATCATTTGCTGCCGCAATGCACGGTGCTGGAAAACGCGCTGGTTCCCACCCTGGCCGGCCGCCAAAACGCCCAGGACCGCCGCAACGCGCTGGAGCGCGGCCGGCGCCTGCTCGAGCGCGTGGGCTTAGGCGCGCACCTGGACCACCGCCCCGGCCAGCTTTCCGGCGGGCAGCGCCAGCGCGCGGCCGTGGTGCGCGCCTTGATCAACCAGCCCCGTCTCCTGCTGGCCGACGAACCCACCGGGGCGCTGGACCGCGCCGCCGCGGAGGGATTGTCGCGCCTGCTGCTGGAACTCAACACCGAGGAGCAGGTCACCTTGGTCGTGGCCACTCACGCCCCGGACCTGGCGGCCCTGATGCGCCGCCGCTTCCAGCTCCTAGACGGCCGCCTGGCCTGAGCGCCGTTTCAGCCCCGGCCGGCCGCGCCGAGGCAGCCCAGACGAAGTTTCTGGTGTTCCTGCAAGTGGAACTGGAGCATGCGCACGCACAATCCGCTTCCCTCCCCCGGCGGGATGAACTCCGCCAGCGCCCGCAACACCTCCTCGCGCCGCGCCAGCGAATCGGGGAGGGTGGCCAGCACGTGCCCCACCAGCACCGGCAGGGCCGGCGGGCGCGAAGATTTTTGTTTTTCCTGTTGCTTTTCGTGTGAGGTTGTCATAATGTGTAGCCACGTTACATGAAGTAACTACATATGTCAATGGAAAAATGATGCGCGCCCCGAACATGGATCCGGCCGGCCTGAAGGAGCAATTCCGCGAGCTGCTGCGCGCCTCGGGATGGTCCCAGGCGGAAGCCGCCCGGCAGCTGGCCATGACCCCCAGCGCGCTGAGCCAGATTGTCCGCCGCAACTCCCCGGTGCGGCCCAGCCCGGTGACGCTGCGGCTCTTCCGGCTGCTCTTGTTGCGCGAAAAACCCGAAGGGTTGCGGGTCCTGGCGCGGCCGGCCCCGCCGCCCGCAGAGGAGCCCTGGGCCGGGGATCTGCTCCAGGCTCTGCGCAAAATCCCCCCCAAAACGCGGCAGTCCATCCTGGGCACCTTGCGCGCCCTGCTGGCGGCGGCGCAAAAAACCGCGCGGGAAAGACGGCCTTCAAAGCGATCCGGCGGGCGGCCGCCGGAACATGGATAGAAATGGTGTAAATGCGCTGACAAGTTTTGGCGGTTTCGTGTCCAAATGTCCACGGTAGAAGTGTAAATGCGAAGGGCCGCATCGGCGCGGCTGGCGATATTTCGACTGGATTTTCGTCCTAAGTGCCCGGAAAGAACAGGACCGCCGGCGCGGGCCGGATCGGGTAAAATATGGCAGTCTGAGGGCGGAAAAGGATGGCCTGGCAACGGGTTATCAACTGCCTTGCAAAGGCGTTGAATTGACGATTCCAGCGCCCGGAATCGGCGGCGCGGCGCTGGCTTATGTGCCTGGCGTGATTCATGGCTTGGCGGGCGATTCCGGCGCGCCTGGCGCGTCTGTGGCGGGTTCCCGCCTGCAAATCGCCTCCAGCCGCTTCTGAGGAAACACGAAATGAAACCCGGAATAGCCCCGCCACTTCCCGCCGCTCCAAAAGCAAACACTGATAACGACTGGCAGGCCATCGTCTTCAATGTGGAATTTGAGGGCGTGCTCGCGTTGACCAAGGCGCATTCAACAATGGCGCGCTGGCTCCAATCAGATATGGAGCGCGCCTTGTGTGAAGCTGGTGTTGTATTGTCGCGCACTCACGATCCAGACAACCCCGGCCATATCAAGAATAACTCAATTGTCATTGGTCGCCTCAACTGGCTTTCCGGCCTTTTCTTTGTGTCCGACTGGCAAAAAGGACTGTCAACATTAGAAGCGGAATTCGAGCGCACCGGCCTTGTCAATCATGCTGAAATCGGATGGCTTTGCCCCGCTGAGAATATCTTGCGCCGCTATCTTCCAAAACCGAGCGGAGACACATTTGATCTTCTGCTATTGAAATGGGAAGCCCCGCCGCTGACTCCAAAACTGGCGACTGTAATACTTTTGTTTGGCCAGGGTTTTGCGACTGGGTTTCTTAATGCGGGCATGTCTGCCGCCGCTATTCTGGCATCCTTGACGCCGCCAGCGCCCGGCGCTGAGATAGCGCCGGCCATTATCACCAAATCCATGTCGCTCATATCGCGTTGCACTTCCTGCAAGGCGGCGGCCTGGCTCTCCGTAACCTGCATGTGCCGCTTTATCAATTCGGCCATTTTGGCAACGGTCTGGTGGAGCAAGTCCTGTGAGCCGGGAAGGTTTGCTTGTGCTGCATTCATCACGTCCTGACCGGAGGACCGGATTCCAGAGAACGTCATCAACGCGGCCAAGGTGTTCCTGGCCTTCTGCAACGGGGTCTGCAAACGCCCTCACAACTGGATGCTCGCCCGCAAGTGAGAGTCGGCGGCGGCCCACGCCGGACGGACAGAGGTCACGGCTCGGCGGCGACGGAGCGGCGTCGGCGGGATCATCCTTCCGAGTTAAAGTCCCTCTGCTTTTCCGCCGATAATACAATATGCGATCATCTGAAGATACCCTGAGTGCCTGTGGAGCAGGAACTTCCGCCGATGACCAGCGACGCGGGAGGGCGGTGCGCGCGGCATTTGCGCGCGAACGGCCTGTTTTTACCTGAGCAAATGCCATGACAGAGGATGCCACACTCTCCAGCCGCCGGATTCTCATCATTGATGATAATCGGGACATCCATGCCGATTTTCGAAAGATACTGACGGGCGGGCCATCCATCGAGGAGCAGATGGAAGAGGCTGCGGCGGAATTGTTTGGGGAACGCCCCGGGCGGGTCGAAAGGCCCCAATTCGAGCTGGCTTCGGCGTATCAAGGCCAGCAAGGGCTGGCGGTGGTGCTGGAGGCCAATGCCGCCGGACGCCCTTTTGCCCTGGCGTTTGTGGATATGCGCATGCCTCCCGGTTGGGATGGCATCGAAACGACCGCCCGGCTTTTGGAAGCGGACCCGGATTTGCAGTTCGTCATCTGCACGGCATACTCGGATTATTCGTGGGATGAGATCGCCCGGCGCCTGGGTTCGCCCGACCGGCTGGTGATCCTGAAAAAGCCATTTGACATCATTGAAATCCAGCAGTTGTGCAACGCGATGACGGAGAAATGGCACCTGGGCCTGCAAGCCAGGCGATCCATGTTGGGCCTGGAGGAAATGGTGCGCCAGCGCACCGCGGAATTGGAGACGGCCAATGGAAAGCTGGTGCAGGACATCGCCCAACGCAAAGAGGTGGAGGAGGCCTTGCGCGAATCGGAACAGCGCCTGGCGGAAATTGTTGATTTTTTGCCCGACGCGACTTACGCCATTGACCGCCAGGGAAAAATCATCGCCTGGAATCACGCCATCGAAGAGACCACTGGCACCAAAGCCGCGACGATGCTGGGCAAGGGCGATTACGAGCACGCCGTTCCGTTTTATGGATCGCGCCGACCGGCGCTCATTGATCTGGTCTTGAAACAGGACGACGCGGTCTCAAGCCGGTACCGTTTTTTCCAGACGGAGGGGGATGTTCTGGTGGCGGAGGAGGAATTGGAATTGCAGGGCAAAAAACACACCCTCTGGGCCAAGGCCAGGCCGTTGTATAACAGCAAGGGCGAGGTCATGGGGGCCATTGAAACGATCCGGGATGTCACCGATCGCAAGGATTTGGAGATGCAGTTGCGGCAGTCGCAGAAGATGGAGGCCTTCGGCCAGTTGGCGGCAGGCGTGGCCCACGACTTCAATAATATCCTGACGGTCATCCATGGCAACGCCTCGCTTTTGCAGGGGAATGATGTCCCGGCTTCGGCCCGGGAAACCGGCGCCGCGGAAATCTGCGCCGCCAGCCTCCGGGCGGCCAACCTGACCCGCCAGTTGCTCACCTTCAGCCAGCGCCAGATTTTCCAGCCCCGGCCCATGGATCTCAATGAGGTGGTGACCAACATGACCAAGATGCTGCGGCGCTTGATCGGCGAGCATATCAATTTGGAGGCCCGTTATGCCCCGGGCATCGTCGCCGTCAACGCCGACCCGGTCATGATGGAGCAGATCCTCATCAATCTGGCGGTCAATTCGCGCGACGCCATGCCGCAAGGCGGACATCTGCTGCTCAAGACGGCCCTGGCGGCCTTCAGCCACGCGGATCTGGCGTCCAAACCGCAGGCACGGCCCGGCAATTTCGTCCAGCTTTCCGTCGCCGACACCGGGGCCGGAATCGCCCCCGAACACCTGCCTCATATCTTTGAGCCTTTTTTCACGACCAAGGGACCCGGCAAAGGAACGGGGCTGGGTCTGGCCACCGTCTTTGGCATCGTCCAGCAGCATCAGGGCTGGATCGAGATCGAAAGCCAGCTCAAGGCCGGCTCGACCTTCCACATTTATCTGCCGCGCTGGGACCAGCCGATCCCCGACACCACGGAACGGCGCAAGGCCGACGCCATCCGCGGGGGCAACGAAACCATTTTACTGGTGGAGGACGAATTTGCCGTGCGGCAGTTCTTCCGTCGCATTCTGGAGGGCAAAGGGTATCGGGTCTTTGACGCGGAATCGGGGGTGCTGGCCTTGCAGCTTTGGCGCCAGCATCCGAATATTGACCTCCTGCTCACCGATGTCGTGATGCCCGGCGGGATCAGCGGACGCGAATTGGCCGAACGCCTCCGTTCGGAGAACCCCAAGCTCAAAGTCATCTACTGCAGCGGCTACACCGATGACATGCTGGGCAAGGATTCGGTCTTGCGCGTGAACCGAAACTTCCTGGAAAAGCCGTTCGATCCGGACAAGCTTCTGAAACGGGTGCGCGATTATCTGGACGGCCCGGCTTGAGGGGCGCGGGGGCGGCCCATATAATATGCTTGACAGCATGGTCCCGCCAAGAGGCGCCGGCCTTTGCCGCCGGCGCCGCGTCAGGCGGCCTTGCTGGGACGACGGGCCTTTTGGGCGCGCTTTTGGGAAAGCATTTCCAGCGCTTTCTTTATTCTTTTTCTTCTGGTTTCAGGCTGTTTTGCCCCGGCAATCCATTTCAGGTATTCCCGCCGGTGCGAAACCGCGCAGCTCGTAAAAAACGCGTCCAGCCCGCTGGATCTCAGCGCGTCGGAAAAATCCTCAGGTAGGTCGTTCATAGAGTCTTGTTCTGGGCGTCATTTCGGCGGGGTCGCGCCGCTCGGATCGGCCAGCGTTCCCGAAGCCCCGGTGTCGGATGGCAGGGACGCCGGATTGAGAATCTGGATTGGGCGCTCGAATTCCAGCGCGGCGACCGACACATCCGCGTCGGGCGCCGCCCCGGGGAGTGTCACGACCAGGCCGTCGCCCGTGAGGGTCGAAGAAATGGCGGGGCCGCCGGCCAGCAAACGGCCGGAAAGGGCCGCCTGATGGATTCCCGGCAAGAGGATTTTGCCGTCCGCCGGCCAATCCCAAACATGAAGATAAAGGGTGGCGGGGCCATCGGGGCGGGATTTCTGGGTGGCGCGGCCCCACGGGAGCGGCTTGGCAAAAGGACTGCCCTGGGTCGCGTAGATCGCCGGGCCGTTTGTTTTCAACCACCGGCCCATGGCCAGCAGGCGGTCCACTTCGGGCTGGGGAATCACCCCCTCGGCCGTCGGGCCGACATTGAGAAGGTAGTTCCCGTCTTTGCTGGCGATGTCCGAGAGGTTGCGGATAAGTTGCCGGGAGGATTTCCAGTTGGTATCGTTGGCGTTGTAGCCCCAGGAGCCGTTAATGGTCATGTTGACCTCCAGCGCGCGCCCCAACATGGCGCTGGCGGGAATGCGCTGTTCGGAGGTGCGAAAATCGCCCAGCACGCCGCCGCCCAGCCGGCTGTTGATGAGGAGATTGGGATAGGAACAGGCCAGGTCGAAGAACGGCTTGGCGCGTTCGGGAGTCATCTGGTATTCCGTGTCCCACCAGAGGATGTCGGGATGGCATTTTTCCAGAATCTCGCGGACTTGGGGCAGAGAAATTTTGGCCAGATATTCGTCGAACGAGCCCTTGCGTTGCTCGTCATCCCAGGGCGTGGTGTTGCCCTTGCCCCCGCCCAGGTTCACCCAGTCCTGCGACTGCGAGTAATAACAGCCAAACCGGATTCCCCGCGCGCGGGCGGCGTCGGCCAGGGGCTGGAGCAGGTCGCGTTTGGCACCCGAAGCTTGCGCCGCGTTCCAGTCCGAAAAGGCGGAAGGAAAAAGCGCGAAGCCCTCGTGGTGTTTGGCGGTGATGACGATGTATTTGACACCGGCGTCGGCGGCGAGCTGGGCCCACGCCGCCGGGTCGTATTTCGCGGCGGTGAAATCCGCGGCCAGCGCCCGGTATTGGGCCACGGGAATTTTCGCCGTGTTCATGATCCATTCCGCGCCGGACGGCCGGCCCTGCCAGGACCCGGCGGCCACGGCATAGACGCCCCAATGAATGAACATCCCAAAGCGCGCCTCGCGAAACCATTGGAGGCGCGCGGCGTGTTCCTCCGGCGTTTCCTTCCTCACCACGGCCGGGTAGGCGGGCAGCCCGGCGGCGGGAGGAGCCATCAGAACCGCCGGGGCCGGCGAATTCGTCGGCGCAGCAGCGTAAGAGCTTGGGGAAATTACCAACGCAAGAATGAGGCCGGGCCATGTCATGTTCATAGGATGCAGGCGAAATAACAGAAACCCACGCGGCTGGCAAGGAGGCCGTTAACACGGCGCATCCGGCTTTGTCATGCCACCGGGGCGATGGCCCGAAATCGGCCGCCCAAACCGTCGTTTAACCGACCGTCCTGGTCAGGCGTCTTTTCTTTCGGCGCACGTGACGCCATGCGCCAGCAACACCGCTTTGGCCGTCTCAAAATGGTCCGAGGAAATCCAGACCGCCGAGTAAATGTCGCTCTCATTGATGTGCAGGGAGAGCATCAGCATGTTCCTCTTCTGATTCACTTGGTCAAACTCCTCGAACTTCTCCTTGCTGCGTCCCGAACGCACCTCGATCGCTGCGCCTTGCGGGGTCCGCCAGAACAAATAGCGGGTCAGATGTTCGGGCGAGCTTTCCGCGTAGGCGGGGTGAAGCCCGAGATTGCGGCAAAAATCCGCCGCCGCCTGGGTAAGGTCGGGTGAGAGCCAGCGAGTGAAACTGTGCTTGCGGAGAAGCTCGGTTTCTCCCGTGAGAAGTTTTGACGGAACATAAGTGGCGGGTATATTCATAATATTGATGGCCTCGACAGGTTTACATTTCATTGGTCAAGCGAACAAAAACCGGAACGGGATCCGGCCGTTCCGGCTAAGAATTGTCTCACACACCGCAAATAAAGTCAAGCCTATGGCGCGGCTGTGCGCGGCTTTTTTCTCGCACCCTTCCCCCGTCCATTTGGACGTTGCCTCTTGAACTTTGCCCGCACTCGGCAATAATGCACCGATCCAATTCTGATGAACGAATGGAATATCCAAGCGCGCGCGCACGCCTGCCAGGCATGCGGCAGGCCTTTCGCCGACCAGGAGCTTTGCCAGACGCTCCTGCTGGAGGAGCATCACCAATTGCTCCGCATGGATGTCTGCAAAAAATGCTGGGAAACTCAATACAGCGAGGGCGCCGGCGACCGCAAAGGTTTCATCTCCCAATGGCAGGGCGTTTATCAATCGCCCCCCGCCGCCCCGCCCGAAGCCATCCAAAGGGAAACCGCCGAGGACCTGCTCCGCAAATTGATCGCCGCCGGCCAGCCCAAGGATGGCCCGGTCTGTTACATTCTGGCGGTCATGCTCGAACGCAAACGCATTCTCAAGGTCAAGGAGCAATTCCAGCGCGAGGGGGTGCGGGTCTTCATTTACGAGCAGCCCCGGACGGGGGACATTTTTACGATCGCCGATCCGAACCTGCAACTCAACCAGTTGGAAGAGGTGCAACGGAACATCTCCCAGTTGCTCAATCCGCCGCCGCCCGCCCCCGCTCCCCCGCCTTCAGCCCCTGGAGAGGAGGCGGCCCTGCCCGTCGCGACAAAGCAGGAATCTTGATCCAATTTACCCGTGCCCCAACGCAGAAGACACTTCGCAGCCTGATGGAACAGAAGCAGCGCCAAACCCCATGACGAAATACCCATTCCCCCTTCGTTGCCTTCGTTGGCTTCTGTTTAAGCTCTTTCCGAATTCCAGCCCAAACGGCGCTCATTGATTGGCTCCGGGCAGAATCATCCTTGCCACCCCATCGGTCAGCCTTATCTCGTGAAAGTTCAGGAGCAGGCCGATTGGAACGTCCAGCCGCTTCATATAACTGAGCAATTGGGCCTTGTGAATGGGCAATATCTCTTGCACAGACTTGAGCTCCAGCAAGAGGCAATCCTCCACCAGAACGTCGCATCGCAGTGTCTCCTCAAAGACCAACCCTTTCTATTCAATTTTCACCAGGCGTTGATTGACGGCTTGGATCTGACCCAGGCTCAACTCGCGCATCAGGCACCGCTCGTAGATGCTCTCCAGCAGGCCAGGACCTTTGATCCGATGAACCTCGATGGCTGCCCCTATAACGGCGTGGCTTAAATCATCCGCTTTCTTGTATTTTGTGTGCATCAGAAATTAATACAGAAGCAAACGAAGGGAACGAAGAAGAATAATCCGGTCTTCAAGATTTGCTTGAAAGGGGCTTTGCCCCATCCCGTCCAACTTCCTGGCCTTGGTTTGCTCCTGTTCAACTTTTTCGGGTTTATGCTGACGGATTTGGGTTCAGCTTTGCGACTTGAACTTTACCCGCGCCCGTTAATAATGAACCAATAAAATTTTCATGTCCGAACTCAACGCGCTCCAAACACGGCTCCAGTATCAATTTCAGGACGCCGGGCTGCTGCGCCTGGCCTTGACCCATCCGTCGGTGGCGCATGAGAAGGGCCGGGTGACCCAGCACAATCAGCGCCTGGAATTCCTGGGGGACGCGGTCCTGGGCCTGGTGCTCACGCGCGAGTTATACGACAAATTCCCCCACGCCAGCGAAGGCCCCCTGACCAAGGCGCGCGCCCAGATGATCAACAGTCGCACCCTGGCCGAGCAGGCCCGGCGCCTTGATCTGCCGAGGCATTTGATTATGAGCCGCGGCGAAGACGCCAATGCGGGGCGCTTCCGCGCCTCGGCGCTGGCGGACGCCTTCGAGGCCCTGGTTGGCGCGATCTTTCTGGACGGCGGCCTGGAGGCCGCGCGCGCGTTTTTGCTGCGTTCCTTCCACGAGGCTTTTGGCGAATTGACTTCCATTCCCACGCTGGAGAACCCCAAGGGCGAACTGCAGGAAATCCTCCAGGCCGCCTCCACGCAACCTCCCGAATACGAGGTGGTTTGCGTCCGCGGGCCGGAACATGACCGCGAATTTGAATGCGTCGTCCGGCACGGCGGCGCCCAATTGGGCCAGGGCCGGGGCAAAAGCAAAAAGACCGCCGAAAGCCAGGCGGCGCTGGCCGCGCTCAAAGGACTGCGCGGATAAGGCGATGAACTCCTCCGCCTGCCACCGCTACGTTCCCCTGCTCTGTTGGATCGTCATCGCGGGCGCCTGTCTGTTCATCCCTTTCAAAATCATCTCCTACGCCTTTGTGCCGGCGGGCGACGCGCGGCGTCATGTGGCCCGGGCGCTGACGGACAAGGAATACTCCCAGATCCTGGTCCTGCGCCCGGAATACAAAATAGATCACAGCCCCGGTTGGGACTGGATTTTGCGCCATCTCCACCGCGCCTTCGGCTGGGGGGAGGACGCTCTGATGAGCTTTTCGCTCGTGTCAACAATGCTGTGCGTTCTTCTGGCCGGCCTGCCCTGGCTCCGCCGGCCCGAGGCCTGGCTGGCCGCGCTCCTGGCGCAATTGGTGGCCCTGCCCGACCTGATGGTCCGCCTGGACCAGGGACGGCCTTACCTGCTGAGCGAAGGGGTGCTCCTCTGCGTTCTGTTCGCATGGACCCAAGACAGAACGCAGCCGCCCTCGCGGCTTAAAATAGTATTGACTGTGGCCGGGTTCACCCTTTCCGTCTGGGCGCATGGGGCCTGGTACTTATGGGTCTTTGTGCTGGCCGGCTTTTTTGCGGCCGGGGCCTGGCCGCAAGCCATCTGGCTCTCGGCCTGCTGGGTCGCGGGAACCCTTCTGGGGGCGCTGCTGACCGGGCATCCGGCGGATTTTTTGTGGGGAGCGGTTTTCATGGCCGCGTCAGTTTACCGGCAACACGCCCCGGCGTGGATGTTGGTGGGCGAATTTCAGCCCAGCGAAGGCGAATTTTACACGCTGGCCATCCTGGCGCTGGTCTATCTTTGGCGGCTGAAGCAAAACAAGGCCCGGGGAGACCTCTTGCGCGAGCCGCTCTTTTGGGTCATCGCCATTGGCTGGACATTGGGATTCAAGGCCGACCGGTTCTGGGCCGATTGGGGGCTGCCCGCCGCGACGGTCTGGCTGGCCCTGCAATTCGACGAGGCGCTGCTGGAAATGGGGCCTGCCGACTCCGCCCGCCGTTTGCTGGTCTGCGCGCTCATTGCCGCGCCGCTCTGCCTGGATTCGACCAGCGATTTGGCCGTGCGTTATACCCGCAACCAGCAGGAATCGCCCGTGGATGGCGGCGACCCGGCCTTGCAAGGCTGGATGCCGGGGGAGGGCGGCATTTTCTACAGCGCCGACATGTCGTTTTTTTACAATGCGTTTTACAAAAATCCGCAAGGCAACTGGCGTTACATCCTGGGCTTCGAACCGGCGCTCATGCCGGAGGAGGATTTAAAAATCCTGCGCGACATCCAATGGAGTCGGTACGCCTGGGCGTCCTACAAACCCTGGATCGCAAAAATGCGCCCGCAGGACCGGCTGGAAATGCCCGGCGCCGCGCAACCGCCGATTCCAGAACTGGAATGGCGCCTGGCCGCCAAAGACACCTGGATCGGACGCCTGCCCCAAACCAAGTAACAGGGGACTGTCTGAAATCCGCCCCCGCTTCCAATTACAAACCCTTTATACTGAAACCGCTCTAAGATCGCCCGGATGGTTTCAAAACCTCCAAAACCTTCCGGTGCGCGGCGGTCCAGGCCAGCCGCTCCATCTGCGCCGGCGTCCGCCACACTCCCGGCGCGAGATTTTTCGCCCCGCGCCCCGGCCAGTCCGCCCGATAGGCCTCCAGCACAATCCGGTAACGGGTGATCGAATGCCGCACCCGGCAGACCGGGCCGCCGCCGGCCAGCACAAACGGAGCCGCCGCCGCCGCCAGGTTCCTTTCCCCCGGCGCGACTTCCACGTTGGGAAACTCCCACATGAGCGCGTTAACCCCGCCGGCCGGACGCCGGCGCGCCAAAAAGCGTCCGTTCTTCTTGACAATAAACGCCAGAAACCGCCGCCGCGCGCTGCGCGTCCGCGCCGCCAACCTGGGATATTCCGCCACCCGGTCCTCCCGCCGCGCGAAACAGCCGCGCCGCAACGGACAGGCGGGGCAGCGGGGTTGCCGGGGCGCGCACACCAGCGCCCCCAACTCCATCAACGCCTCATTGAACCTCCCGCGCTTGCCCGCATCCGCCAACGACACCAGCTCCCGCGCCAGCCCCCACAACCGCGCGTTGGCCGCCTTTCCCCGCGCATCGCCGCCCACTCCAAAGACCCGGCTCAACACCCGCATCACGTTGCCGTCCAGGATCGCCGCCGGCTGGTCGTAGGCGATGCTGCAAATGGCCCCCGCCGTGTATCGCCCGATCCCCGGCAGCGCCAGGATTTCCTCAAATGTCCTGGGAAATTCCCCGCCGTGTTTTGCCACGATCAACCGGGCCGCCGCGTGCGCGTTGCGCACCCGCGCGTAGTATCCCAACCCTTCCCACAATTTGTGGATTTGGGCCGGCCTGGCCCGGGCGAACGCGCCCGCGTCGGGCAAAACCCGCATCCACCTTTCCCAATACGCGATCACCGTTTTGACCTGCGTCTGCTGGAGCATCGTCTCGGAAATCCAGATCGCGTAAGGGTCCCGCGTCCGCCGCCAGGGCAGATCGCGGGCGTTTTGGGCGAACCACTCCAGCAGCCGCCGGACCAGAATTGGTTTGCTACTTTTCAGTTTTCGGTTTTCAGTTTAGTTCGGATGCCCGACACTGGCAAACACCTTTGAACCCGATCACCGTCCACACCTGCAAATTGACCGGCGCCCAGGCCGGGGCCCTGCAGGATTTTTTGCGCGAGAACGGCTACCAATTCCGCGAGGTCCCCTACGCCCGCTTCGCCGCCGAAAAGGAAAAAACCAACCTCGTCTTCTACGAGAGCGGCAAGCTGGTGGTCCAGGGCAAGGGCACCCAGGATTTTGTGGAATTTGTCCTCGAGCCGCAAATCTTGCGCGAGGTCAAGGTGGGCTACGAAACCCTGTTGCATCCCGAACTCCTGGCCCCGCGCATCGGCGTGGACGAGAGCGGCAAGGGCGATTTTTTCGGCCCCCTGTGCGTGGCCGGGGTGTACATCAACGAATCGGTCATCGCCGCGTGGAACGGGGCCGGCATTCGCGATTCCAAGAATATTTCCAGCGACCGCAAGATCGCCGAACTGGCGAAGCTGATTCGCGAAACCTCCGGCTGCGCGCACGCTGTGGTGCCGATTGGCGACCCGGCCTACAACCGGCTTTATGCCAAAATGGGCAGCGTCAACACCCTGCTCGCCTGGGGCCACGCCCGCGTCATTGAAAACCTGATGGGCCAGTCCCACCGCATGAATCCCCCGCCCGTGCGCGCCATCAGCGATCAATTCGCCCACGACAAAGCCACCGTCGCGCGCGCGCTCATGCAGCAGGGCCGGAGCATCGAACTGGTGCAACGCCACAAAGCCGAAGAAGACCTCGCCGTGGCCGCCGCCTCCATCTTGGCGCGCAACGAATTCGTCACCCGTCTGGCCGCCTTGGGCCGGAAATTCGAGATGGCCTTTCCCAAAGGCGCCTCCGCCGCCGTGGACGCCGCCGCGAAGGCATTTGTCGAAAAATTCGGCGCGAACCGTCTGCCGGAAGTTGCCAAAACGCATTTCCGCACCGCCTTGCGCGCCCAGGGCCTGCCCGAGCCTCCCAAGACCGAGTGGAAACGACCAAGCAAGCCGACGGAGTGAAGCCCCGCTTTCCAGGGGTTGCCGGCCGAATGTTACATTTCACAAATCGCGCCCCTTTTGAATGACTTTCCGGCGCGGCGGGTTATACTTTCACGCTTTATGTCTGGCGAGTCAGCAACATTGCAACCGGAACATTTCATCAACCGCGAGTTGAGCTGGCTGGAGTTCAACCATCGCGTCCTGGAAGAGGCGCTGGACGCCGCCACTCCCCTGCTGGAACGGGTGAAGTTCTTCTGCATTTTCAGTTCCAACCTGGACGAGTTCTTCGAGGTGCGCATCGCCGGCCTCAAGCAACAGATGGAAAGCAACGTGGTGGAACGCACCCCCGACGGCATGACCGCCACGGAGACCTTCCGCGCTGTGATCCGCCGCGTCCGCAAGCTGGTCGAACGCCAATACAAATGCTGGCGGGAGGAATTGCGCCCCGCCCTGGCCGAAAACGGCATCCGCTTTCTCTCCTTCGCGGAACTCTCCGGCGCCGACCGCCTCTGGGTGGAGAATTTTTATCGCACCCAGGTGCGGCCCGTCCTCACCCCGTTGGGGCTGGACCCGGCCCATCCTTTTCCGCAGTTGCTCAACAAATCGCTCAACAGCATCGTCCATTTGGAGGTCACCCAGGAGGGCGAACTGCGCCGCCGCCTGGCCGTGGTCCAGGTCCCCCGCGTGCTGCCCCGCCTGGTCAGGCTCCCGCTCGCCGACTCGCGCCAGCAGGACTATTTGTACCTCGGCGACTTCATCGGCCACTATCTGGACGACATCTTTCCCGGCACGAAAATCCTCGGCTACTGGCATTTCCGCGTCACCCGCAACAGCGAGCTTTACATAGACGAGGAAGAGACGGCCAATCTCCTTAAGGCCGTGGAAAACGAGCTGCACAACCGCCGCCGCGGCGACGCTGTGCGCCTGGAAGTCGCCCACGGCTGCCCCCCGGAAATCCGCGCCCAGCTTCTGGAGAACCTCGGCCTGACGGAAGACGACCTGTTCATCATCAACGGCCCGCTGAACCCGACCCGCCTGACCGCCATCATCGAAGGCGGCCATTCCCCCGAGCTGCGCGATCCGCCCTTTGTTGCGCCCGTCGCCGCCTCCCTGCGCGATCATCCCGACCTTTTCGCCGCCATCCGCGAGCGCGACATCCTGCTGCATCATCCCTACGAGAATTTCAGCAGCGTCGTGGATTTTCTCCGGCAGGCCGCCGCGGACCCGGACGTCCTGGCTGTCAAACAAACCCTCTATCGCACCGGCGAGGATCGGCAAATCGTCGGCGCCCTGATGGACGCCGTGCGCAACGGCAAGCAGGTCACCGCCGTGGTGGAACTCAAGGCCCGCTTTGACGAGGCCAGCAACATCCTCTGGGCGCGGCGGCTGGAGGAAGCGGGGGTGCATGTGGTCTATGGCCTGGTGGGCTGCAAAATCCACGCCAAGATGTGCCTGGTGGTGCGCAAGGACAGCGACGGCATCCGGCGTTATTTGCACCTCGGCACGGGCAACTACAACCCCGTCACCGCCCGCCTTTACACCGATCTGAGCCTGCTCACCTGCCGTCCGGCCTTCGCGGAGGACGCCACCAATCTCTTTAATTTGTTGACAGGCATCTGCCAGTTCCAGGGGACCCGCAAATTGCTCGTCGCCCCCTTCGAGCTGCACCCGCGCCTGCTCGCCCTGATTGAGCGCGAGGCGGCCAACGCGCGCCAGAAACTCCCCGCCCGCATCATCGCCAAAATGAACGCCCTGGTGGACCCGCAAATGATCGCCGCCCTCTGCCGCGCCTCCCAGGCGGGCGTGCGGATTGATTTGATCGTGCGCGGGATTTGTTGTCTGCGCCCGGGCCTCAAAGGCGTCAGCGAGCGCATCACCGTGCGGAGCATTGTGGACCGTTTTCTGGAGCACAGCCGCGTCTTTTATTTTGAAAACGCCTGCCAGCCGGAAATTTTCGCCGGCAGCGCGGACTGGATGCCCCGCAATTTTTTCCGCCGCATCGAGGTCGTTTTTCCGGTGGAAGATGGCAATTTGCGCGAACGCATCCGCGGCGAATTGCTGGAAACCATCCTCCAGGACAACGTCAAGGCGCGATTCTTGCGCCCCGGCGGCTCCTACGCCCGCAAGCCCCTCCGGCGCGGCGCGGCGATGCGCCGGAGCCAGAGCGAATTCATGCAAATGGCCCGGGCCTCGGTCGCGACGGAATCCCCTTCCGGCAAAAGCCCCGCCCGCCATCCGCGTTTCAAACTGGCCTCCAGCCCCTTCGCGGCCGGGTAGTATCATGCTGACCACCCGTCTCATCCCCGCCGCCGAGCCGCACAGCCGCCGCCTGATGATCGTGCTGCACGGCCTGGGCGACAGCATGGAAGGCTATTTCTGGTGGCCCCGCGCCATGGGCCTGCCGTGGCTGAACTATCTTCTCGTCAATGCCCCGGACCCCTATTACGGCGGCTTCTCCTGGTACGACATCCAGAGCGGCCTGGGAATCCCGCGCAGCCGCCAGTTGCTTTTCCAATTGCTCGACGAGCTGAAGGAATTCACCGCCGATCAGATCGTCTTCTCCGGCTTCTCCCAGGGATGTCTCCTGGCCATCGAAATCGGGGCGCGCTATCCCCGGCGGCTGGCCGGGATTGTCGGGATCAGCGGCTACGTCCATGAGCCGGAACAATTGATCCGGGAACTTTCGCCGGTGGCGCGGCAGCAGCGGTTTCTCATCACCCACGGCACCCAGGACCCCTTGATCCCGATGGCGACGGCGCGCCAACAAATCGTCCTCTTGCAAGGCGCCGGCCTGCAAATTGACTGGCGCGAATTCGTCAAAGCCCATAC
>JBEKOF010000072.1:0-17651 GCA_049522055.1 Verrucomicrobiota bacterium | reverse complement strand
CCACGAACCCCCAAAATCCTGGAAAATGTAGTGCCGAAAACCGCCAGTTGAAAATGAGTAACTCGTTGCAAATCAACGCAACCGCCCTTCCCCGCACCCCCGAACTGACGAACTTGGGCTAAGGCGCCGCGCGCCAATCCAAGACCACCAGTTGCACGGACCGCGCGCCCTTGAATTGGTTGATGGCGGGGATGAAGGCGAGATCGAACCGCCCCTCCGGCATGGCGGCGGCGCCGCAATTCCACCACACCGCTTCCAGGGCGGCGCGGCCATCTGTCAAGCGCAGTTTTGCGTGCTGGTTTTCGCGGCCCATCCGCCGCGGCGGCAGGCGATGGCTCAAGCCGCGCATCATCCATAGCACCGGCGGGTTGCCCTGCCCCGTCGGGGCCAGGGTCTCCAATTCCTCCAGGCGCGCCAGGGTGAGATCCGCGCCGGTGACTTCGCCATCCAGTTTCAAGGAAGGCTCCAAGTCTTCGGGTTTGAGGGACAGCCGCGCCAGTTCGTTGAGGCGGCGGCGGAGCGGGTCCACCTGGTCCGGCCTGGCGGTGATTCCCGCCGCCATGCTGTGACCGCCGTGACGCGCCAGCAGGTCGCCGCAACCGCACAGCGCCGCCGCCAGGTCGAACCCTTCGATGCTCCGGCCCGAGCCGCGCCACATTTCCCCGTCGCCGCCCAGAATGATGGCCGGCCGGTGAAAGCGTTTGACGACGCGCGAGGCCACAATCCCCACCACGCCGATATGCCAGGAGGCCTGACCTTCCACGATCACGAGGTCCCTCTGGCGGTCGAGCCGGGCGCTGACGGCGGCCATCACTTCCCCGGCGATGGCGCGCTCGATGGCCTGGCGCTGGCGGTTGCGCGCGTCCAGGCTCCAGGCCAGCGGCAAGGCAGAGGCGGCGTCGCGCGCCAGCAAAAGGCGCAAGGAGTCTTCGGCGTCTTCCAGGCGGCCGGCGGCGTTGAGGCGCGGGCCGAGTTGAAACGCCACCTCGTAGCTGCCGATGGGCGAAGGACACTGCGCCACGGCTTTGAGCGCGATCAAACCGGGACGCCGGGTTGTGCTAAGACGTTCCAAGCCGGCGCTGGCGAGAATCCGGTTCTCACCCGTCAAGGGCACCAGGTCGGCAATGGTGCCCAGCGCCACCAAATCCAGGAGCGGGCGCACATCCAGATTCGCGGCGGCCGGCTCGCCGGCTTCGCGCAGGCGCTTGAGCAGCGCATGGGCCAGTTTAAAGGCCAGCCCGGCGGAACAGAACTCCGCATCGGGCCTGGGCGGACTGGCCAGGCGGGGATTCACCAGCGCCAGGGCCGGAGGCGGCGGCGTGGAAACCTGGTGATGATCCAGCACGATGACATCGGCGCCCTTGTGGCCCAGCCAGGCGATGGTGTCCGCGGCAGTGGAGCCGCAGTCCACCGCCAGGAGCAATTGGACCGGGTATTTTTGCAGGCAATGTTCCGCGGCCTCCTGCGTCAAGCCGTACCCTTCGTCGAGCCGCCGGGGCAAATAATGGCTCGCCTTCCAACCCAGCGCCCCCAGGGTCTCCAGGAGCAGGGCGACGGAAGTGACGCCATCAACATCATAGTCGCCAAAGATGACCAGACAATCCCCGCGCCCGCGGGCCAGCAGCAGACGATCCACCGCCGCGGCCATGTTTGGGAGCAGCAGCGGGTCCGACAAATCCTTGAGCCGCGGGCGCAGGAAGCGGGCGGCCCCTTCCGGCTCGGTGAGGCCCCGGTTGGCCAGGCATTGGGCCAGCAGGGGAGAGACGCCCAGGGCGGAGGCCAGTGTCGCGGCGCAGCCGTTGAGCGCAGGTTCGGGCAAGGACCAGCGGAATCTCATTGGGATGACTCCTTGCCTTGCCCGCTCAAGGCGGCCAGTGAAAGCAGAATCGAAACCCCGATCACTCCGGCCACCACCGCGAGCGTGACCGCGGTGGAAACCGGCTGCCAATGGGACAGGAGCATTTTGGACCCGATAAACACGAGCACCAGGGCGACACCGGTTTTCAAGTAACGGAAACACCCCATCGCCCCCGCCAGCACGAAATAAAGCGAGCGCAGCCCGAGCACGGCGCAGATGTTGGAGGTGAAGAGCAGGAAGGGGTCTTGGGTGACGGCGAAAATCGCCGGGATGGAATCGGTGGCGAAAGCCAGGTCGGTCGCCTCGATGGTCAACAACGCCAGCGCCAGCGGGGTGAGGGCGCGGCGGCCTGCGACGAGGCCGAAGAATTTCCGCCCGTCGAAATCGCGGGTCACCGGAAAGAATTTTCGAGCCAGGCGGACGAGGCGGTTTTTTTCCGGTTGCACCGGCGCCTGCCGGGAAAAGCCCCATTTGCAGCCGGCCCAGAGCAGAAACGCGCCCAGGAAGTAGAGGAGCCAGTTCCATTCTCGCAGCAAGGCCATCCCCGCCCCGATCATCAGGCCGCGCATGACCAGCGCGCCAATGATCCCCCAGAACAAAACACGGTGTTGCAGCGGCGGGGGCACGCCGAACCAGGAAAAAATGAGGGCCATGGCGAACAAGTTGTCCAGCGACAAGGAATACTCCACCACGTAGCCGGCCAGGAATTGCAGGCTTTGTTCTGGTCCGCGCCACACCGCCAGGGCCGCGGCCAAACTCAAGGCCAGGAGGAGCCAAAGCACGCTCCAGCGCAACGATTCCCGGAAAGTGCCCGACGCGGACTTGCGGCGAAACGCACCCAGGTCCAGGGCCAGACAAACCAGCACGATGAGGACAAACCCAGCCCAATGCCAGGGGGAGAAGTGGTTTGCGGCAGCCATCGGCCCATGTTCATACTGTCGCGCCAGTGGAGTTCAAAGTTTAATCTTGGGTTTTTCCATCTGAACCCATGCAGTTTGTTTTCTTAACTCGAATGAAACCAAGAGAAAGCCGCCAACTGGCTGGAAAAATCACACTGCTTTTCAGCCTGGCGGCCGCCTGCGCGATCCCTTGCACGCAAAAAAAACGGGGCCACTTGAAAAGCGGCGCCTCTGATGTATGGTTCTTCCATGAAATCGGAAACTTATCCATTGGCGATGCCTGCGGACTTGCTCGGGCAGATGCGCAACGCGGCAAAGCGGACCAATCTTTCCATTGCGGACACGATGCGCCAGAGCATGAGGCTCGGGCTGCCGAAGTTGCTCGAAGAGTTGTCAGGCAATGATCTCAAGCCATTCACAAAGGGGGAATGCCGACTGGCCTATCGCACGCCCAATGCTGAGTTTGATGCTTTGGAGCATCATTGCGCTTCCCTGCCAAAGAGGCGGCCCGCGGAATGAAGGCCTGGGAAATCTGGAGTTACCAGCCTTCCGGATGGCCGGAGGAACACCCAGCGGTGATTGTTTCCGCGCCGGGCCGGGTCGAAAACAAGCCCGAGCTCAACATCCTCATGTGCTCGAGCAAGCCAGCGACACGGGAGGCCATGCCAAACGAGGTCATCCTGGACGCGAGCGACGGCCTGACTTGGCCAACCTTGTGCAAATGCGATCTTCTTCATTTGGTGACGAAGACCGAGCTGAAAGGCCGGCGCGGACGCGTCACAGAAGAACGCCGGCGCCAGATCATCGCCACGATCCATCGTGCCAACGGTTGGATTTGAAACTTCTGTGAAATCAGAAACTTGACACCATGGAAAAGCCAAAATTCTCTTACGTGACCTACATTCGCACGACGCCGGAGAAACTTTGGCGCGCGCTGACCGAACCGGAATTCACCCGCCGCTATTGGTTCGCCACATGGCAGGAATCCGAATGGAAGCCCGGGGCGTCCTGGCGAATCATGGTCCCCGACGGGCGGGTCGCGGACAGCGGCGAAATCCTCGAAATCGAACCGGAGCGGCGGCTCGTCCTGACATGGCGCCATGAATTAGAACCCGAATTGCGGGCGGAAGGTTATTCGCGCCTGACCTACAAGCTCGAAAAACAGGGCGAGTCGGTCAAGTTCACCGTCATCCACGAAGTTGACAAACCCGGATCGAAGTTCCTCGAAGCCTTTTCGGACGGATGGCCGCCCATCCTCGCCAGCCTCAAGAGTCTCTTGGAAACAGGCGAATCGCTCGAAGCAACCAGACACTGGCCGGAGGGGATGTGAAGGGGCCGAAGGGGGCCGATGCTGGGTAACTTCTCATAAAACCACGCTCCCCGCCGCAGGCGGTTGCGGTTTGGGGGCGAATGCCTTTACATTGCTGGCATGCAGTCGCAAACGCTCAGCAAAGCCATTGAGACGTGCGCCGATCCGCAGAGGGCGGGAGCGTGGCTGGCCCGGTTGCGGGAAAGCGGGGCGGCGGCGGTTCTCAAGAGGCCTTCGGCTGAACAAGCGCGCATCCTGGCCTGGCTGCTGGCCGGCTCGCAACAGGCGGGGGAATGGCTGGAGGCGCATCCGGCCTGGCTGCCGCCCCTGCTGGAACCCGGCGCGCTGGAACATCCCCGCCGCGATCAAGGCTTCCGCCGGGAAATCGAGGCATGGCTCAAGCCCGCGCTCGAGCGGGAGGAGATCGAAGGGGCCTTGGCCAAATTGCGGGATTTCAAGCAGCGGGAAATGCTGCGCATCGCAGCGCGCGACCTGGCGCGCCTGGGCGGGACGGAGGAAATCATGCGCGAGATTTCCGACGTGGCCGATGCCTGTCTGGAAGCCGTCTTGCGGCTTTGTCTGCAACCGCTGGCGCGGCGTCTGGGCCAGCCCTTTCATGCCGCGTCCGATGGCCGCTGGCAGGCCACCGGGTTTTGCGTGCTGGGCCTGGGGAAACTGGGGGGGCAGGAACTGAATTACAGTTCGGACGTGGATGTTATTTTTCTTTACAGCGAGGAGGGCCATGTGTTCAAAACACGCCCGCGCCCCCGCGAACAAACGGGCAAAAGCATGGCCAGCCATCAGTTTTTCAAGCGGCTGGCGGAAAGCATGATCGCCGAGGTGACGCGCCTGACGCCGCAGGGCGCGCTCTACCGGATGGACCTGCGCCTGCGGCCTGAAGGGGCGGACGGCCCGCTGGTGCGCTCGCTCGGCAGCTTCGAGACTTATTACGCGCAATGGGGCCAGACGTGGGAGCGCATGATGCTCATCAAAGCGCGCCCGGTGGCCGGCGATGCGCAGTTGGGCGCGGAGTTTCTGGAAATGATCCAGCCGTTTCGTTATCCCCGTTCGCTGGGGGAGGGACTGTTCCGCGATGTCAAGGAGACGAAATGCCGCCTGGAGAGCCAAGTCGTCAAAGCCGGCGAACTGGAGCGGAACGTCAAATTGGGGCGGGGCGGCATCCGCGAAGTGGAATTCATCGTCCAAACCTTGCAACTGCTCCACGGCGGACGGGTGCCCTTTCTCCAGGGAGCCGCCACAATGCCCGCGCTGGAAAAACTGGCGGCCTATCACTTTCTGCCGGCCGACGAGGCCAAGGAATTGGCCGGGGCCTATCTCTTTTTGCGCGATGTGGAGCACCGCCTGCAAATGGAGGCCGGCCAGCAAACCCATACCATTCCCACCGCCCGCCAGGGGCGGGAACGCCTGGCCCGTCTGATGGGATTTGCCTCGCTGCCGGCCTTTGAGTCGGCCCGCCAGGCGCATTGCCGGCAAATCCGGAGGCTTTACGAAAAAATCGTCAGCGGCGGGGAACCGGCCCCAGCCTCCGCGCTGCCCGGGGATTTCGGAGAGGAAGCGCCGTGGAAGGAATGGCTGGCGCGGCACCATTTCCGCGAGGTGGCCCGGGCGTTGCGCATGGTGGAGATGTTCGTCAACGGGCCGGGGTATGTCCACGTCTCCGCCCGCACTGCCGAACTGGCGCGCGATCTGCTGCCGAAGTTTTTCGCGCTCTGTCCGCCGCAGCCCGGCCCCGGCGGGGGCGCCGCCAGGACGCGCCTTTCGGATCCGGACCGGGTGCTGGTGCGGCTGCAGAGCTTTATCGAGGCCTATGGGGCGCGGGCCACGCTCTACGAACAGTGGAGCCGCAAGCCCGCCCTCTTTGAGCTGCTGCTGCTGCTGTTTGATCGTTCGGAATTCCTGGCGGAAAGAGCGATCCGCAACCCCGATCTAGTGGATGAGTTGGAGGCCGGCGGGCGCTTGCGCCGGCAGAAAAGCGCCGGGGAAATCCTGCGCGATCTGCGCTTCGGCCTGGGGGACAAGGACCAATCCGGCTGGTTGCGCCGCTATCACCAGGCCGAATTGATGCGCATCGGGCTGCGGGACATTTTGGGCCTGGTGGATTTCGAGCAAAATTTGGGGGAACTTTCCGCGCTGGCCGAGGCCTGCCTGCAATACGCCCTGGAAGTGGTTTGCCGCGAGCACTGCCTGGACGCCGCCCCTTTGTGCATCCTCGGCCTGGGCAAATTGGGTGGCGCCGAGCTGGACTACGGGTCGGACCTGGACCTGCTGTTTGTCGCCCCCGCCGGCGCCAAAGACCTGGCCTCCTGCCAGCGCCTGGTGGCGGAGGTGAAGGATCTCCTGGCCCGCCCCACCGAGCTGGGAATTGTGTTTCATATTGACACACGGTTGCGTCCAGACGGCGAGAAGGGCCTGTTGGTCCACCCCCTGGACGCCTGCGAAGAATACTACCGCCGGCGCGCCGCGCTGTGGGAAATCCAGGCGCTGACGCGCGCGCGCCCCATCGCGGGGGACATGGCCCTGGGCGGGCGGTTTCAGCAACTGGCGGGCGCGCTGGCCAATTTCACGCCGGAAAACGCCGCCGCCGGTTTTGTTCTTGCTTCCTCTTCCGCCGCCGCCGCGCCGCCGCCGGGCCTGGCCGCATACAGCCCCGACTGGAAGGCGCAAATCGCCCGGATGCGCGAGCGCACCCTGCAGGAGCGCACCCCGCCCGGGCGCGAGGCGCTGGCCATCAAGACGGGCGCGGGCGGGCTGATGGACGCGGAGTTTTTGGCGCAGACATTTTGTTTGACTGGCGGCTGGCTGGAACCGAACACCGGGAAGGCCTTGCGCCGGGCGGTGGAGGAAGGCCTGCTCGCGCCCGCCGCCGGCCAATCCCTGCTGCGGAGCTACGCGAGACTTCGGCGCGTGGAAGGCATCCTGCGGCTCTGGAGTTGTGAGGGCGAAAGCGAGCTGCCCGACGAGGAGGAGGCGCTCCAGCGGGTCGCCACGCGCTGCGGTTTTGAGAGCGCGGCCCGGTATATGAAAGAGCTCAAGGAAATTCGCGCCGACATCCGCGCCGCGTTCCAGGCGGTCTTTGCGGCGTAGGGCGACTTCAATAAGTATCCTGATAAGGCCCTCCATACTTTTTCATTCCCAATTCCTGATTCCCTTTTCCCTTCTCCTCTGCTTAAATCGCACCCAATGAAAATTGTGCTGGCCTATTCGGGCGGACTGGACACCTCGGTCTTGCTCTCGTGGATCAAAGAAAAATATGACGCCGAAGTCATCGCCTTCTGCGCCGACATCGGCCAGGAGGAGGAACTCCGCGGCCTGGAAAAAAAAGCGCGCAAAACCGGCGCGTCCAAAGTTTACATAGATGATTTGCGGGAAGAGTTCGCCCGCGATTTCATTTTCCCCATGATGCGGGCGGGCGCGGTTTACGAAGACCAGTACCTCCTCGGCACCAGCATCGCCCGCCCTCTCATCGCCAAGCGCATGATCGAAATCGCCCGCGCCGAAAAGGCCGACGCCGTCGCCCACGGCGCCACCGGCAAGGGCAACGACCAAGTGCGCTTTGAACTCACCGTAGCCGCCCTGGCCCCCGGACTGCGCGTCATCGCCCCGTGGCGCGCCCCCTCCTTCCGCGCCCAATTTCCCGGTCGCGCCCAAATGATCCAGTATTGCCAGGACAAGGGCATCGCCGTCAAAGCCACCGCCAAGAAACCCTACTCCATGGACCGGAACCTCCTCCATATTTCCTTCGAGGCCGGCATTTTGGAAGACCCGTGGCTGGACGCTTCCGCCCCGGAACACAAGGCCATGTATGTCCTCAGCGTGTCGCCCGAAGACGCCCCCAACCAGCCGGAGTACGTGACCCTGGATTTCCTCCGCGGCGATTGCGTGGCCGTCAACGGCAAAAAACTCACCCCGCTCGGCGTCATGCAGTCCCTCAACAAACTCGGCGGCAAACACGGCGTGGGCCGCGTGGACCTGGTGGAGAACCGCTGCGTGGGGATGAAATCCCGCGGCGTTTACGAAACCCCGGGCGGCGCCATCCTCCATTTCGCCCATCGCCAGATGGAAAGCATCACCATGGACCGCGAAGTCATGCGCCTGCGCGATGCCTTGATCCCCAAGTACGCCGAACTGGTTTATTACGGCTTTTGGTTCGCCCCGGAGCGCTACGCCTTGCAGGCCCTGGTCGCCGAGAGCCAGAAAAACGTCTCCGGCGCCGTGCGCCTCAAACTTTACAAGGGCAACCTCATCACCGCCGGCCGCAAATCCCCCGTCAGCCTTTACAATCCTCACCTCGCCACCATGGAAGCCGACCCCACCCAGGCTTACAACCAGGACGACGCCACCGGTTTCATCCGCCTCAACGCCCTGCGCCTCAAAGTCGCCGCAGAAGTTCATGGGAAGAAATGAATCAGGCCAGCCAACGAATATGGGCCATCAATCGCCAAGTCGCCTCCACAAAATCGATTCCTTAATCCGAACGGTACGCGGAGAAAAAGTCATTCTCGACTCTGATCTTGCGCGTATTTACGGTGTTCCGACCAAGTCGCTCAATCAGGCGGTAAAGCGCAACCTTAGCCGCTTCCCGGACGACTTCATTTTTCACCTTACCGCAATGGAAGCTGCCAGCCTGATGCGGTCACAATCTGTGACCGCATACAAGAGGAACATCCGCTTCCTTCCCTACGCCTTCACCGAGAACGGCGCGATCATGGCGGCCAACGTCCTCAACAGCCCCGAAGCCGTACGCATGAGTGTTTTCGTGGTGCGCGCGTTCATAAAAATGCGCGAACTGCTCGGCGGCACCAAAGAATTAGCGCGCCAACTGGCCGACCTCGAAAAGAAGTTGACCGCGCGACTCGACGGTCATGAAGTCGCAATTGTGGAGGTTCTCCGGCGCGTCATGGACATCCTCGAACCGCCGCCGTTCTCAGAGCCACCCAAGCGGCAGATTGGTTTCAACGCCGAACCAGAGGCTAGAGCGGTTTAAGAAAAAGTGTAGCCGAGGATTGATGGGGAATGTGTTCGGCGAGGCGCCGAACACGGCAGGCGAGGGTGCCCGCGCTCCCCAAAAATCCAGACGTTTCAGCGGCTACAGTTTTCATGGAATTGCTCTAAACCCAAAACCAAAGCTACAAAAAACGTATGAACGCGCTGCAAAAAGTCAAGGCAGCGGCAGCGAAGATGAATCCCAACGAGCAAGCTGAACTCTTCCGTCGGTGCGTCGAGTCGACCGGGTTCAAACAGCGGCATTGGGCTTCGTTGAGGCGCGAGATCGCCGTTGGCATTGAGGATTTGGAACACGGGCGATACCAAACGTACGACAAAGCCAACGTGATGGTCCTGGCGGAAGATGTCGGCCGGTCGGGAAGAGAACGATTGACGAAGTTTTCCAGGCATTGAGGAATGCTTCCTCACGCGCTTTCCCCGGCCCCGGCGGCCTCCGGATGCAGCCGTCTCCAGCGCGCGACGAACAGGAAAAACACCGCCGGACCGAAGGAAAACAGCATCACGGAAATCCCCGTCGCCAGTCCGATGAACGTCAAAATTCCGGCGCAACATTCATTGCGCTGACGGACCGCGATATGAGTCGGCACGGCGATCAGCAGTTCGAGAATGCTGCCCTTGAGCAGCGTCCGGCTTTGCCGGGAAATGAAGTCGGACGGGTTTTCTTTCCGGCCCAGGCGGAAGAAAATCAGTGACCACAAGCACCAAGTCAACGTCATCACCCCCAGCAAACTCCAGCCGTTCTGGTCCAGGATATCGAACCTGGCAAACTCCGCGATCGCCCCGACCGCTCCTGCCGCCAGTCCCCCCATCATCAAGCCGGAGGCCAGAACGGTGGGCAGCAGCGACCGGCGCGTCACCGGGCGCCGGCTGGCGAATCGCGCCGGCACCGCCAACAACGCCCATTGTCCCAGCATCATGACCAGGAGCAACGCCCAATAAAACCATTGAGCGTAAGCCGACGCGGCTTTTTTGAAATCAAGGTCGGTGGCAGCCAGGGCGATGACCGGCACGGTCAAGACGGCAAGCATCAGACAATATAAAGCGGCGACAAGAATGGCCCAGCGTTTCATTTGGTGGTCTTATGTTGGTTGCGCTTCTTCGGCGCTGTCCCCGCCCCGCCGCGCGAGAGGCAGTCTTACCCCATCTCAACCAAATTTCAAGGTTAAATGATCGCGTTTTTCAGTTGCCTCGCCCTCCCATTTCAGTTGCGCCGGACCCGCTTTGTCCTTACAACAAGGCTCATGAGTGAGCCAATTGTCTTTCAGAAATTTCCCATCGTGCAACCGGCCGAGCCGGGCGTCTATTGGTGGTGCGCCTGCGGCCGTTCCAAAACGCAGCCGTTTTGCGACGGCGCCCACAAAGGCACCGGGTTTACTCCCTTCAAAACCGAGATCTCGGAGAAAAAATCCGTCGCCTGGTGCGCCTGCAAACAGACCCAACACAAGCCCTTCTGCGACGGAAGCCACAAGTCGCTCTGAAGCCCCCCGGGAGTCGTCTGCCGGCGGAAAAGGGCCGTCGCCGGGTCACTCGGCTTTGCGGAAAACGCCCGACACATCCAGCATGTTCATGGACACCAGGTCCAGGTTCGTCCCCGGCTCGCGCCGCGCGGCCTTATCCAGTTGGGCGGCGATGCGGCGGACCGCGTCCCCGGCGTAATACTTGACAGCTCCCACGCTCAAGTCCGCCGGAAACACCACGATCAGCAGCAGGTTCTCATCCACGTTGCTGATGAGCAGGCTGGAGTGCTCCCCCTGCTGGTAAATGTGCGCCAGGCTCGTCTCCCCCAGATGCTCGGCCATCATCTGAGTGGCGCTGAAGGCGCCGGCCGCCAGGGCCGACACCGTGGTGGCGTCCAGTTTTTCCACCGCCCCCCGCTGGCTGATCAGCGGGCCGCCCTTGTCAATCACCAGCGCCGCGCTGGCCTCGCTGCGCCGCAGCAGCTCGTCCAGCGCCGCGTCCAGCGTTTGCACGTCCTCTTCAATCAGTTGGGGGAGGCCGGGCATTTTAAGCGGGCTTGCGGGCGCCTTCGTTGATGAATTTGTTGAGCAGCATCCGCGTGATCATGTTCAGGGATTCAAACACCCCCTCGCATTGCGAGGCCACCGACGTGAACGAGGGCACCTGCACTTCGCGGTTGTTGAGCAAAAACTCCAGGTACTCCACCGGCGCCACATTCGGCAGGTCCCGCTTGTTGTACTGCAACACATACGGGATGGCCGCCAGGTCCAGCTTGAGCGTTTTGAGGTTGTCCTCCAGGTTCTGGAAACTCTCCACGTTCTCCGCCATCTTTTCATATTGCGAATCGGCCACAAATATGATCCCGTCCACCCCGCGCAACACCAATTGGCGGGTCATGTTGTAAATCACCTGGCCCGGGACCGTGTAGAGCTGGAACTTGGTCTTGAATCCTTTGATCGCCATCGCTTCGATCGGCAAAAAATCGAAAAACAACGTCCGGTCCGAACTCGTCGCCAGCGAGACCAATTTGCCTTTCTCCTGCACGTTGCCCACGTGCGAGTGGACCTGTTCCAGGTTGGTCGTCTTCCCCCCCTTGCCCGGACCGTAATAGACAATTTTGACCTGTAATTCCTTGTTCGCTTGATTGATGATGGCCATAAGTTTATGGGTTGCGTCTGGCTATTTCCGCGGCGATCCTCCCCAGCATCCCTTCCGGCAATGCTTCCCCGGGATGGCCCAAAACCGCCAAATAAAGTTTCCCCGCCTTGTAAAGCGCGCACTGCCCCCGCCCCGCCGCCACGAGCACGCCAGTCACCGGCCCCAATTGCATTTCCCCCGCATACTGGCTGACGCGCCCGACTATTTGTGGCATAAACGCCGCCACCGTTTCCGTTCTCATCGGCGCGGGCAACTGCCCGGCCATCAACAATCCGTCGCTCATCGCCAGCACGCTCCCGGCTACACCTTTGAGCGCGCAAATATTCCGCGTGATGTCTTGTGGAGACCACTCCATCTTCCCCGGCTGCCCAAAAATCTCCCCCAGCCCGCTCGCCCCTGCCGCCGCGGATGCCGCGACTGGAATTGCCGCCGCGGGCGCTGCCACCGCCGCTGCCGCCGCTGCCGCTTCGGGGGCCTTGGCCATGCCGGCGAAAATATCCGGGATTTGAGCCGCAATCGTCACCTTCTTTTGGGCCGCTCCCGGATGGCGTCGCGCCATAAAGAGCGGCGCGATGACTTTCAAGGGCAGTTCCAGCGCCGTTTCCCGGTTGGCCGCCAAATTCTCCGGTGTCGGGGGCTGGAGCCATGAGCACAACTCCCCCCATGTGAAAACCACCCGGCCCGTCTTCATCGCCGAATCCAGCCTGGAGACTGGCAGGCAGACCTTCCCGCTGCGCAACTGCAATTGTTCGATCTCCTGTTGCACCGGCGGCGGCCACGCTTCCATGAGTTCCGAAACCGCCACCGCCAAAAATTCCTCCGGCGCAACGCCGGGCGCGGACGCGGGCGCACCCGGCGGTTTCGGCGCGGCCAAAGGCATCGCGGCTGGCGCCGGCGCTTTTGGCGCCAGCGAAGGCAGCGGCGAGCCGCCGGGCGACTTGCCGGGCGAAAAAGGCAGCGGCGCGGCACCCGCCGGCTTTGGCAGGTTCTTTGGAAGCGATTGTGTCACTGGCTGTTTCGTGAAATGCGAAGCCCCCTGCTCTGGCGTCAATGCTTTGGGCGCGGGGAAAGGAATGGAACCAGGCGCAGCTGCTCTTGGCGCGGCGAACCCGGGCGGCGCAACGGGCGCCATTTTTGGCGGCGCGGCCGCGGGAGCGGGAGCAGAAATCCGCGCAGGCGTTGGCGTCGGCGCAGCGATTGGTCTCTCCGGCTCGGCCGCCACAGACACCGCGGGACTAACCACGCTCGCCGCGCTGAACGGGCGGACTTTGCCAAAAATACTCGTCACGCTGTCCGGCACGGCCGTCACTTTCTGTCCCGGTCGCCGCGCCAGCATCGCGGGATCAATGGACGCCAGGATTTGCGGCAACGGCAAACTCACCGGCGTTTTGTCCTGGCTGGCATTGTCCGCGAAAGTGCCGGGCGGCGACCCCTGCCGCAGTGCTCCAAAAGGAATCCTCACTGCCCCCGATGCCAGTTGCGCCAGCGCCGTTTTCACCGGAAGCGCGAACGCCCCGCCGCCGGGGGAGACCACCAGCGCCGCCAGACTCGGTGAAAGCCCCGCCACAATTGTTGCCAGCGGCAACTGGATCATTCCCTCGGCCCCGGCCAATGCGGGTGCTGCCGCCGCCGGCGCGGGCCTCGCCGCCGGCCCAGTCGTCGCAACTGCCGCGACAGGCGCGGCCGCGGCGGCGGGCTTGAAGGGTTGAGGTTGGGTTGGCGGAGCGGAAGGCGGCTCCGTCTTGGCGGGTTTTGTGAAAAACCGTTTTAAAGCCTCGAACATGTATTCTGCTTTTATGCGACATTGCCAATTTCCCCGCCCTGAGTCGAGTTGATTTTGTTAATGGTATCACTCTGTCCAGACGGCGACGCCGCCGGGGGGCAGGATTTTAGCGCCGAGCAGAAGTTTCCCGTTGTCCGGAACAGGCGCGGGCTGGTCCTTGGACGTGAAATTGGTGGCCACCCAAAAGCCGTCGCGCCAGTCCACAAAAAACTGCGCGTCGTAATTGGCCGTCCCCACTCCCGCCTCTTGCAGCACCCCGCGGAGCAGATCGGTTTCCAGATCCCCGTCCAGCGTGTCCACTCCCACATAAGTCACCGTCCCTTTGCCCAGGCTCCGCGTCACCGCCGCCGTTTTGCCCGCGTAAAATTGGTCGCTGTACTGGGCGAGCGATTGGGTCTCCGGCGACGCTGGCTCCAGTTGCTCCCCCCACGAAGCCCAGGCGTAGGATTTTCCGCCGGCGGAGACTTTGCCCGTGAACGGGGCGGGCAAATCGTCGTAGGCCGGAATTTTCGCGCCGATCAAATCCAGAATCGGTCCCGCCCAGGGCGCTTCCCATAATTGCCCGCGCCGGTCTTTCTCCCCGGTGCGGCACGTCAGGACCAGATGCCCGCCCTTTTCGGCATAGTCCTTCCATCGGGCCACCAACTTCGCGTCCACCAACTGATAGGCCGGCGCGATGAGAAATGGATAGCGCGAAAAATCCTTCTCTTCCGTCAGCACATCCACCGGGCAGCCGAGCCGTTTCGCCGCGCTGTAATACTTCAGCACGTGGCCCATCGAACTCCAGCGCGTCGTTTGCGGATGGTTGTCCATGTCCCATCGGTTTTCCACGTTGTAAAGCAGGGCCACCCGCCGCGCGTCGTATGCCTTCGGGATTTGCGCCGCCGCGTTGTAAACAGCGCGCAACTTGGCGATGTCACGGACGGCTTGCGAATACTGCTCGCCGCCGATGCTGGGGGTCACGCCGTCCGTTCCCACCAGCCCGTAGTGGTATTGCTCATTGCCAAAGAGCGGCTCCCGAAACCGATACGTGCAAACCGTTTTCGCGCCGGCCGCAAACGCCCTCATGATCCACATATACACC
This sequence comes from Verrucomicrobiota bacterium, assembly GCA_049522055.1. Lineage (GTDB taxonomy): Bacteria > Verrucomicrobiota > Verrucomicrobiia > Limisphaerales > Palsa-1400 > JBEKOF01. Next base: position 3,077 of record JBEKOF010000072.1, on the reverse strand, counting down.
GCCCCCGGATAGGGCAGCGGGTTGACCTCGCCCCAGTTGACCTGCCCGGGCTGAAGCTCCATCAGCCCTTCCATGCCGTTGATGTTGCGCAGAAAATCGTGCATGAAACCCATTTCATTCCCGTTCCCCAGCCGGAATCCCAGCGATCCGGGCTCCACGTTTCCGTGCGCCGGATACAGCGTCCAGGTGATGATGTCAAAATCCGCTCCGTTGAGCGGCGGATATACCTGGCTGTGCATGTTCATGAAATTGCTGGTGATAAACTGCCGCCGCCCGACGTAACGCCGCAGCACCCCCGCTTGAAAGCGAAGATAATCCGCCGCCTCCTGCGCGAACCACCGCTCAAAATCCAATTGCGCGTGCGGATTGGGAAGGGCCACCAGTTCCTCCGGGTTGGGAATGCGGATCTGATCGAAGCTCTGGTACATTTGCGACCAGAAAGCGTCCCCCCAATCCTGGTTCAGCCGCTCAATCGTGCCGTACTTTTGCTTGAGCCACGCGCGAAATCTCCCCTGCGCGCCTTCCTCGTATGAATAATCCTTTCCGTAATGGCTCAATTCATTGTCCAGCTGCCAGCCCCAGACGGCCGGGTTGTTGCCGAAGCGTTTGCCCAGTTCGGCGTCAATTTTCTCCACCTCATCGCGGTAACGCTGCACGGACCACGAAGCCTGTTCGCGCGAACCGTGTTCCATGCGCCGCCCGGCCGCGTCCACCATCAGCACCTCGGGATATTTTTTCGCCAGCCAGGCCGGCGGCGCCGGGCTGGGCGTGCAGAGCACCACCTTCAATCCGTTTTGCGCGCAAAGCCGCACCGCCTCATCCAGCCAGTCGAAATTATACTTTCCCTCCTCCGGCTCCATGAACGCCCAGGCAAACTCCCCCATGTGGACAAATTCCAATCCCATTTTTTTGATGTTGCCGATGTCCCGCAACCATTGATTGGACGGCCACGCTTCGGGGTAATAATAGACTCCGATATTCATCATGTCCGAATCCCGGAAGAACTTTGCGGGCACCTGCGCCCGGGCGGGCAATCCCGTCAAAGCCGTCAACAGGCACAACAACATTCCGCGGAGGAAAAGAGGTGGTTTCATATCGCGGCCAAAGCTAACAGCAACCATTTTTAAAGTCATTTTCAATTCCTTCTTGCTTGCTGGCTCATGTTCGCCGCGCCTTTTTCTCAAGATTGTGGAGCCGCCGCATGACGCCAATTCCTGGCGGCGATCAGTGATACTTAGCCGTCTTTTTTCTTCCGGGCGGCCATCGCCTTCTCGACAGCGGCAATGTATTTGTTGACTGGCGTGCGCGCGATGACCTGGCCAATCACATCCAAAGGCACGTCCTCCAACTTCTTGAAGCGCACGCACGACTTGCCCATATCGAGCTTTTTTCCGGTCGCTTGCCAGGCCTTTCGAAACCACGCCTCGGTGGCCGGGTCGCCATAGACGTTCATCAGGTAAATGGCCATGTGGTTCTTTTGCGAACCAAGACAAGCATAACCCAGAGGCTGTTTTGGGTCGCAGGGGTATCCAGCCGGATAAAGGCTGTGCGGCACCACGTAACCAATCATGCCGCAATAAAATCGTTCCTCGTAGCCTTCCGGCAGGTGGGCCAGGATGACTTCCCGCAAGGCGCTGATGGACGCGCGGCGGTCCGGTGGCAGCGCCTGAAGATACTCATCCACGGTTTTGGCATCGCTTTTCACAAATGACTCTTGTTGGGGGAAAATTATTCAGATCTCGCGGCGGCGTCAAGTGTGCGGTCAAGCCGCTCCAATGGAGCGGACAAAGGCCCTGGCTCGGCGCTTGGACATCTGCATTCTCAAACCGGCACGAACACCCTTGAGCGCGCCGGGTCGCTTTTTTCGTTTCCCTTTTTTCAAACCGGCGTTAGTCTGGTCCATGCCGTCATTCGACATTGTTTCTGAAGTCAGTTCCATGGAAATTGAAAACGCCGTCAACCAGGCCAAAAAGGAATTGGCCAACCGGTTTGATTTCAAGGGGAGCAACGCGGAAATTCTCCTCGAAAAAAATGAGATCAAGTTGTCGGCCCAGGACCAGTTCAAGCTCGCCGCCCTGCACGAGATCGTCATCGGCAAACTCGCCAAGCGCCAGGTCAGCCTCAAGAACGTCGAGACCGTCGCCCCGGACGTCTCCCCGCTCGGCCACGCCCGCCAGGTCATCCGCATCAAACAGGGCATCGAACAGCCGGTCGCCAAGCAAATCGCCGCCTTTGTCCGCGAAACCAAATTGAAGGTCACCACCCAGATCCAGGGCGACGCCGTCCGCGTCACCGGCAAGGCCAGGGATGATTTGCAGTCGGTCATCGCGGCGGTGCGGGCGCATGATTTTCCCGTCGCCCTGTCATTCGAGAATTTTCGCGATTGAATGCCTTTTTAGTGCTTGACGGCGGGGGCGGCAGGGATTTGCATAGTGGCCGAGATGAAAATTATGAAGATCAATACTTTTTTGGCAGTGGTTTCCTCCTCCTTGGTGTTGCTTGGCTCCGGTTGCGTCGCCACCAACACCGGCCATGTCACCGGCGGCGTGCCGTGGGTCAAGGACAGCATAGACGCCCGATACCCGCGCCCGGTGGACCAGGTGGCCGCGGCGACGCTGGTGGTGCTCAAAAGCAATGGCAAATTGCTCCTGGACAACACGGTGGACAACACCTTCCAGGCCAAAATCAACGAGCGCGACGTCTTTGTCAGAGTCACCAAGGTGGATGACAAGGTCACCCGGTTGCAGGTGCAGGCCCGCACCAAAATGGGTGGCGATATTTATCTGGCGGCGGAAATTGACAAGCAAATCGCCCTCCAATTGACCGTCACTCCTTAGTCCGTTTCAGGCCAAGGTCTTTTTCGTAGCGGCCCCGCGTTTTGAGCTGGGATGTGCAGATCGGCCAGCAGGTTGAGCCATTGGGCGATGTGTTTGGGCGATTCGTTCGGAAAGCCGATCATACCATTTCTAGTCCGTAATTGCACTATTTCTGGCTACGGAAACGTTTACTTGCTCGACGAGCCACGGGTGTGAGACCAGGGTCCGCACTCGCTCTGCGTTTTCCCAGAGCGGCCGCAG
>JBEKOF010000071.1:0-17667 GCA_049522055.1 Verrucomicrobiota bacterium | reverse complement strand
CGCAGGACAACGTCGCCGGCTCCTGGCATTTTGCCGGCGCCGCCCGCCTGGCAGAAGACACCAATTTTGCCGGCGCCAAAACGATCTTCGCGCTGAAATCGAGCGTGGATTTCAAGAACCTGGTCTTGACCCGGTTTTCCGGCTGGCTGGCCGGCTCGCTTCCGTTCAACACCAATGTTGACAGCGCCGCCCTGGTGCGTCCGCTGCTCGACGACCTGCTGCTCTGCGAGTCCTTCTTCGCCCTGGGCGGCAGGCCGCAAGGGCCGCTGAATTTCATTTTGGCCATCCAATTGGACGACCCGCGCGCGCAGGCCTGGCAGGACCATTTGCGGCAGGCCCTCGGCACGCCGGGAAAAAGTTTCCAGGCCCAAGACGCCACCGGCCAGCGGTGGGATCGGCCCGGGGGCTATCCATTCTGGATCGCGCGCGCCGGCAATTGGCTGCTGGTTGGAGGCGGCGACGACCTGCAGGCCCTGCAAAGCGAATATCTGCGCCAATTGAGCCAGCATGGGTCGCCCGGCCCGTCCTTGGGCCAAAGCTGGCTGGAAGCCGATTTGGATTGGCCGCGATTGGCCAGTTGGATGCCAGCCCCGCCCTTCTCTTTGAAGCCGGCGCGGACACAAATCACCATGACTGCCAAAGCCGGCGCACTGCGAATGAGCGCCAAAGTGACTTATCCGCAACCCCTCTTATGGAAATTCCAGCCTTGGCGCGTCCCCACCAACATCATCCGCGATCCCCTGATCAGCCTAACCGCCGGCCAGGACATCGCCGCCCTGATGAATCCCGATGAACCTCTCTCCATACTTGCCGACAACCCGCTGGCCGGACAATTTTACGTTTGGGCCATGGGAATACAAGGCATGCCCTTTCAGAGTTACGCCGCCTGGCCGGTGGAGGATGCCACCAACGCGCTCCAGCGCCTTGCGTCCCAGGCGCCAGCCGCCTTTAATCCTGATTTAGCCAGATGGAACTCCGGCAGTTTGGCCTGGTACCCGCAAACCCACAGCCTTGTCTGGGGAAAACTGGCCACGTTTCTGAATCCGACTTTGCAAGTCGCCCCCGAAACCAACGGCCAATACCTCATGGCCAGCTTGTTTCCACTGGGCAGGAACAACCCGCCCCCGCCCGCCGACTTCCTCAAGCAAATCGCCGGGCGCACCAACCTCGTTTATTACGATTGGGAACTGACCAGCCCGCGTCTGCAACACTGGCGGTTGCTCAGCGCCATGTTGCCCATCTTCCCCCGGTCTGCGGTCTCCCCGGCCGGGGTGGCTTCCACCAACCGGGTTGCCCTGGCCAAAGGACAAATCCCCCCGATAGCCATCGAGGAAAATTGGCTCGCCGGCCTCTACACCCTGGACAACACCGTCACCGAAATCACCCGCACCGGGCCTGATGAATTGACCATATTGCGCAAATCGCCCTTTGCCCTCACCTCCCTGGAACTGGTCATGCTGTCCCATTGGCTCAGCGGCACCGGCTCCCCCGGAATCAACCCCGGCCTGCTTCCGCCCCGCGCCAGAATCTCCGGCCCTGGCACCAATCCCGGCGGCAAATAACTTGATCCCATGCTCAAACTTGGGGTGAACATTGATCACGTCGCCACCTTGCGCGAGTCCCGCTACCGCGGTCGCCAGCGCGGCGAACCCGATCCCGTGGAAGCCGCCCTGATCTGCGAGGCCGCCGGCGCCCGAGGCATCACCGCCCACCTCCGCGAAGACCGCCGCCACATCCAGGACCGCGACATCTTCCAGCTTCGCCAAGCCCTCAAAACGCGTCTGAACCTAGAAATGGCCGCTGTCCCGGAAATCATTTCCATCGCCCTCCACCTCAAACCCGACACCGTTTGCCTCGTCCCGGAACGCCGCGCCGAACTGACCACCGAAGGCGGCCTGGACGTGGCCGCCGACTGGCTGGCCCTTTCCGACACGCGCCGCCAGATGAACGACGCCGGCATCCAAGTCAGCCTGTTCATCTCCCCGGCGCCGGAGCAGGTGGAAGCCGCCGCCCGTGTGGGCGCTCAATTCATCGAACTGAATACGGGCGCATTTGCGGAAAACTTTCATCGCAAAGGCCAGCGCGCCCAGGAAATCCAACGCCTCATCGCCGCCGCCGCGCAGGCCAATTCCCTGGGATTGCGGGTCAACGCCGGCCACGGCTTGAACTACCAGAACCTTCCCGCCCTGCTCCAGGCCCCGCATCTGGTCGAACTGAACATCGGCCACAGCATCATCAGCCGCGCCCTCGTCGTCGGGTTGGCCACCGCCGTGCGCGAAATGCTCCTGGTGATGCGCGAAAGCCCGCGTCCAACCTCTTCCCCGGCGTGATCTTAGGCACCGGCATAGACCTCATCGAAGTGGCCCGCGTGGCCTCCGCCCATGAAAAACACGGCGAGCGGTTCCTTCAACGCATCCTGCGCCCCGGCGAGATCGCCTATTGTCTTTCCTACAAATCCCCGGCTCCCTTTCTTGCCGCCCGTTTTGCCGCCAAAGAAGCCGTCTCCAAGGCCTTTGGCACCGGCATCGGCGCGCAACTTGGCTGGCAGGACATCGAAATTTGCCGCAAAGAATCCGGCGAACCCTTCATCCTCCTCCACGACAAGGCCTTGCAACTCCTCGCCACCCGCAGTGCCCGCCTCGTCCACATCACCATCAGCCACACCGCCACCCATGCCACCGCCTTGGCCATCCTGGAAAGCTAATATGCGATACAGACGATTTGGGAAAACCGGCCTGGCCATGCCCGTCATCTCCTGCGGCGGCATGCGCTACCAATACAAATGGCAGGACCTGCCCCCGTCGGAAATCCCGCCCGGCAACCAAGCCAACGTGGAAGCCATCATCTGGCGCGCCTTTGAACTGGGCATCAACCACTTCGAGACCGCCCGCGGTTACGGCAGTTCGGAAATGCAACTGGGCAACATCCTCCCCAGGCTGCCGCGCGACAAAATCATCGTCCAAACCAAAGTGGCGCCGCATTCCGATCCGGCGAAATTCCTCAAGACCTTCGAGCGCTCCCTGCAATACCTCAAGCTCGAATATGTGGATTTGTTCTCCTTGCACGGCCTGAATACCTGCGAGCTTTGCGACTGGTCCCTGCGCAAAAACGGATGCCTGGCCGCCGCCCGCCAATTGCAGAAGCAGGGGCGCGTCCGCTTTGTCGGCTTCTCCACCCACGCCACCACCGACCTGATCCTGCGCGCCATTCAAAGCGGCCAATTCGACTACTGCAACCTCCACTGGTACTTTGTCAACCCCCTCAACTGGCCTGCCGTGGCCGCCGCCGCGCAATTGGACATGGGCGTCTTCATCATCAGCCCCAACGACAAGGGGGGAAAACTCTACGAGCCTCCGCCGAAAATGGCCAAACTCTGCGCCCCGCTGACCCCCATGCAATTCAACGATCTCTACTGCCTGGCCCGCCCCCAGGTCCACACGCTCAGTTGCGGCGCTTCCCGCCCCGGGGATTTTGATGAACACGTCCGCGCCCTGGATTACTACGACACCGCCGCCCAAACCATCGCCCCCATCGAAGTCCGTCTCCGCGCCGAAATGGAGCGCGTCCTCGGAGCCGACTGGTGCGAACACTGGTTCGAGGGCCTGCCCGACTATCTGGAAGTTCCGGGCCGGATCAACATCCCGGAAATCCTCCGTCTCTGGACCTATGCCAAATCCCTGGACCTGGTCAGTTGGGGAAAAATGCGTTACAACCTCCTCGGCCAGGCGGACCATTGGTTTCCCGGCGAGAACGCCGCCCGCCTGGACGACGCCGCCTTGGGTCCCCTGCTGGCCCGCAGCCCCTTCGCCCGGAAACTGCCCTCCATCCTTCGCGAGGCTCACGCGCTCCTTTTCGACGCTCCCAAGCCCCGGCTCAGCCAAAGCGGTTGAAACTTTTGATCCGCCGCGCGCTGAAAAAGCAAGAAAAAAAACTTCCATTCTGATTCCAGAGAGGTAAATTCCTGAAAATGCAGCCAGCCATCGACACCCGCCAGCCTGAATTGGTTGAAGCCGAGATTCGGGCGGCCTATCTGGCTATGTTCCCGGACGCGAAACCCGATTTTGTCAAGACAATTTTCCAGTGGGCCGTCAACTGTTTCGAGGGCAAATACCTGGATTACCAGCCCATTGACGCGCTCTATCATGATCTGGAGCACACCTTGCAAGGCTCCTTGTGCATGGCCCGGCTGCTCCGGAACCGGCACGGCACCAACGCCCAACCCCGCCTGACCCGCCGGATGTTTGAATTGGGCCTGCTGGCCATCCTAATGCACGACACCGGCTACCTCAAAAAGCGGGACGACACCGAGGGCACGGGCGCAAAATACACCCTCACACATGTGGATCGCAGCATCCAGTTCGCCGGCCAGCTTATGCACAGCCAGGATTATCCGGTCGAAGACATCCTGGCGGTGCAAAACATGATTCGTTGCACCGGCGTGAACGTCAAACTGGACAGCATCCAGTTCCAGAATCAATTGGAGCGCGTGGTCGGGTTCTGCCTCGGCACCTCCGATCTCCTGGGCCAGATGGCGGCCGCCGATTACGTGGATAAACTGCCCATCCTCTACTCCGAATTTGCCGAGGCCGCCAGCTACAACGAGGGCAAAATGAAGGCCGGCGGCTTCTTCGCCAGCGCCCAGGACCTGATGCAAAAAACACCCCTGTTCTGGGAAAAATACGTCCAGCAAAAAATAGACCACGACTTTCTCGGCGTCTTTCGCTTCCTCAATGTTCCATATCCCGACGGCCCCAACTCCTACCTCGAGCGGATTGACGCCAACATCGCCCGATTGCGCCGCCAACTTGCCGCCACCGGCATGACCTCCTGATCCGGCCCGGCGGCCTGCCCTCCGCCCAATTGGACTCTTCGCCATGCCCCGCCCGTACGTCCTGGAACCCTTTCGTCCGCCGCCTGCCTTGCGGATCAACTACGCTCGCGAACTCAACCCGCAGCAGCTCGCCGCCGTCACCGCTCCGCCCGGCCCCGCCCTGGTCATCGCCGGCGCCGGCTCCGGCAAAACCCGCACCCTCACCTATCGCGCCGCTTTTCTCCTCGAACAAGGCATCCCCCCGGAGCGCATCCTCCTGCTCACTTTCACCAACAAGGCCGCCGCGGAAATGATGGGGCGCGTCAGCGGCCTCCTGGGCGGCGAACTCTCCGCCCTTTGGGGCGGCACCTTTCACTCCATTGGCAACCGCGTCTTGCGCCAGCACGCCACCCTAGCCGGCTATCAGCCCGGCTTCTCCATCCTCGACCGCGACGACGCCGAAGACCTCCTGCAATCCTGCCGCGCCGATTTGGGCCTCGACCTGGCCGCCACCCGCTTCCCCAAAGCCGGCCTCCTGGCCGATATTTTTTCCCTCTCTGTCAACAAACAGCAATCCATCCCCGCCCTTCTGGACGGCCAGTTTGCTTATTTCTCCAAGCTCTCCGAAGAAATCAGCGACTTGCGGGAGCGCTACACCGCCCGCAAAATCGCCGCCAACGCCATGGACTTTGACGATCTGCTCGCCCTCTGGCTCAAACTTCTCCAGGAACACCCCCAGGTGCGCGAGGAATACCAGCGCCGTTTCCAATTCATCCTGGTGGATGAATACCAGGACACCAACAAACTCCAGGGCGCCCTCATTGACCTCCTGGCCGCGCCTCACCACAACATCATGGCCGTGGGCGACGACTGCCAAAGCATCTATTCCTGGCGCGGCGCCCATTTCCTCAACATCCTCAAATTTACCGACCGCCATCCGGCCGCCAAAGTCTATCGCATCGAAACCAACTACCGCAGCACCCCCGAAATCTTGCGCCTGGCCAACGCCGCCATCGCCGCCAACCTCCGCCAATTCCCCAAGCTTCTTGCCGCCGCCCGGCCCTCCGGCCCCAAGCCCGTGCTGGTCGTCTGCCGTAATGAACGCGAGCAGGCCGCCTTCCTCGCCCAGCGCATGCTCCAACTGCGCGAGGAGGGGATCGAACTCCGTAAAATGGCCGTCCTGTATCGCGCCCATTTCCACGCCTTGGATTTGCAGTTCGAGCTGACCCGTCGCAACATCCCCTTCACCATCACCAGCGGTCTCCGCTTTGGCGAATCCGCCCACGTCAAGGACGTCGCCGCCTGGCTCAAGTTCATCGTCAACCCCCGCGACGAACCGGCCTTCAAACGAATCGTCCTCCTCCAGCCCGGCATCGGCGCCAAAAGCGCCGACAAAATATGGCGCGCCTTCCGCGCCGCCAAACCCGTCGGCCAGCCGCCCCTGGCGGCAACGCTGCAAAAAATCGCCGCCGTCCCCAAAAAATCCGCCATTCCCTGGGCGCAGTTCACCGCCACCATCGCCCAATTGGAAGACCCGCAAACCCGCCAGAGCGCCTCCCGCATGATCCGTCTTGTCCTGGAGGCCGGCTACCAGGATTATTTGCGGACAAAATACACCAATTACGAAGCCCGTTTGAGCGACTTGGAGCAGATGGCCGTCACCAGCCTGCAATTCGATTCCGTCGAGCAATTCCTCACCCAATTGGCTTTGCAAACCGGCACCGACGCCGAAGAAGGCCAAATCGTCCGCGACGACGAGGACCCGGTTCGTCTTTCCACCATCCACCAGGCCAAGGGGCTGGAATTCGAGGTCGTGTTCGTCATCATGCTCTGCGACGGCGCCTTCCCCTCCGCGCGTTCCATCGAGTCGCTGGACGGCGAGGAAGAGGAGCGCCGCCTTTTTTACGTCGCCATCACCCGCGCGCGCAGCCACCTTTACTTCACCTATCCCCGCCTTCGCGTCACCCTCAAGGGCGGCGAGGAGCGGCAGCAGCCCTCCCGCTTCCTCAACGAAATCCCCGGTGTTTTATTTGACAAATGCGACTTGACCCCCTCGCATTATATTTGACAGAAATCATATGGCGCAGCGGAGCCTCCACCGGAACAATTCAAGGCAAATCAACCACGGATTAATGAGTCAGGACACCCGTTCTAATGAGTTGTATTGGCTCGTCCTTTGGTGTTCAATGAACCCCACTATGAACGCAACCCATCCATTCACCACCACGTCCTTTGACGTGGCCGGCTATCGCGTCGTCAAAAACTTCGGCGTGGTCCGGGGGATTATCGTCCGCTCCCGCTCGGTAGTGGGCAATTTTGGCGCCAGCATCCAGAGCCTGTTCGGCGGCAACATCACCATTTACACCGAGCTTTGCGAGCAGGCCCGGGACGAGGCCTTTCGCGACATGATCACCCACGCCAACACTCTGGGCGCCAACGCCGTCATTGGCATCCGTTACGACGCCACCGAAGTCACCCCCGGCATCACTGAGGTGCTCTGCTACGGAACCGCCGTCCAGGTTGAACCGATCCATCCCTGACCCCGCCTTCCCGCTTCCATTCATCATTCATCCTTCCTGATTCTTCAATATGTCTGGACACAGCAGATGGGCCAAGGTCAAGCACTTCAAGGGAGCCATTGACGCCAAGCGCGGCAAGATCTTCTCCAAATTGGGCAAGGAAATCACCATCGCCGTCAAGATCGCCGGCGCGGACCCGGAGATGAACCCGCGCCTGCGCATGGTGCTGCTCAAATCCCGCGCCGCCAACATGCCCAACGACAACATTGAGCGCGCCCTCAAACGCGGCGCCGGCACGGGGGAAACCATCAATTATGAAGACCTCACCTACGAAGCTTACGGTCCGCACGGCGTGGCCATTCTCATTGAGTTGAGCACCGATAACCGCAACCGCACGGCCTCGGAAATCCGCAGCCTCCTCACCAAAAACGGCGGCGCCATCGCCACCTCCGGCTCCGTCACCAGGCTCTTTCAAAGAAAAGGCCAGATCATCGTTCCCCACGCCGCGGCCGGCGAAGACTCCCTCATGGAGACCGTGCTGGATGCCGGCGCCGAGGATTTCAAGACCGAAACCGAAGACTACGAAGTCCTGACCGATCCCGCCCATTTCGAAGCCGTCCACAAGGCCATCGAAGCCAAAGGCATCAAACCGGCGGCGGCGGAAGTCACCTGGCTGCCCTCCGTGACCATTCCTTTGCAGGGCGCCAAAGCGGTGGAAGAAGTCACCCGGTTGCTCGACCTGCTGGAGGATCACGACGATGTCAAAGAGGTCCATTCCAACGCCGAGTTTCCTGGCTGACATCCGTCCCCCCCGCGCTCAGGCCACCCCCGGCTCATCGGAATTATTAAGTTCAACCAGGACATTCCGGTTAATCCAGCGCGCTTTGCCACAGCCATCAAGCCTTAAAGTGTTGTATTCATCCAGGGGTTCATGTTCAATCAATGCCACGATGATCTTCATTAAATCATGCAAACGGGCGGCTAAAGTTTTCGGCGTTGGGAGGTTGTAGATTCAAACATCATTGCAAGATTTCGCCGTCTGATCTGTATTGACAATAAGGGACGGCGAAAGCCTGCTGCCTCAAACGAGTTTTGACCTTTGAACCCGCCAAACCCTGTTTATAATTCCTTGTTCGCCAAGCTCTTGCGCTTGCTGGCCAAAGCTCTCTGCCGTCATCCCGGCTACTTTATCTATCCGCAATTCATTCTTTTCGCCGCGTGTGTCTATTACACCGCGTTCTCCGCCCATCATTTGCAATTGGACATGGACCGCGACCATCTCGTCGGTTCGGAGAAGAAATACCAAAAGATCTACACGCAATACCGGAAGGAATTCCCCGGCGAAAACGAATTGGCCGTGGTGGTGGAAAGCGACAACCAGGAACGCAACCGCCAGTACGTCGAGCGTCTGGCGGCCCGGCTCGAATTGGAGACCAATCTCTTCACCGATGTCTTCTACAAGGGAGACTTGAAGGCCCTGGGCGCCAAGGCCCTGCTCTTCGCTCCGGACGCCGACTTGACCAATTTGACCAGCCAGCTTGCCGATTACCGCCCCTTCATCGGCCAGTTCACCGCCGCTACAAATCTGGATTGTCTCTTCAACCTGATCAACCAGCAATTCCGCACTGCCCAGCGCGAGACCAACGCCGCCAACCTCTCCCTGGTCAAAGCCATTCCCGCCCTCCAACGGATCATTGTCCTGGCCGCCACCAGCATCACGCTGCCGGGCATCCCCGTTTCCCCAGGCATCACCGCTCTCTTTGGGGCGGGAGACGAGGCCGAGCGCGAATTGTACCTCACCTTTGCCGAAGGCAGGATTTATCTGGTCACGGCCCGCGCCCGCAATGATGAACTGACTTCCGAGGCGGTCGAACGCATGCACCAGTTGATGCGGAAAACCACCTTTGAAGTCCCCGGCTTGAACGTCGGCCTGACCGGCGAGCCTGTCCTGGACTACGACGAAATGGAACAATCCAAGCATGACGCCACCCTGGCGGCCATTGTTTCGCTGGTGGTTTCGTCGCTCATTTTCATTATCGCCTACCGGGAGACACGCCGCCCTTTGATGACCGTCCTCTGCCTGGTGATCGGTTTGGGTTACAGCATGGCCTTCACCACCCTGGTCGTCGGGCACTTGAATATTCTCACCATCACCTTCGCGCCGATCCTGATCGGCCTGGCCATAGATTTTGGAATTCATTTCATCACCCGCTACGAGGAAGAAACCCGGCATGGCCGCACCGAAGACCAAGTCATGGACAAGGCCATCGTTTTCACCGGACAAGGCATAGTCACCGGAGCGCTGACCACCGCCTTCGCTTTTCTGGCCATGGCCATTCCCGATTTCAAAGGCATCCAGGAAATGGGGATCATCTCCGGGGGCGGCCTTATCCTCTGCCTGGCGCCCATGATGACCATGCTCCCCGCCCTGCTCTTGCGCCACCAGCGCCAGGCCGCCTCCCGGCCACCTCCCAAATCTGCCGAAGCCAATCGCGCCCGCATCGAAGACCTGTGGTTGCAACGGCCGGGCTGGGTGATGGGTGCCACAGGGGTGCTGTGCGTGCTGGCCGTCACCCAATTCGGCAAAGTCTATTTCGATTACGATCTGCTCCACATGCAGAGCAAGGGGCTGCCCTCGGTCATTTACGAGAAAAAACTCCTCTTCTCCGGCCAATCGGTCCTTTTTGCCGCCATCGTGGCCGATTCCCTGCCGCAGGCGCGCCAATTCGAACTGGCCGTGGCAAAACTCCCCTCCGTGGCCAGCGTGAACGGCGATGACAAGGGCGAAGCGTTCTTCGATACTCTGACGCGCGACCAGTCCAACAAACTCCAATTAGTCCGCGCCATCAAAAGCCAGGTTTCCGGCTTTCACTTCGCCCCGGCGGACTCACGGCAAGTGGACCTGAACGAGTTGGGCACCACTCTTTGGGAAACGATGGGCTATCTGGATTGGGCCATCGAAGAAACAAAAAAGGACTCAACCCAGGCCGCGCTTTCCGCGCAATTGGAATCCTTGCGCGACGCCATCAGCGCCTTTCGCGTGAAAATGCTCCGCGGCGACCCTGAGATTCCACAGCGCCTCCTCGAATATCAGGAGGCGCTCTTTGCCGACATCCGAGACACTTTCGCCGCCCTCCAAGGCCAGGACACCTCCAGCCCTCTGCGGCCCCAGGATTTGCCGCCGACCATTCGCAACCGTTTCGTCGGCGTCACCGGCAAATACCGGCTGCTGGTGTTCCCGAAAAAAGACATCTGGCAGCGCGAAAACCAACAGGAGCTGATTGACCAGTTGCGCGCCGCCTTGCCAGGGCAGGAGGAGCGGGTGACGGGCACTCCGGTGCAATTGTTTGAATATGAACAACTTTTGAAGGATAGTTACCTCCAGGCCGCTCTCTACGCCCTGGGCGCCATCGCCATCATGGTCTTGTTTCACTTCCGCTCCCTGCTTTGTGTCCTCCTTTCCCTTTTGCCGGTGGCCCTGGGCACCACCTGGCTGCTCGGACTGATGGGCCTAACCGGCATTCCCTTCAACCCGGCCGACATCATGACCTTGCCTCTGGTCATTGGCATCGGTGTCACCAACGGAATTCACATCCTCAACCGCTTTGCCGAGGAGCAGGCTCCCGGCATCCTGGCCAAGAGCACCGGAAAAGCCGTTCTGGTCTCCGGCCTGACGGCCATGACCGGCTTTGGGAGCTTGATCTTGGGCAAACATCAGGGAATTCAGAGCCTGGGGTTGGTCATGTCCATCGGCATCGCCTCTTGCATGGTGGCCGGATTGACTTTCTTGCCCGCCCTTCTCAATATCCTCTTCCACCGGGGATGGACGGTACAAATAAAAAGACCCAGCAGCGACAATGCAAGGTCGTTGCTGGATCAAGAGGAACCGAGGTAAAAACCTCAATTGATGTGCGAAGTATACGACATAGTTTGCGGAAGTCAATCCTTTTATTGATGGCCTTTTCCAAAAAAAGCGCCGGTGCGGCAACCCTGGCCATCCCGCCGTCGTTCCGGCGCTGGGCGGCCTGTTTGTCCGCTTTTCTCGCATTTTCGCCCTTGGGCCGGGCCGAACCGGTCGCCGGCCCGCTCTATTCGGATTTCCGGCTGACCTTGGATTCGGGGGATCGGCAGGAAGTCCTGGGGCCGCTCTTCTATTCCGAGCAATCGGACTCGCAACGGCAATGGGCTTTGGCTCCCCTCCTCGGCCATGCCCGCACGCCGGATCTGGACTGGACGGAAACAGATTTTATGTATCCGCTCTTCACCTGGCGGCGCTTCGGCTCGGAGTATCGGGCGCAATTCTTCCAGCTTCTGAGCACGGCCGGCGGCAAAACCCAGCCGGGGGCTGACTTTCGACTCTTTACGATCTTTCCCCTCTATTTTCAGGCGCGCTCCACCAATGCCAGCCTCAATTACACCGCCTTGGCTCCCTTTTACGGCCATTTGTACAACCGGCTCTTCCGCGACGAAACTAAATTCGTCATGTTTCCGCTCTATTCCCAGACGCGCAAAAAGGACGTGGTGACCGACAATTACCTCTATCCTTTTTTCCACCTGCGGCACGGCAATCAACTCCACGGCTGGCAATTCTGGCCGGTGGTCGGGACCGAGCATAAATCGCCCACCCTGCTCACCAACAACTACAATGAGGTCCAGACGGTCGGCGGCTATGACCGCTGGTTCGCCGCCTGGCCGTTTGTCCTCAGAGACCTCTCCGGCCTGGGAACCAGCAACCGGGCCGATCGGGTGATGATCATGCCCTTCTACAGCCGTCTGCGTTCCCCCTTGCGCGACGAATCCTCTTACGGCTGGCCCTTTGGCTACTGGCGCATCAACGACCGCGAAAAAAAATATCGCGAGCAGAGTTTGCTCTGGCCCTTTTTTGTGGCGGCCCGCGGCGCAAAAACCGAGACGCGCGTCTTTCCTTTCTACAGCCACGCCGCCGGCGGCGGATTGGTGAGCGACTTCTATCTCTGGCCGCTTTACAAGAACAACCGGCTCAAAGCCGACTCGCTGGAGCGGGAGCGGGTGCGGATCTTCTTTTTCCTTTATTCCGATCTTCGGGAGAAGATTGGCCCAAGCGGCGCCTCGCTCCATCGGGTGGATTTCTGGCCGTTTTTCACCTGGCGCCGGGACATGGATCAGCGCCAGCGCCTCCAAGTCCTGGCGCTGCTGGAACCCTTTTTCCCGGACAACCGGAGCATCAGCCGCGACTATTCGCAGCTCTGGTCCTTCTGGCGTGCGGAAAAGAATGTCCAGACCGGCGCCGCCAGCCAATCGCTCCTTTGGAACCTCTATCGCCGCGAGACCGGCCCGGCCTCAAAAAAATACTCGCTCTTGTTCGGCCTTTTTCAGTATCAATCCAATGCCCAAGTTGCGAGCTGGCGCGTGTGTTATATTCCGATTGGCAAAAAGACGGCGCGCACCGCCGCCCCCGGAGCCTGATATGTATCAGAACATTGGCGAAATCCTGATTTTGTTTTGGCGGACCCTGGCCACCCTGCCGCTGGCCTGGCGTCAGCGCGCCAAGATTCTCGACCAGATTTTTGAAATCGGCAACGGCAGCCTGCTGATGGTTTGCATCCTCTCCCTCTTTATCGGCGGCGTCCTGGCGTTGCAGACCGGCCCCATGCTGGTCAACCACGGGCTGAACTACGTGCTGGGCGGCATGGTCGGCCTCTCCTTTTGCAGGGAACTGGGTCCGGTCCTCATGGCCATCCTGATCGCCGGCCGCAGCGGCTCGGCCATGTCCGCGGAAATCGGCTCCATGCAGGTCTATGAGGAAATTGACGCCTTGCGCACCATGAACATAGACCCCGTCTCCTATCTGGTTCTCCCGCGCCTGCTGGCCATCGCCGTGGCCTTGCCGACCCTGGTTCTGTTTGCCATTCCCGTCGGCTGGCTGGGCGGCGCGGTCGTCTGCGCCACCAACCGGCATATCGCCGTGAGCTTCGATGTTTTTTTCCAGAATCTGCGGGAGGAGGTCGAACTGCAGGATATTCTCAACGGCCTTTTCAAATCGTTTGTCTTTGCCCTGGCCATTGGTGTCATCTCCTGCCACCAGGGGCTGATCACCCGCGGCGGACCGCGCGGCATCGGACGCAGCGTCACCAAGGCGGTCGTCAACTCCATCGTGCTGATTTTGATCCTGGATTACTTCGTCACCCGGCTTTTGATTTGGGTCCAGCAATGAGCCTCCCCGCCATGCCCTCCAGTCCAAACGTGTCCGTCGAAATCCGCGACTTGCACAAAAGCTTCCGCTGCGAGGAGGTGCTTAAAGGCATCAACTGCAAAATTGATCCCGGCGGCATCTTCGTCATCATGGGGCCCAGCGGCAGCGGCAAAAGCGTCTTGCTCAAGCACATCATCGGCCTGCTCCAGCCCGACCGCGGCGAAATCCTCATCCAGGGCCAGTCCATTGATTCCCCGGACATCCGGGACATTTTCCGCATGGCCATGGTTTTTCAATCCGCCGCCCTGCTCACCTCCTTGACCGTCGCCGAAAATGTCGGGCTTTTCCTGAGCGAACACCGCCTGGCCCCGCCCGATCAAATCGCCCGCGTGGTCGCCGAGAAGCTGGCGGCCGTCGGCCTCGAAGGCCTGGAGGACCGCATGCCCAACGAACTTTCCGGCGGCATGCAGAAACGCGTCGCCATCGCCCGCGCCCTGGTCGGCGATCCGCAGTTGATTCTCTTTGACGAGCCGACGGGCGAGCTGGACCCGTTGATGGCCGTGGCCGTCGGCGAGGAAATCCTCAAACTCAAAAGCCGCTCGCAGGCCACCTCCATCGTCGTCACCCACGACCGCAACCTGGCCTTCGGCATCGCCGACCGGATGGCCATGATCAAGGCGGGCCGCATTCTGTTCATCGGTCTGCCCGACGAATTGAAAGAAAATCCGGATCCGGTCATTCAAGAATTCTTGCACGCAGAACTTCCGCCCCTGAACCACAACCCGTCACGCTTATGAAAGACTCCATCGAATCCCGGCTGGGAATGTTCTTCGCCCTGGCCTTCATTGCCGCCCTGGTCATCCTGGAATTCCTCGGCACCTTTGCCTTCTTCGAGAGAGGCTACCACCTCCACGCCTTGTTCAAAAACGTCCAGGAACTCAAAGTCGGCGACTCCGTCAAAATGGGCGGCGTCCAGATCGGCCGGGTCGAGGACATTCGGCTCACCACCAACGCCTTCGCCGAAGTCACCGTCAATCTGGACCGCAAGGCGGATGTCCGATTGGACAGCAAGGCCTCCATCAAATTCACAGGCTTGATGGGCCAGAACTACTTTGACATTGGCTTTGGCGCCGCCCCCGTCAAAGCCGAGGATGGCGCCACGTTGCTCTCCGTCGAGCAGCCCGACTTGAGCGAACTGATGGGCAGAATTGACAGCGTCGCCACCAGGATCGAAAACCTGACCAAGAGCTTCAGCGGCGAGCAAATAGACCAGCTTCTGGGGCCGCTGACCGAATTTGTCAAAAACAACCAGACCAATCTCACCGCCACCATCAGCAACATCCGCAGCGTTTCCGACCGCATCCGGCAGGGCCAGGGCACCGTCGGCCGGCTGGTCACCCAGGACGAATTATATGTCTCAGCCCTGGGCGCCGTGAGCAATTTGCAAAGCACCGCCTCGGACATCCGCGGCGCGGCCGACCAGGCCCGCACCCTCCTGGCCAACGCCAACCACACCGTCCAGCAGGTCAGCGCCGGGCAGGGCACCCTGGGCAAACTGGTCACCGACGAAGCCCTCTACCACGCCGCCACCGGCTCCATGACCAACTTGAACCAGATCCTCCAGAAAATGAACCGCGGCGACGGCACCATCGGAAAGCTCATCAACGACGACAGCACCTTGAACAACGTCAAACTTTCCCTCCAAAAACTCGACAAGGCCACCGAGAGCCTGGAGGACACCGGCCCCTTGAGCATCCTGGGAACCATGGTCAACAGCCTGTTCTGATCAACCTTTTTCCTTTGGCTCTGGATGCGGCTTGCCGTGAACAAGCCAGAATTCCAGCAAAGCGGCCAGCTCCGCCGCTCTTTTTTCATCGCTCGTGCGGCTGCGCGCCAAGGCCTCCGCTTTTGCCGCCACCGCCGCGAGCCGTTCCGTCAACCCGGCCTGCAAAACCCGCGCCGCTGCTTCCGATTTCGGCAGCGGCAGCGGACCGTGCCAGTTTCTTTTCGCCAGCGCGAACACCATCTCCGCGTGCGCGCGGCCGGGCAAGGGGACCTTCTCCACGGCGGACTTGTCGGCCCCCGGCGCGCGGAAGAAAACGGCGCTGGCATCCAGCATGTCGGCCGCATCCGGCAGGCTGGCGCGGCCTTCCGGCACGTCCACCACGAATCCCTCGCCCGCCTTCACGCGGGCGGCGAGCCATTCCACCAACGGCTCTCTCTCCCCTGGCGGCAAACTGTTCCAGACATCGGCGGCGAGTCTATCCGCGCGAAACTCCCGGCCTTCGGATTTTGACCGCTGATGCTGCTTTTGGATTTCGACAAGGCGAATTTGCCGAAAATGATTGGCGGTTTCATAATACAATTCATCTGCCAGCTTCTCCCGCTCGCCGGCGTTGGCCACGCCAAGCAATTCAAAAACCGCCAAATCGAGATCGCGCCGGTCCGCCCTTTTCAATTCATGCGGCAACTGAATCGGACTTGCCGCCAGTTTTTTAATGCCTTCGTCGGTGTGAGGCTCCATGAACGCTTCCTCAACCATGCCGCCGGTGGTTCGTGTGCAAAGTCGCTCAAAGGCGTCTGTCAATTTCCGGGCGATGGGTTTTGGCGCGCCGCGCGGATCGGGAATTTCCAGGAGATTCACGTCCACAACTTCTGTTTTCAAATTCCCTTCCGTGCCGGCGTAGCGGCCAAAGAAAACTTTGATAAGGCCAACCAATGTTGAATTGAGTATGGCGGCCATCAATTCCGGCGGAACCTCCTTTTCGTCAACCGACGTAACGTCATACAGGTTGCAGTTCACAGTTATTCGGCTCTTGTTGTGAACAATGATATGCCGGTATTGCTGCGATTTAGGCCAAATTATGTGTCCGCATTGGGTGTAGGTTAGGTCATACCACGGTTCGCGCCCCGCACACGTTGCCCGTTGTGGCACCGGGACGGCCTTGCTCTTGGTTGAAGCAAAGGCATTGTGTTCGCCGTATCGCAAGTATTTCAGAACGTGAGTTCCTTTCAGCTTTTCAATCGGCTTGGACACGAGCAAAACGAGACGGTCTAAATCCAGGGCGGAAATAACGGGACGGCTCACATTCATCAAACTGTGAACTTCCGGCGCCAGATATTCCTTTTCAATGGGATGCACTGTCCCGTCTCCCGCGCGCGCGAGAATCACCGCGCCGCATTCAACTTCGGCGCGCTTGCAGTATGTGTGCAAGGGGGCGTTGTGCCAATCCAGTTTGGAATACCTTTCCAAAAACTCCTTCGAGACATCCCGCGGCATAAAGAACGCGTCGCAACCGCTGGTGATACCCCGGCGGATTGTGGCAACTTCCCCCAACGGCACAAACCGGCTGGCGTAGCGCTCCATGATTTGAAAATAAAAGTTCGGCGCGCGCAGGTATTTTCCCCATTTGCCGCCGCCGTATTTCATGCCGTAACCCATGCCGCCTTCGTCGCGCAAAAACCCGTTGCCGTTTTCATCGTAAATGGTTCCATTTTCCTCGGCCTCGTCGTCCCTCCCGCGATGGACAATGCCCGCCGCCAGATCGCGCTGTTTTTGCAGCGCGAATAATTTTCCGGCGCGCAATCCGTCCTCCCAAAGCTTTTTCTGCGGCACCACGACCACGCGGAATTGTTCGCGCGCCGTGTCTTTTCTGCACCGCGAAATGAGATCGCGGAATTTTTCGGCGGCCGTCTGCCGGGAATTCTCGTCGCCGCGCCTGCCCAAAATGTCCGCCAGCGGGGCGTCCAACCGGACAAATTTCACCAGTTGTTCGCCGCGCTCTTTGGGATCGTCGCAACGCTGCAAAATCACGGCGCAGGTTTTCACTCGCGCGTCCTCAAACCACGGCTCCGCGTTGCTTTCCAGAATCGCGTGAATCTTGAAATGCGTTAAAGCCCATTCCTGCAACGCAAATCCATATTCGACATCCAGCCAGCTTGAGGAAACCAGGAACCCAAGCCAGCCCCCCTCTTTCAAAAGCGCCGCGGACGCCGGCCAGAAATAGCAGTGCAAATCGCTCCGCCCCGTCAGTTGGACGCCCCACCCGTTGACTCACGGGAAAAAGACACCGGCGGGTTCTGAGTAAGCCGGTCGTTTGCGACCCATGTTTTGGTCTGGGGGTATTGATACCATTTTGGGTGTTCGATGGCGAGATAAAACGAGC
>JBEKOF010000070.1:0-19852 GCA_049522055.1 Verrucomicrobiota bacterium | reverse complement strand
CTGGCCGCGGCCCCGGCAGGTGGGGCAGGTCTTGGTGGTGGCGCCTCTTTCCGCGCCGCTCCCGCCGCAGGCGTCGCACGGGGCGGGTTTGGACAGGGTGATTTCCCTCTCGCAGCCGCGGGCGGCCTCAACGAAGGAAATCTCCATGTCGTAGCGCAGGTCGTCGCCGCGCTGGCCGCCGCCGGGGGTCTGGCGTTCCGAACCGCCGAAGAGGTCGTCAAAAATGCTGCCGCCGCCGAAGACTTCGCGGAAAATATCGCTGGGATCGTGGAACCCGCCGCCGGCTCCCGGGCCGCGGGCGCGGGGATCAAAGGCGGCATGGCCGAAGCGGTCGTAGGCGGCCCGGGATTGGGGATCATTGAGGGCTTCATAAGCCTCGCCCAACTCTTTGAATTTCTCCTCGGCGGATTTGTCGTGCGGATTGCGGTCGGGATGGAATTTGAGGGCCAGTTTGCGATAGGCCTTCTTGATCTCATCCGCGTCGGCGTTGCGATCCACGCCGAGGACTTCATAATAATCTCTTTTGGCCATAGTCCGTCTCAGAGGGCCGGTTTCTTGGCCACGATGACCCCGGCGGGACGGAGGAGCCGATTGCGGAATTTATAGCCCTTGCGAATCTGCTGGAGGACGCGGCCTTCGGGAACTTCGGCGGTCTCCTGTTGCGAGAGGGCCTGGTGGGAATTGGGGTCGAACATTTTGTCCGTGGCGTCAATTTCCTCCAGGCCGGCTTCGGCGAGGGCCGACTTGAGTTGGCTGGCAACCATCAGGATGCCCTCGCGCAGGGACTGGGCGCCGGCATCGGCGCCGGCGGCGGCGATGGCCTTTTCAAAGGCATCGAGGGTGGGGATGAGCTTCCGAAGCAGGCTCTCGTTGGCAAAAGTGGCTGCCTCAAGGCGTTCCCGCGCGGCCCGTTTCTTGTAATTCTCAAAATCGGCGGATTGCCGGACAAACCGGTCCCAATTCTCGTCCGCCTTGGCGGCGCGTTCTTTCAAATCTTCAATTTCCGCCGGGGTGAGCGGCGCGGGCGCGGGCAGGCATTCAACTGCGGCCGAACCGCTGGACGCCGCCTTTGCGTCTTGTTTCGTCTCTCTTGATTTCTTTTCCATAATCCATCCATTCAAAGTCGCCCTACAATAGCCGGTTCGCCCCGGAACTTCAACAAAGGCTGTCCAAATTAGGTTTTTAAGAAGGGTGGAAAGGGTCTCCGTCTTTGGTGAGAATGAGGGTGAAAATCTGAACCTAAACCCATCATCAACGGAGACAACTTATGATTCGAACCGGAAGCCTGTTTAGTCAAATCCTTTCTCTTTTTCATCGCCCGGACTTCGCGCGGCACGTCGCCGATTTGAAGGCCCAGCGTCACAGCCGGGGTTTTTCCTGCTGGAGTCAATTTGTGGCGATGCTGTTCTGCCAACTGGTTCAGGCGCGTTCCTTGCGCGAAATATCCGCTCAAATCCTGCGAGGGCAAGCTCCAACACCTGGGTCTGGAAAGCGAACCCAAACGCGCCACCCTTTCCTATGCCAATGCCCATCGGCCCTGGCCGCTTTTCGAGCGTCTGTTTTATGATATGCTGGCCCAGTGCCAGGCCGTGAGCCCGCAAAAGAAATTCCGCTTCAAGAACAAGCTCCTGAGCCTGGACAGCACCACGGTGGAGCTCTGCGCCAGCCTCTTTGACTGGGCGCGCTGGCGGCAGACCAAGGGCCATCAAGCTGCATCTGCTCTTGGACCATGATGGGTACCTGCCCGTTTTCGGCTACGTCAGCGAAGGCAAAATGGCGGACGTGAAACTGGCTCAGAGCCTGGATTTTCCCAAGGGAAGCGTCGTGGTGGTGGATCGGGGCTACCACGATTACCAGATGTTCACCCGCTGGACCCGCCAAGGCATTTTCTTTGTGACCCGGCTCAACAAAAACGCCGACGTGACCCTCGTCTCCTCCCGGCCCGTGCCCCGCCGGGGCCACGTCCTTTCCGATGACCTCGTGCGCTTGAAAGCTTTTGAAGCCGGGCGGCCGGACTTGGCAGACCTGCGCCGGGTCGTGATCTGGCTGGAAGACAAACAGGAATCGCTGGTGCTGCTGACCAACAACTTCCAATGGGCCGCCTCCACCATCGCCGCAGTCTACAAGGACCGCTGGCAAATTGAATTGTTTTTCAAACTGCTCAAACAACAGCTCAAGATCAAGACGTTTGTCGGCACGACGGCCAACGCGGTGCGCATTCAGATTTGGACCGCACTCATCGCCGTGTTGATCCTGCGCTACTTGCAATTCCGATCCCGGTTCCACTGGGCCACTTCCAACCTGGTGGCCCTGCTCCGCTGGAATCTCTTCAGTTACCGCAACCTCTGGCACTGGCTGGACCGCCCCTTTGACACTCCCGTCGATCCCCCCGTACAATTGGAACTGGGTTTGGACAGCATCCGGGCGCCGGGTTGACTAACCTGTTCTCAAAAAGTGCCGTTTCAAGGAGAATCTACGAGTGAAACACCTTACGATTGCCAGCTAATTTGGACAGCAGTGTTCCGGACCCCTTCCCCGCAGGCGCGCCAGTGCTGATCAGGATTATCAGGCGGAATCGGGGGATTTGGCGGCTTGGAGGAGGATCATTTGGAAGAAGCCGCTGGCTTCCAGAGCGGCCATGTGGCGGGCGTCCAGGCCGGTGAGTTCGCGGCGGCGCGCGGTTTCCAGTTCCGGCCGGCCCAGCTTAACCCAGCAGCCCACACGCACGTCGTTTAGTACCTGGAGCAACCATTCCATCTGCTCGGCGGTGAGGTTGAAACGATATTGGTCGGGGGCTTCGAGGCGAAAACGGCCGGGTGTGGCGAGGAATTTGTCGAGCTTGCGCCTGTAGTCGGCGCGCTGCTGGGCCATGGCTTCCTGGAGCAGTTGCTGTTCGGCCTGGATTTCCGCGGCGGGGCCGTCGGTGATGTGGTGATAGGTGGAATCGAGGAGGGGATAAAGTTTGAGGGTGGCCAGGAGCCAGTCCATCTCCTGGCGGTTCATCTGGAAAGCGAAGGCGGCCACGCCATGACCGCCTTTTTGGGGTCGCATGAATTTCATTTGATTACTCGCGTTCCATAGTGGCGTGCAAGCCGTAGCCTTGGAGTTGATGGACGTAGTGCTCGGCCTTTTCAAAGGTCTCGCGCACGAGGAGGCTTTTGCCGGATTGATGAACCTGCAACATGTGGCGCTCGGCGCGCGCTTTGGGCCAGCCGAAGACGGTTTGAAAAACATGGGTGACGTAGTCCATGAGGTTGACGGGATCATTCCAGCAGATGACGACGTAACCGCGGTCCCGCAAATCCCTGGGGTCGGTTTTTTCCTTATCTTTTTTATCCGTTTTAGGCGGAGCGATGGGCGTAACCGTCACAGACATGGGGGAAATATAGTGAAAAGGGCGGGATTGCGCCAGCCGGGAAAAAAGGTTGAATTTGTGGCCGGGCAATTCGTCCATTGGAATGGATCGGACGCGCTATGAAAAAAATGATTTTCACTTTAGTCGGTCTGGCCAGCGCGATATGCACCGCGCAAGCCCAATTGGAGAACACTTCGTTTTACCTGACTCCGCCCGGCGGCCCAGTGATTGTAGGAGGGGCGGCGCCGGTTTATACGCCAGTGGTTTATGATCAAGGGGTTACGTATAACGCGCCGGTGCAATATTATGCCCCGGTGCAGTATAACGCGCCGGTGTATTACAATACGGGGCCCTACCCGCCGATGCCGGTGCCATGCGTGCCGGCCAATTGCGCCAATTACTGCGGCTCGACGATTCAGGTGATTCCCTTTGGGCGGGGACAGGCAGTGCAGCAAGGGTACAACTTCACGGCGGTGCGGTGAGGTTTGTTAGAGTGAATTGAGCCATTTCCAAACGCGCAGGGCTTCGGTGACGCTCCAGGCCTGGGCGTCGCAACCGCGCGGCTGATGAGGGGCGTCGCCATCGAGAATTTCCGGCAACTGGCCCAGACAACCGGTCATCATGAGACGATCCACACTGGCCAAATAGGATTTGGCGGCGGCCACGGAAGCTGGGGAGCAATCCCACGCGCGAACCAGCGCCTCGCAAGCCGAGGGGAGGGTCCAAAGCCATGCAGTGCCGTTGTGGTAAGCGGGTTTGCGCTCAGTGTCTTCGTCGCCATGGTAGCGGCCGCGGTATGGATCGCGGGGCTGGCCCAAGAGCTGGCCATCGGGGCGGCGAATTTCTAGAGGCGGCCAGACCGGGAGCGGCGCCAGGGTGCGCAGCCCGCCCGGCACCAAGAGATAACGCAATGCCGCCGCGACAGCGCGGCGGGCTTGGGGGCCGGTGAGGAAGCCAAGGGCAATGGCGGTCAAATAATTGCTGCGCAGGGCGTTGTCGGGCACGGCTTGGGCGGCGGATTGACCGGGTTTGGCGATGAGGAGATCGGCCATGTAGCCGGGATCGTCGAGCCAGAAGAGTTTTTGCAAGGATTGTTCGGCGCGATCGGCCAGGGCGCCCCACGGTTCGCCGGCGGGTTTGGCGCCCATGCGGTCAAGCTGGCGCAAGAGGCGGACCCAGAGGGCCTGGATTTCCACTGGATAACCTTCGCGCGGGGTGCAGGCGGGGAAGTTGGTGTCCATCCAGGTGAAATGGGAGGGGCTCCAGACGAGGCCCGATGCGGCATCCATGCGGATGCCGTTGGGGGTGCCGAGGAGGTAGGCGGCGGCGATCTCGCAGAGGACATGGGCGATGTTGCGCCCGGCCCTGCCGACGGGACTGTCATAGATATTTTTTCCCACCTGGGCGGCGGCTTCCTCGCAGACGACGCCGTACCAAAGGGGCGCGTCGGAGGTGTCGCGATTGGAGGCGTCCTGGCCGTGGATGGTGTTGGGCATGAGGCCGTGGTCGGAGAAGCGGCCGAAGGTGATGAGCAAATCGGCGACTTCGGAAACCATGCCCGCGGCGAGCATGCCGCGAGCGCAGATGAAGGAATCGCGGCCCCAATCCAGGAACCACGGGTAGCCGGCGATGACGGTGCATCCGGCGCCACGGCGGACCAGGAAGGCGCGCGCGGCCAGGGTGAGTTGGCGGCCGAAGAGGTCGTCGTCGGGGAATCCGGCGCGGAGCAAGGCGCGTTTCTCGACAGCATGGCGGCTAGCGGGGGCTTGATCCAGAAGCATCATGGCGGGCCGGGGGATGTCGGCGGAGAGAACGACCGAGACGCTTTCCGCCGTGGCCAGGGGCAAATCAAACCAGCCCGGACTGAAGCAGTCGCCGGAGGGGACTTGACCGCGGCTTTGCTCGACGGGATGAGGAATGCCCTGGCACCATTCGGGCTGGGGATGATAAAGGCCGACGCTGCTGAAGACGCGCAATTGGCGGTCGGGGGCGGGAGTGAAGGCAAAGCCCGGCTGGTCGGGGAGCGAGTGGCAATTCTGATTGAAATGATATTCGGCGCCGCCGTTGCGCAGGGTCTGGCTGTGGAAGTTGCGATCTTCGATGTCCACGCGGACGGTGAGGCGGACCTCAAATTGAGCGGGCAAATCGGCCGGCCTGGAGCCGCGGGTGCGCTCGAAGACGAAGATGGTGGTGTTCCAGGCTTCCAACATGGAGGCGGTGAGCTGGATTTCCACCGTGCGGCCGTCGCCGGCTTCGGCGACGAAATTCCAGACGGCGATTTGCCCGGTTTGGAAGGAAGCCAGATTCTGGAGGTTCAGGGCCGTGATAAAGCCGTCGGCGGAGACCCAGACGCGGACACGCTTGGCCAGGACGTGCCTGTCCACGGGGAATTCCGGGTTGAGGTTGGCCGCCAGGGCGCAGTCATATTTTGACTGGATGCCGCCCAAGTCCACGCAGAGACGGGCCATGCCGCCGCGGCCGTTGGTGAGCAGGACGAGGGCCTGGGGCGGGGGTTTGGCCAGAGTGGCGGAGCAGGCGGGTTTGGGAGCCAGGAAGCGCACGGCGGCCCTTACCCGTTCGGTCGTCAAGCCGTGCCGCTCGATGTCCAACTCGGCGTCGGCGGCGGTATCGGAGGGCAGCGGGGCGAAGCAGGCGACGCAGCCGTCGCGCACTTCGATGGCTTCGGTGTGCCTTTGCTCGGGGCCGCAGCGAAGGGTGGCGCGAAAGCCGCGAGGGTCGCGCAACAAGAGCCAATGGCCCGGAGGGACGGGGGTGACGCGGCGGGTGTCAATCAAGCTCCACTCGACGACTTGGGGGAATTTGCCTTTGGCGGCATCGAGGGCGCCGCACAGATCCACGCGGGATTTGAGGTGGTCCACATAAGGCAGGGAGGCGAGAAACTCGCGCGGGTCGGCATCAACGCGGCGGGCCAGGGCGCGCCAATCGCAGTTGCCGATTTCCTCGGGCAAAAGAACCTTGCTCAAGGCGGAGATGGCCCAGGCGGACTGGGCGCGGGCGCGGCGGTAATCATCGCCGGCCAATCCCTGGGGCCGGGGGGTCGCAGCCAGGCAGCAGGCGGCGGCCGGTTCCAGGTGGAAAAGAATTTGGGAGCCGACGGATTTGATGTCGGGCAATTTCTGGCCGAGCAAATCGCAAAGAGGCGGGCCGCCAGGGGGGCATTGGGTGGAATCCAGAGCCAGGTCGCGGGCCTGGCGGTCGTCCAAGTTGATGAGGACCAGGACGTGGTCCAGGCCCTCGGCAGAATCGCGCCGGAGGGCGTAAACGGGGGAGTCGGGCAGGCTCAAGCGGGTAAGAACAGTGCCGTCGAAAAAGCAGGGATGGTCGGCGAGGAGATGATTGAGTTGGGCCAGATCGGGGAGCAAATTGTCCGGGTTGTCCCAGGACAAGCCGCAGGAGGAGTGAACCTGGATGCGCTCGGCGGCGAGCCACTCGACGCCGCAGGTGAAGCCAAAGCCGCCGCTGACGCTGGCGAGGGCGCAGAGGCGGTTGCGCAGGAGGGACCAGGCGCGGCCGTTGGAGGCCAGGCGCTCGTTGTCGTGGGTTTCGCTGAAATTAATGTAAAGGCCCAGACGGGCGGATTGGCGCAGAGAGTAATCGAGGTAGCGGGCGACGTTGACGCCGCCGAAGTTTTGGAAAAGTTCGGAGTAAGCCCATTGCATGCCGCCGTCGGTCAGGAGGGATTCGGTGGCATCCCACGGGCCGCCCAGGCCTTCGAGGAGGAAGACGGTTTGGGGAAATTCCTGGCGCACGCGGGCCTCGATGTACTGCCAGATGGGCACGGGGACCTTGTAGCCGGCGTCGCAGCGAAAACCGTCCACGCCGCGCTGGCACCAGGTGAGAAAGGCGCGGGCCACGATCTCCCACAACTCGACGTAATTGGGGCTGAGCTCGACCAAATCCTCCCAAACCACCCCCCAGGCGCCGGGACTGGCGAAAGCGCCGTCGGGGCGACGCACAAACCACTCCGGGTGGTTCTCAAAGAGGGCGGACCCCCAGCCGGTGTGGTTGATGACGATGTCAAGAAGAATCCTTCCGTTCCGGCGGTGGACGGCGTCGGTCAGCTCGCAGAATTGCTCAATGCCGGTGGTCCGCTTGTCCAACTCCACCAGGGCGGGATCAATGGCGGTGAGATCCAGGCAGGCGTAAGGACTGCCAAAGCGGCCGAAGCGGGCGAAGGTGGCGGGGGTGGGGTTGACGGGGAGCAACTGCAAAATGCGGCAGCCCAGGGTGTCGAAGATGTGGGGCAGTTGGGCGGCTAAATCGCGCAATGTGCCCGAAGGGGGGATGACGGTGTAACCGAGGTCGTCCAAAGCGCGCAGGCGGGCCGCCAGGGCGGGGTCGTTGGTGGCGCGGGCGCTCCTGGAGGGGCCGAACATGCGGGTAAAAGCGCAGTAAATGGTATTGGCGGTGCGGTACTCGCTGGGATGGACGGAAATGCCGGCGTCCGCCCCATCGGGCCAGACCTGGCGGCCGGCGGCATCGAGGAGGTAGGCCTTGGCGCGGAAAAAGCCGACGTCGGTGAGCGGCATCTCGACGGCCCATTGGCCGTCGGGCTGGGGCGCCAGCGGGACATCGCGCCAAAAGGCGACGGAGAGGGGATTTTTCCCGGCGTGGGTGGCGATGATTTCCTGGCGGAGGCGGCCGGCCTTGCCGAGATTGGTGCGCAGGAAGGCGCGTGCGCCGCGCCCCGCCCCGGCCGGGGCGTTGAGACTGAAACGCACACGGTCACCGACAAAGCGCAGGAGGCGCTCGCCCGGGGCGGGAATCATGGTCAGGCCGTCCATCTCGGGTGCGAGTTTACGAAAGGAATGGGCAAAGGTCGAAGGAATTTCCGCGGCAAAAGACGGATATTTTCAGAGGCTCCATTGTGCCGCGGGAATCACCTTTGCATGCCGCTTTTTCCGTCTTTTTCAAAGGCAAGCCCGCGGGTTGGTTGCAGTCCTTTGATGTCGCACGGTCAACCAAAGACGTTTACAGGAAGGGATGAACCTGCTATCTGTTCTCCGTGATTGAGCCGGAAGAATTGGTTGAAGGGGAGTGGGCCGAGTGGTATCGGCTCACCCCGGCCCAACGCTGGCAGGAGAGCGAGAAACTCTGGCAAACATATCTCGCGCTGGGAGGCTCCCTTGATCCCGAACCCGATACGCAAAGTCCTTTCTTCGATGCGCGCGCAGCGCGTCCGCGCCCTGCTCATGGGCGGACAGGCGTGCGTGTTCTACGGCGCGGCGGAGTTTAGCCGCGACACCGATCTGGCCATCCTTGCCGATGCGGCCAACCTGGCCCGGCTGCGCCGGGCGCTGGAGGCCTTGCAAGCCGAAGTGATCGCCGTGCCTCCATTCGAGTTGGAATTCTTGCGTCGCGGCCACGCCGTCCATTTTCGATGCCGGCACCCCGATGCCCTGGGGATGCGGGTGGATGTGATGTCGAAGCTGCGCGGGGTGGATCGGTTTGCCAAACTTTGGGAACGGCGCACAACCATCCAACTGGCGGATGGCGCGCCTTGCGATCTGCTTTCGTTGCCGGATCTGGCGCAGGCCAAGAAAACCCAGCGCGACAAAGACTGGCCGATGATCCGGCGTCTGGTGGAAGCGCATTACTTTGAGAACCGCCGCCGGCCCAAGCGGGCGCAAATCCGTTTCTGGCTCCAGGAGCTTCGCACGCCGCAACTGCTGGTGGAAGTTGCGCGAAGGCACCCCGCCCTGTGCAGAGAGTTGGCCGCCAAACGTCCCCTGCTTGCCCAGGCGGCGCTGGGCCAATTGAAGAAACTTGAGGGGGCCTTGCAGGCGGAGGAATCCCTGGAACGCGAACGCGACCGGCGCTACTGGCTGCCGTTGCGCGCCGAGTTGGAGAAGCTGCGCCACGCCCGATGAACCCCGGCGAGGCGGACTGCAAACAAGCTTCTGAACGCGGTCTTTTTGGGGCGGCGTTTGACTTTTGCCGATTCGATCTCATCATGGGCGCCACCGTTTAAACGGGCATGACCGATACGGAAAAATTGTTGTGCGAACTGATCGCGCTGCCAAGCGTGAACCCGGCGTTTTTGCCGGCGCATGACCGGCGCGCTGGAGAAGGCCCGGTGGCGGATTTTCTGGCCGCCACGGCGGCCCAGGCGGGATTGGATGTGGATTTGCAGTGCGCGCTGCCCGGCCGGGCGAATGTGATCGCGACTCTGCGGCCCACAGGCAAGGCCACGCAACGGGTGCTCCTGGCGCCACACTTGGATACGGTGCCCGGCATTTCGGACGCGCAGTATGTGCCGCGTCTGACCCGCAGCCGGATTTGTGGACGGGGGGCGTGCGACACCAAAGGCTCGGTCGCCGCGATGCTGGCGGCCTTGCTCCAGGCGGCGGGCCACGGTCCCCGTCCGGCGGAGACAGAAATTGTGTTCGCGGGATTGGTGGACGAGGAACACGGCCAGGCCGGCGCGCGCGCGCTGGCGGCCAGCGGCTTGAAGGCGGATTTGGCGATCGTGGGAGAACCGACGCGGCTGAAAATTGTCACCGCCCACAAGGGGAGTCTCTGGCTGTGCCTGGAGACTCGCGGCAAGGCGGCCCACGGCTCGCGGCCGGAGCTGGGTCGAAACGCCGTCCACGAAATGGCCCGCGTCGTCTGCCTTCTGGAAACGGTTTATGCGGAGCGTTTGCGCCGCAGGCGTCATCCGATTCTGGGACATGCCACTGTGAACGTCGGTGCCATCGCAGGGGGCACGCAGCCCAACATTGTGCCGGATGCCTGCCGGATCCGGGTGGACCGCCGGACGCTGCCTGGGGAAACAGGCCGGAGCGTGCGGGCGAAGTTGCTCTGGTTGTTCCGCGCCCATCAATTGCGCGTGAAGGTGGCGGAGGAAAAGCCGTCGGCCTGTTTGCCGATGGAAACGGACGCGCGGTTGCCGCTGGTGCGGCGGTTTTTTCTTGCGGCCGGGCAGAAAAAGGAGGCGGGGGTGGATTATTTCTGCGATGCCTCGGTGCTGGCGGCGGGAGGGATTCCCAGCGTTGTGTTCGGCCCCGGCGACATCGCGCAGGCGCACACGGCGGATGAGTGGATCGCGCGCGGGTCGCTGGAGTCGGCCACCCGGCTGCTGGCCAGGTTTTTGAGGTCGCTGCCATAGCCGGCGGCCAAATAGATCAATGAGTTCAAAACGCCCGTCATCTTTTTTTCGGCAAAGCGGCTGGATGGTGACGGCCACTTTCACCGGGGGCATCTTCATGGCAGCCGTTCAGGCCCTGGCCGGCCAGATGAAAGACACCGACTGCAATAACTTCGTGGCGCTGCTGGGTTTGTCGGTGGTATTTGGCGGGGCGCCGGCCGCGGCCCTGCAGAATATATTCGCGCAGCAAGCCGCCTCCGCCCTGACCGAGGAAAAAAGCGGCCTGATGACCGCCACCGTCCGCGCCCTGCTTCGCAGCACGTTTCTGGTTTGGTTCGTCCTCGCCGGCCTGGCGCTGATATTCCTGCGCCCGGTTTCCGCGGCCTTGGGAGTCAACAATCCCGCCGCCTTGCGCATAATGATCTTGTGCATTCTGCCACTGATCTGGGGGCCGGTTTTCAAAGGGTTGCTGCAAGGGGAGCATCGTTTTGCGCCCTTGGGCTGGTTGCTCATGCTCGAAGGGGTCATCCGGTTGGGAACCTTTATTCTGCTGGTGCTGATTCTCAAAGGCGGAGCGGCTTCGGGGATCTGGGCGGTTTTCACGGGACAATATGTGATTATGGCCCTGGGCATTGGCCTGACTTGGAAGGTGTGGAGCGCCAAAACCTCCATCCCCTTTTCGTGGAAGGAGTGGCTGAAACGGGGCGCGCCACTGACGATGGGCTTCGCGGCTTATGTCATCATGACCAGATTGGATAATGTGTTCGTCCGGAGCCTTTTTTTTGCAAAGGCGTATCAGAAGGAAGTGAAGCTCTACATATGCGCGATGTTAGTGGGATTTGCCATCACGCAATTCATCGCGCCGATCACGACCGTAATGTTCCCAACCATCGTCCGGAATCTGGCGCTCTCCAAGAAAAGCGACACCTTGGTCACGACTCTGGGGGTGACGGGCGTTTTTGCCTGCCTGGCGGCGGTAGGAGGCACGCTGTTTCCCAAGGTGCCGCTGGTGATTTTGCACTACAACATGGAGGCCGCGCCGCTGGTGCCGTGGTTCGCCTGGGCGGTGCTGCCGCTGACGCTGGCCTACGTGTTGATTCAGAATCTGCTGGCGCAGGAGCGATATGCCGCCGCCCCGTGGCTCATTTTGGTCCCCGTTTTGTACGGGCTGACCCTGATGGCGGAAGCGCCCGAACTGGTCAGGATGCCTATGTTTGGCGCCTTTGAGAGGGTGATACTAACGCTGGGTTTGTTCTGCCTGTTGTTATTTGCCGTCGCGGCGTGGTTCACCTGGCACAAGCCCTCCAGCCCGAAGCCGGCGCCGGCAAACATCTGACCCGGCTTGAGACGCTCAAAACTCCCAAACCAAATGGGCGATGAGGTCGAAGCGGTCGGAACTCTGGTTCAATCCGACGGGAATTCCCAGGCCGATCTCCACATGGCGGGCCGCCCGCCAAAGACAGCCCGGAGTCAAGTATAAGTCATTTTCCGCGCCGTGATGGTTCCATTGGTTGTTGGACCAATTGAATTCCATCGTGGCCGCCGCGCGCGGAAACAGGACAAAAAAGCCGCTCCCCAGGTTTAGTTCATGCGCGGCGGGTTCGGCTTCTCCGGCGGCGGCAGGCCGGTTGACTCGTTGCACAAAGCCGGCTCCGATTTCCGTAAAAACCTGGGTGCGATGCAGTTCAGGAAAATCCCTGGCCAGGATCACCGCGGGTTCATATTCGAGGAATCCCTCGCTCAAGTCCTTGTTCACGTCACCCAGCGGAACGCCAAGGGAGAAGCGCGCCGCAATATGATAGAGCGAGCCGCCGATATTCATGAAACTGTACTGGGTGCCCAATTCCAAATCGCCCACCCCGCGCGCCGCGGGCTGATTCCGGGGAAAGCGTTGCACGAGGGCGTCCCATTCCCCTTCCACCTGCCAGCGGTCGGTGAGTCCATACTCCAGGGATACCGGCAGGATCCACGTAGAGACGCCGGCATGGTTTTGATAATCCGAAACCAATTCCATTTCCAACTCTCCGATCTCCTGAGGATAGACGACATCCGTTTTGAAAAGTTCCTCAATCGGCCTGCGCACCCGGTTGGTGCTCCCAAGCGCGTCATCGTCATCGCCGCGCGCCGAAACCGATGCGAACCAGATAACCAGCCCCGCCAAGAGCGCGGGGACACGCGGGAGGAGCGCAACATTAACGCAAGATGACATTCGAGCGAAATGTGCCAGCAAGGCTCGCCATGCAACAAGAACAAAGCGCGGCGGGGCCGCAAGCGGGATCGCCTTTCACTTTGTTGGATGACTCCTGTCGGCGAAGAAGCGCTTTAAGATTTCGGACCTTTCAATTGAGAATTGGTGATTGAAGATTTGTATCGGTTATCGCAAGAGTCGTCTCCAGGCCGTCGCGTCCTGGCGGTCCATGGCGACGGTTTAATTTAAACGGCTCTAATGGAGTTTTGGATCTGGGTTGGGGGGATAGAGGTTGAGTTTCTGATAGAGCCAGGTTTCCGCCGGAGCAAAGAGTTTTCGCAGCGGGTTCAACGGGGAATAGATGGTGCGCAGACGAATGACCGACAGCAGCATGGTGAGGGAGGTCTTGCCCAGGGCGACTTTTGAGCCGGTCTTGTCAGTCCATTCGGTGGGCACTTCCAGGACGCGGAACCCGGCGCGCTTGAGGAGGAAAAGCAGGTTGATGTCGAAGGCCATGTCGGCGATGCAGAGCGAGGCGTGAATTTTTTGGACGGCGGCGGGATGGATGACCTTGGCGCCGCATTGGGTGTCGCGGATGTTCATGCGAAAGAAGAACTGCACAATGCGGTGGAAAACCCGGCTGGCAAACTGGCGGCGGCTGGATTGGCTCTGGTGGATCACCGCGCCCGGAATCCAGCGCGAGCCGATGACGCAATCGGCCTCGCCGGAGCGCCGCACCAAATCCAAAAACGCGGGCGGCTCGGTCGCCCCGTCGGCATCCACGTAACCGACCAGATCGGCGCGCGGGGCCAGGCGCAACCCCTCAATGAGGGCCCCGCCCTTGCCAATCGGGGCGGGAAATTCCAGGGCGCTGACTTCGGGAAAATCGGCGCCGACGCGCCGCACCACGCCGAGGGTGTTGTCGCGGCAGCCGTTGAGCACGACGACGAGTTGAAATTTGCCCTGGTAATGGGCGCGGAAGAATTGGGCGTAACTGCGCAAAACTGGCTCGATGCGGGCTTCTTCATTGTAAGCCGGTATCAATAATAAGACACTGGGAAACACCTCGACCACGAGCGGATTATTTACGCAAGAGGCGCGCCGATGTCGAGGGAAGAGTTTACCCCTTGCCAGCGGCGGGTTCGGGGCTAACCTTGCCCGGTGAACCTGCTTTTCATTGGGGACATCGTGGGCGAACCGGGACGGCGGGCGGTCAAAGAGCTTCTGCCAACATTGCGGGCCGCGCATCGGGTGGACATGGTGGTGGCCAACGGCGAGAACGCGGCGGGCGGGGCGGGCATCACGGTGAACACCGCCAATGAGATATTTGCGGCCGGGGTGGACGTGATGACCACCGGCGACCATCTCTGGGACCAGAGGGAGGTGACGATGCTGCTCCAAACGGAGCCGCGCTTCCTGCGCCCGTTGAATTATCCGGCGGGGGTGATAGGCCGGGGCAGCACCGTGTGTCATTCGGAGGCGCATCCGCCGGTGGCGGTGGTCAATTTGCAGGGCCGGACATTCATGCCGCCGCTGGAGAATCCATTCCTCTGCGGGAAGAGCGAGGTGGATTTGCTGCGCAACATCACCAAGCTCATTTTGGTGGATATGCACGCGGAAGCGACTTCGGAGAAAATCGCGCTCGCCCGGATGCTCGACGGCTGGGTGAGCGCGGTGGTGGGCACGCACACGCACGTGCAAACGGCCGACGAGGAGATTTTTCCCGGGGGCACGGCCTACTTGAGCGACGCGGGATTCACCGGCCCGCACGAGAGCGTGTTGGGCCGGGAAATCGGGCCGGTGATCGAGCGTTTCCGCGCCAACACGCCGCAGAGATTCGAGGTGGCCAAAGGGCGCATACTGTTGCAAGGGGCGTTGATGCAAATTGACGACGCCACAGGCCGCGCCTTGAGCATCCGCCGGATATCCGAGCCGCTGCCCGAGTGATGCCAAAACAAAGTTCACAATGGGATTTCGGGGGAGAACTCTTTCCCCAGGAGGCCGTGCGGCGGGTGCTCTCAGTCACGGAGTTGACGAGGGAGATCCGGCGCGCCCTGGAAAAGCAAGTCGGGGAGATTTGGGTCACCGGAGAGATCACCAATTTGCGGCTGCAAAGTTCGGGGCACATCTATTTCACGCTCAAGGACGCCGGAGCGCAGTTGAGTTGCGTTCTTTTCCGCGGGGATTCGGTCGCCAACCGCGGGGCGCTGGCGGACGGACGGAAAGTGGTGCTCAAAGGCCAGATCACGGTCTATGAACCGCGGGGCCAGTATCAGTTGCAGGTGCAAGCGGTGGAGCTGCAAGGCGTGGGCGCGCTCCAGGCGGCGTTTGAAAAACTCAAGGAACGGCTGGGCGCGGAAGGGCTTTTTGCGCCGGAACGAAAACGCCCCTTGCCGCAGTTCCCGCAACGGATCGGGCTGGTGACATCGCCCACCGGGGCGGCAATTCGCGACATTTTGCACGTCATGCGGCGGCGGAATCCGGCGGTGGAGATCATATTGGCGCCGTGCGCGGTGCAGGGGGCGGGCGCCGCGGGGGAAATCGCGGCGGCCATCGGCCTGCTCAACGAATGGTCGCAACGTTCGCCCGCCCCGCTGGATGTGATCCTGGTGACGCGCGGGGGCGGGAGTCTGGAAGACCTTTGGGCTTTCAACGAGGAAGTGGTGGCGCGCGCGATTTTCGGCTCCGCCGTGCCGGTGATGTCGGCGGTGGGGCATGAGATTGATTTCACGATCAGCGACTTTGTGGCCGATGCGCGGGCGGCCACTCCGAGCGCGGCGGCGGAGATATTGACGGAGGGCGTTTTTTCCAGCGCGCGGCGGGTGCGCGAGGTTCCGGCGCAATTGGCCGAGCTGGTGCGGCGGCGGCTGGCGGGCGAAGAGCGGCACTTTGAGCAGTTGGCGCACCGGCTCCAAACCTTGCATCCGCGCCGGCAGCTCAATGCGCGGCGGCAACAGGCGGATGAATTGCAACTGAGCCTGTCACGCGGGGCGGGACGGGAATTGGACAAGTTGCGCAAGGGCTGGCAAAGCCAGTGCGAGCGGCTGGCGCGCCTGCGCCCGGCGCGGATGCTGACCGCGCGCCGGGAACTGCCGGCCGGCCAGGAGCGGCGGTTGCAAGAGTTGGCGCGCCTGCGCCTTGCGGGTTTGCGGCAGCGCTGCACGGCGCTGGCGGGGCGTTTGCAATTGCTCGGCCCGGAGCAAGTGCTGGCGCGGGGATATTCCATCACCCAGGACGCCGCGACCGGGCGGGTACTCCGCGCCGCCGGCGAAACCCGCCCCGGCCAGGAAATCAAAACCCGGCTCAAGATGGGCGAGGTCCGCAGCGTGGTTCAACTTGCCACATCTCCACCTTCCAGAACGCCCCGGGGCGGAGGCGGCTTCTCGCTGATGGAACTGGTGGTGGTGCTGGCGCTTCTGATCATCATGAGCACGATGATGAGCAGCCATTTGACCGGGGCGCATCGCCGGAGCAACCGGGAATTGTGCCGGAAGAATCTCCAGGAGATATTTGTCGCTTTCAGCCTCTACGCCAACGACAACCAGGGGGCTTTCCCGCAGCTCAAAGAGGCGCGGACATCGGAGGCGCCCCTGAGCCTGTTGGTGCCGCGCAGCACCACCGAGACGGCGATGTTCATTTGTCCCGGCAGCAGCGACAAGGCGCTCCCGGAAGGCGAATCTTTCGCGCAGCGCCGCATCAGCTACGCCTATTACATGGGCCGCTCCACCAATCACAGCGCGGGCGAGGTCCTGCTCACCGACTGGCAGGTGGACACGCGGGCCAAAACGGCCGGGCAGCCGCTTTTTTCCGCCGACGGGAAGAAGCCGGGGAACAATCATGACAAGGACGGCGGCAATCTTCTTCTTGGCAGCGGGGAAGTGCTGGCTTCCGGCCCGAAAGCGGAGCGCGATTTGTCCCTGCCGCCCGGCGTCGCCTTGCTCAACCCCAAGCCGGAGTAAGCTGGCGCTTTTTGATTGGCAGTTTCAATAGCCAGGATTAGGATTGGGATCAGGAGCGGCCAGCGGCCAGTATGAACGTTAAAATTGAATGCCCGTGCGGCGCGCGTTACTCGTTCGAGGTGGAACCGCGCGACGGCCGCATGCCCTCGCCGGTGCAATGCCCCGTCTGCCACGCCGACGGCACCGAGGCGGCCAATAAAATGATCGCCGAAAAGGCGGCGGGGGAGGAAAAGAAGGCGCCGCGTTTGCGCATCCACAGCGCCGCGGCGCAGGAACCCGCCGCGACACCCACCGCGGCCCAGGAAGGCGCGGTGATGTGCGCCCGCCACCCGGGCAGCCCGGCGGCGGACTATTGCGTGGTTTGCCACAAGCCCATCTGCGCCGAGTGCATGGCCAGCTACGGCTATCTCTGCTCGATTGCCTGCCGCCGTGAGGCGGAGCGGGCGGGGATCCAGGTGCCGGTATTCAAAGGGCAAAGACGCCTGGCGGAAGAGGCGTCCATGCGCAGAGGCGCGTGGCTGACCGGGGCCGTGGCGGCGCTGGTTCTGCTGTTGCTGGGCGGGTGGGCCTGGTATGCCTTTTCGGGCTCCAGACCGCATCTCTCTTCCTGGCTGAAAATGACCGGGGCCGGCCCCGCCCATGTTGAGTTCCTGGGGCGGGACAAAATTCTTATTGTCACGGCGGGCGAGGCCGCTTTGCGCGACCTTTCTCTCAAAAAAGTTTTTTGGTCCGCCAAACTGGGCGACACCCCGGCCGCGCCAGGCGCCGCCGCCGCCCTGGCTCCCCCGCAGGTTTTGGTGTTCGGAGCGGACATTTGGATTTGCCTGGGATCCCAGGTGGATCGTTTGGACGCGGCGACGGGAACGATCAAACAAACCATCCCGGTTAAGGGCAATTTCGTCAGTTTTAGCGAGGGCTTCATCTTTCCCACCCCGGCGGACGCCAGCCTTCTGGTCGTCTCCGCCCCGGATGAAACGCGCCGGATCGCGCTGAGCATCAATGTGCAGACGGGCGAGGCTTCGAGCCGGGAAATCGCCGTGCCGCGGAAGGAAAAGCAGACGCTGCCCGACGATCTGCCGCGCAACGTCGCCCCCACCGCCGGCGTTTTGGTTTCGCAGGCGCTGGAGGAGGAGAAATTCAACAAACCGCTGGACGCGATGAGCAGCGAGTTTTTTTCGGCGGGAGTAAACCTGGTCGAACTGCGCGTGAAATTGCTGGAAACCAAACTCACTTACGCGCAAAGCATCAAACCGCACGGTCCTTCCGAGCTCAACGGCCAGACGACCGCCTCGACCAGTTCCTCCAGCGTGGCGGAGGAACTATTCAACGACATCAAGCGCAGCCAGACCGGCGGGGTGAGGCGTGTGGACCAGAGCCGTTACGAAGTCCGCTTGCGGCGCTGGACCGGCGATCAGCCGGTGGAATGGAAGGGCGAAGTCACCGGCACGCCCTCGTTTTTTCCGCTCTCCACCGTGGACCTGCTGACGGCGGGCAACGCCCTTATTGTCTTCGACAAAGAGAACAACAAGCTTTTCGAAAGCAAGCTCACCTACCCGGTCGGCGAGGCCTTCACCACCGGCAATTTGGCCGGTCATTTGACGCCCGCGGCGGAGCGGACCCGCACGCTCTATTTTTTTGACCAGGGCGTCCTGACCGCCCTGGCCCTGCCGTCGGGCGACGTGCGCTGGCGGTTGACCAGTTTTGGGGTCAGCGGCATCCAGTTCGACGATCAGGGCATGCTCTACGCGGACTCCACCACCGCCGGGCCAGAGGACATCCAATACGCGGACACCGTGCGGGTGGAAAAAATCCATCCGGTCCTTCTGAAAGTGGATCCGGCGGACGGCAAAATCCTATGGAAAGCCGAACAGCGCGGGCAGCAATGCCTGGTCTCCGGCAAATATCTCTACGGGGAAAGTGTGGAGCAGGGGGGGCTGGGCATCGCCAACGCGCTGGGCGAGGCCCTGAACGCCCCGCCAAACGACTCGGTCGCATTTCATCTTTACAGGATTGATCCGGCCACCGGCGAGGCGCTTTGGGACCTTTATTACGCCCAGCGCCCGGCAAACCTGGCCGTCCAGGACAACCGCATCCTGCTGCGATTCGGCGACGATCTGGAACTCTTCAAATTCCTCACGTTTTGATGGCGGTGGCGCTGATTTCAGACTTCCAGCGGTTCGAGCAGCCGGCGGGGCAGGTCGCGTCCACCGTGCATCACGCGCTCGATGCTCAACGCCTCGCCGCAGATGCGATAAAAAACAAGGTGAACCCCAAAACGCCCGCCAACTGGAAACGACCGGATGCCCGCCAGTTCCCGTGCGCGAAATTTTCGCGCCTGCCCCAGTCCCGGCTGCCGGGCTAACTTGCCCACCGTGGCGTCAAACCCCGTCAAAAAACGATCCGCCACCTCCACGCCGGCCTTGGCGACGTACCAGCGGTATTGATGCGTGAGGTCCGCCTCGGCCCGGCCTGAGATACTGACGCGCAAACTCATTTGCCAATGCGGGCTGCGTTGCGAATCCGGTTCAGCGTGGCTTTGCCGTAAGGCCGGTGCGAACTGCGCGCCCCTTCGAGCAGCGCCGCCTCCAGCGCGGGTGATTCGTAATCATCGCGCAGTTCGAGCGCTCGGAGCGCGTCGCGCACCACGTCGCTTTCGTCCGCGTAACGTCCGCTGCGCACCTTCTCTTTTACTAGCGTTTCCAGTTCTTCCGTCAACCTGACTTTCATAAAAACAGTGTATCCGTTTTGGGAGGGGGCGGCAATTTCATTTCGCCGCGCTCCCTGGTCGCCCGGCTTGTCCGCCATCCGCTCCGCCTTAGGATGCGCGCTGGCGGAGAAATGGTATTGCAAGTGGGCCGCAAACAGGGATCACTTGGCTCTCAAGCGCCGCCGGGTTTGGAGTCCTGGTTAAGCTCCAGGCGGAGGTAGTCGTAAACGACGCCGGAAGTCAGTTCGCCGGCGGGGACGGTGAGCTGGATTTGGTTTTCGCCCGGCTGGAGCAGCGAGCCGTCGAAGGTCTGCGTGTATTCGCGCCACACTCCCATGTCGGTGTTGTAGCGGAGGGCGTTGGTGGAGATAAAGCGGATCGTGCCGACCGGCTTGCCGTTGACCGCCACCGCGAGACCGCCGGGAGCGCCCGGATTGGCGAGGCCCGCCGTGCCGTCGGAGCCGGCCAGCGCCACACGCAGGGAGGCCTGGCCCTGAGCGGCTTTGTCCATGTTGAACTTGATGGTCCAAGTGGT
>JBEKOF010000069.1:0-31502 GCA_049522055.1 Verrucomicrobiota bacterium | reverse complement strand
GGGGGATGGTTTGGCGGATTCGCTGTAGCTGGTGAAGGCGGCGCCAAGGGCGATGAGGGCCACGCCGGCCCAGCGGACGGGGGAAACTTTTTCGTTGAGGAACATGGCCGCCGCCAGGGTGGTGAGAACGAAACTCAAGGAGGTGAGAGGCCAGATGAGGCTGACGTCGCGCTGGGAGAGCATGTAAAGGAGGCATCCAAAAAAGACGGCCTCCAGGGCCACGCCAAGAATGATCTTGCCGTTGGTGAAGCCGGCTTTGACGATGTGGGCGATGGAAGAGGCGGTGATCTGCCGCGGGGCGCCGCTTTGCTTGTTGATTTCCTTGAGGCCCGCGCCGAGGTAGGCGACGCCGATTGATTCGATGATTGCCGCGACAATTAGAATGACAAAGATTTTGTTCATACATTACAGGTCCTGATAGCGAACCAATTGGATGCCCAATTGCGGCGCCAGGGATTTGATTGTTGGATTGATGAGGGCGTCAAATTCGTTTTTAAATTGGCCGAGGGAGGGATGGGAGTAAAGCTCGTAATCGCCCGGCGGCAGGAGGGGCAGGAGCCTGGCCACGTAGGCGGCGTCCATGCGGGCGTTCTGCAGAAGGCCGAAGACGGCGCGGGTGTGGCGGATGGCCTTTTGCGCGAGAAGCGGACGGGCGCGGGCGGAGAGGAGGCGGAAAATGGCGGCGTGGCTGAGGCGGTAGAACCAGCGGCCGGAAGCCAGGCGGGCGTTAAGGCCGAACCAGTCGTCGGTCAGGCGCATGGCGGTGATGCGCCAGAGGGCGGCGTTGTCCATGAGGATTGCAAAGACGACGGGGTGGAGATGGAAGTGGAGGTGGGCGTTGAGGTGGTCGAGAGGGAGGGCGGTGGCGTGGAATTTTTCAAATTGGGCGGCGATTTCCAGGCGCAATTGGGCGCGGCATTTGGCGGCGGCAAAGTAGCGCCAGCCGGCGCGGACGGGATGGTCGGAGAATTGTTGTTGGGGATTGACCAATTGGGGGATGATATCGGACGGCAGGGCGGAGGAGCCGCAGGCGAGGGTGAGATGCAAGCCGACACCCAAAGCGGGGTTCTGGCGGGCCAGGGCGACGGCTTCGCCGGCGAACGGGGCGTTGACCATGAGGCTGGCGCTGGTGAGGATGCCTTCGCGATGGGCGCGGACGACGGCTTGGTTGATGGACTGGGAGCGGCCAAAATCGTCGGCGTTGACGATGAGCCGGCGCCTGGGTGACGGGCTGTTTTGAGAAAGCATTTCGGTAAACCGACGGTGGCATCGTATGTCGGGGGCAGAATGAGACCAGCAAAAAAGAGGGTTAAAGTGGACGCCGGGTGGATTTCACTTTTTTGGGTGACTGCTGCCGGAGAAGAAGCGCTTTAAGATTTCGGACGTTTCAATTGAGAATTGGTCATTGAGAATTTGTCATCGGTTATCGCAAGAGTCGTCTCCAGACCGTCGCCGGACAACTGTCTTCTGCCGGGTTCGGCCGTCGCAATGGACTTTCCCAAGATGCGGCAAACAATTGTTTCAATCGCTGAAATCGGGTCCACGACACAACAGCACCCAAGAAAGTGATATGCGGCGCGGGCGCCGAAGGAGGGGAGGGTTAAAGAGGAAAAGCCACCCGATGGGGTGGCTTTGCAAACTGAATGCTGGCGGATTGGGGAGTTTTAGAACTCCGGCTCAACAGTCCAATCGTTCAGACGGATGATTTCTCTTACCTTGCGGCGTTCGTATCGGTGTTTTTGTGCTTTCGCGGGACGTTGCTCGGTCTGGCGGAAGGGGTGTTTTGAATTGCGGATGGCTTCGTGGATCAGGTTCAACGTTTTAGTCATACAGTTTTTTTTTTGGCCGCCGGCTTGTTATCATCAACAAACCCGGCTGCTTTCAACTTGGCCAAAAGAGCGGTGCCCGAATTTTTCCCC
Source organism: Verrucomicrobiota bacterium (assembly GCA_049522055.1). Taxonomy (GTDB): domain Bacteria; phylum Verrucomicrobiota; class Verrucomicrobiia; order Limisphaerales; family Palsa-1400; genus JBEKOF01. The sequence continues at coordinate 29,583 of JBEKOF010000069.1, read as the reverse complement.
GCACCGCATCACTGCGTGTCACTCAATCGGCGCCAGGACAAATCTTCCTGACTGCCAATCTTTATTTACACCAGATTCAGCCAATGTCAAGCCCGCAGTGAGGAAAATGTTGCGAAGGCCGCGGAATTCGGAACGCAAGATGCCGGCCAGGATGAGTTGTCCGCCCGGTTTGAGGAGGTCTCGGATTTTTTGGGCCTGGCCGGCGAGCAAATCGGCGAGGAGATTGGCGCAGATGACATCCCATTGCCGGCGGCTTTGGGCCGGCAGGCGGGTCAAGTCGCGGCGGCGGGGTTGGACGCGGTGCTGGACGCGGTTATTTTTGGCGTTTTGGCGGCTCACGCGGATGGATTCGGGATCGGAGTCAAAGGCGTGGACCGGGGAGTATCCGAGTTTGGCGGCGGCGATGGCGAGGATGCCCGAGCCGGTGCCGATGTCCAGGAAGGATTGGCGGGTTCCCTGGCGGCGGGCGGCGGCCAATTGTTGGAGGCAAAAGGAGGTGGTGGGGTGATGGCCGGTGCCGAAACTCAGGCCCGGGTCCAGGCGGACGACGCGCTGGCCGGGGCGCGGGCGGCGGCGGCTCCAGCCCGGTTTGATGAGGAGGCGGCGGCCGATTTGCAGGGGCTGAAAATGGCGTTTCCAGGAATGCGCCCAATTTTGGCGGGGGAGTTTCTTGACAATGAGGCGCGGGGATCGGACGCCGGGGTTTGCGCGGGGAAGCCGGCGCAACGCCCGGCGCAAATCCGCGCGGAGGAGGCGGGGGTTGGGGAGAGGGGAGGAGGGATAGGCGGAAACGGTCGTTTTGCCCGTGCGCGCGTCGCAATAGACGGCGGCGGGGAGGCGGAAGGCATGCTGGAGCAGTTGCACCGCCGCCGCCTCCGTTTCCGGGGAGGCGGTGATGGAGACTTGCCACATGGAAGGGCGGGCGGGGGCGGTGTTCAGCCGAGCTTGCTGAGGGTCATCTTGACGGCGTCGAAGTTGGGGAGGTCCTTGGGCGAGGGGGTTTGTTCGGCGTAGCGGATGAGGCCTTGCTTATCTATGACGAAGGCGGCGCGCGCGGCGGTATCGCCAATGCCGGCCAGGTTGGGGAAAACCACGTCGTAGTCCATGATGACTTTTTTGTTCAAATCACTGAGGAGCGGGATGGAGATTTTTTCCTGTTTGGCCCAGGCTTCCTGGGCAAAGGGGGTGTCAATGCTGATGCCCAGGACGGTGGCGTTGAGGCCGGCATATTGGCCGAGGCCGGCGCTGATGGCGCAGAGTTCCTGGGTGCAGACGCCGGTAAAGGCGGCGGGGAAGAAGAGGAGAACGGTGTTTTTCTTGTGGAAATTGTCGCTCAGCTTGATGTCCACCAGGCCGGTGGCGGTTTTGGATTTGAGGGTGAAGTTCGGGGCTTTGGAACCAACTTTGATAGGCATAATGTTATTCTTTTAAGATTTACGGATTCTGCAATCGTCGGTGTTTTATACGATGCGAAGGAGGGGGTGTCAATTCCCAGGATGCGGCGGGACGGGCTGTGGGATGGCCCGTTGGAAAGGCTTTGCTACAAAAACGAGTCGGCGAGCCTGGCGATGCCTTGGAGGGTGCGGGAGGCCAGGGGACGGCGGCTCCATTGCTCGGCCGTGAGCAAGGCGCTGCCGGCGAAGTAGCGTTCCTGGATGAGGCGCAGTTGAGCCCCCACGGTGGGATCAAAGAATAACAGGCTGATCTCCTCGTTGAGAGCGAAGGACCGGATGTCAATGTTGGCCGAACCGACCAGGGCGATATCGTCATCCACGGTCAAATGTTTGGCGTGAAGGAAATGGGGCAGGTAGAGATGAATTTGCACGCCGGCCTCCAGGAGCTCGTCGTAAAAGGAGCGCTGGGCCAGTTGGGTGAGCATCTGGTTGGCGTGGTGGGAAACCACCAGGTGGACGGCGACGCCGCGGCGGGCGGAGGAGCGCAGGGCTTCCAGAAAGGGCTCGTCGGGCACAAAATATGGGGTGGTGAGCACGACACGTTTGCGGGCGGCGTACAACAAGGCGATCATAAGCTCCTGCCCGTTTTCCCGGCCGTAGCCTGGGCCGCTGGGCACGGCCTGGGCGATGGACTGGCCCGACAGGGAGGTGTCGGGATAAAGCTCCAAGCCGTCGAGCGTGGCACTGGTTTCCTGGTAATAATCGGCCAAAAAAACGGCCTGCAATTGCCAGACCATCGGGCCGGTGACCCGGACGACCATTTCCTCATTGGAAAACCCGGGGACGAATTGGCTGTTGGAGATGTTTTGGGAGCCGCTGTAGCCAATGCCGCCATCGAAGACGGCGATTTTTCTGTGGTTGCGCAAATCAAAGCGCGCGGCATTGCGCCGGAACAGGCCGGCCGGCAAAAGAGCGGTGACCTCGATGCCGCCGGCGCGCATGGGTCCGGCCAGATTGCGCAAAGCGCGTTTGGACCCCACGGCGTCCATGAGCACGCGGCATTTGACCCCCCTGGCGGCGGCGCGGGAGAGAGCTTCGGCGACGCGGCGGCCCGTCTGATCATCCGAGAAGATATAATACAACAAGTGGACGTGGCGGCGGGCGGCGTCAATGTCGGCGATGAGCCGGTTGATGGAGCCGGCGTAGTCGGTGAGCAACTCGACTTGATTGCCGTGGAGCGGCTTGAAATCACCCAACCGGGCCGCCAGCGCGGCGAGCGGGGAGAGGTCGGGGGGCAGACCGGGTTGAGGCGGGCAGAGAGAAAGCATCTGCTCCTGGACGACGCGGATTTTTTCCGAGGCGCGCTTCTGGCGTTCCAGGCGGTTTTTGGGCAAATAAATGCGCCCGACCAAGGCGTAGAAGACCAGGCCGGGAAGGGGCAGAAGGAAGATGAGCAACAACCAAGTGCGCGAGGCGGCGGCGCTGCGCTGGCGCGGCACATAAACCAGCATTGTGAGCCGGATGACCCACTCGCTGACCAGGTAAATAAGGCTCCAATGGATCAAGGTTTTCTGAAGCGAATTATTAGCGCCCCACAATGCCTTGGCCGGGGGCGGATGTCCAGCGTGAACAGCCGGCCTGTCAACAGCCGGCCAGGACCAGCGCGCGGTCTTTGTGGTTGAGAGCCATCCAGCGGCCTGGGGCCAGGGCGGCCGGTTGGAACATCCCGATTTGGGCGCGAAATAATCGAAGGGTGGGATGACCCGCCGCGGCTGTCATGCGCCGGACCTGGCGGTTCTTGCCTTCCACCAATTCGAGGGCGAGCCAACTGTCCGGAACGGATTTTCGGAAGCGGATGGGCGGCACTCGCGGCGGCAGGGCGGGCGGCGGGTCCAGCGGCCAGACGCGGCAAGGAAGGGTTTTGCGCCCTTGCAGTATGAGGCCGCGGGAAATCCTGCGCAAGGTTTCCGCCGAGGGGACCCCTTCGACCTGGGCCCAGTAGAGGCGGGGATGAGCGCGGGCGGGGTGAAGGAGCCTGGCGTTGAGAGCCGGTTCATCGCTCAAGAGGAGCAGCCCCTCGGAATCCGCGTCGAGCCGGCCAATGGGATAAACGCCGGCGGGGAAGGCAAACCCGGCCAGGGTGCGGTGGCGCGAGGCGTCCGGAGTGAATTGGGACAGGACGCCGTACGGTTTGTTGAATTCGATGAGCATGAAAAAAACGAAACTAACATAGTTGAAACCGGCATGGAAAAAAACTTTTGGTTGGACAGCCTTTGTCCAGGTGGGCGGCGTAAGGTGGAACGCATAAGAAAGGAAAAGATCTATGCGCAACACAAATGAAACTGGAATGGAAGCATGCGAAGTGAGTCAAATGGAACTGGGGATTGCCGGAAGGCGGGCCGGGGGCAGGTCCGCCGCGTGGAACCGCCGGGAGCGCCGGGCGCAACGGGCGCAGTGGTGGTTTGGACAGATGCGGCGAGTGGTGGACCGGGCCAGGGCCTGGCAATCCAGCCCGCCCGCCCGGCCTGAGCAGGTCTATTTGACGCTGGCGGGACGGCGGAATTGGTGAAGCGGGCGGGGGCAATTTGACTTTTTGAACAGGTGCGGCCTGGCAGCAGCCTGGTCCTGCCACAGTCACGGCTCGACATCCCGCGTCGCTCCGCCGTGGCGCGGCAAGGAGACTGGCCCTGATTTTCATAAAGGGCGGAGAGTCGGGTTTTGGTCTTTGCAAATCGGGCGGGGGTGTCGTAGAGATTACGTTCCGGGTGAACCGCTGGCGGAAGGCCCGGAGAAATATGAAACCTGATGTGGAGATTTACGACACCACCCTGCGCGATGGCAGCCAGGGCGAAGGCGTCAATTTTTCGGTGATGGACAAGCTGCGCATCGCCGAAAAACTGGATGCCTTTGGAGTGCATTATATCGAAGGGGGCTGGCCGGGGTCGAACCCCAAGGACATTGAGTTTTTTGAGCTGGCCAGGCGCAAGAAGTTCAAGCGGGCGAAAATCGCGGCGTTTGGGTCCACGCGGCGCAAAGGGGTCAAGGCGTCCGGCGATGAGCAAGTCCGGCTGTTGCTGGATGCGGGCGTGCCGGTGGTCACAATTTTTGGCAAGACATGGCTGCTGCATGTGAAGGAAGTATTGCGCACGACCCCGGAAGAGAATCTGGAGATGATCGCCGACACAGTGCGTTTTCTCAAGGAGCACGGGAAGTTTGTGGTCTATGACGCGGAACATGGATTTGACGGTTACAAGGACAACCCGGAATACGCGCTGGCCACCTGGCTGGCGGCCAAGGGGGCCGGAGCGGATATCGTGACACTTTGCGACACCAACGGGGGATCGTTGCCTGGGGAAATCCGGCGCGTGACGGAGGCGGCGCGCGCCCGGCTGAGCGGAACCATCGGCATACATACCCATGACGATATAGGGTTGGGGGTGGCCAACGCGCTGGCGGCTCTGGAGGGGGGCGCGACGCATGTGCAAGGGACCATCAACGGCTACGGCGAACGGACGGGCAATTGCAATCTGACGAGCGTCATCCCGACCATCGCCTTCAAGCTGGGCCGGAATGGCGTGCCCGCCGCCTCGCTGCCGCAGCTCAAGGAACTGTCGCAGTTTGTGGATGAGATCGCCAATTTTCGGCACAGCCCGCGCCAGCCGTGGGTGGGATCAGCGGCCTTTGCGCACAAGGGGGGCACCCACGTCAACGCGGTGCAAAAAGTGGCGGAAAGTTACGAGCATATCAACCCCGCCCGCGTGGGCAATGCGCGCACCGTGTTGATCAGCGATTTGGCGGGCCGGAGCAACATCGTGATGAAAGCCCAGGAATTGGGGATCAAACTCAGCCCGGAGGCACCCGAGCTGAAAGAAGTGCTGGGACGCATCAAGAAACTGGAACATGAAGGATATGAATTTGAGGCGGCGGAGGGGTCGCTGGCGGTGCTGATCAGGAAGGTGATGCATCCCGTGGCGCTGCCCTTTGAAGTGACAGACTACCATGTTTCGATGTGGCGCGCCGGCGGGAGGCCGGTGTGCGAAGCGACCATCAAAGTGCGGGTAGAGGGGCGGGAGGCGCACACCGCGGCCAATGGAGACGGGCCGGTGAACGCGCTGGACTCGGCGCTGCGGGCGGCGCTGGCGGGCTTCTTTCCGCGGGTGAAGACAATACGCTTGACCGATTACAAGGTGCGCATATTGGATACCACCACCGGCACGGCGGCGAGAACCCGGGTGCTCATCCAGTCCAGCGACGGCAAAGAGGACTGGGGGACAGTGGGAGTGAGCGACAACATCATCGAGGCGAGCCTGCAAGCATTGATCGACAGCATGGAATACAGACTGCTGAAAAAAAGAGCTTGACACACATACAGCGTGAAAACGAAAAACAATAAAAAAATGCCAAAAAAAGAGGCGAAAACCACCACAGACCGGGCGGCCAAAGCCGACGAACCCGCGATCCTAAAAGAAGCCGCCTTGGCCTACGAAGTGGACGAAGTGGACCAAGCCCCCATGGTCCGAACCCAAATATACCTCAGCAAGCCGGAACATCAATTTGTCCAGAATGAGTCAGATCGCCAAGGGCGGCCCATGGCGGCCATCATTCGAGCATTGATAGACGAGAAGATGGAAATACCCGACAGCGCCTGGACCAACAATCCTCTATTGGCGGCGCCAGCGGATCCCATCTTTATTGGGCCAGAAGATGGCGTGATCAACGATGACCATTACATCTATGGGGGGCCAAAGAAATGGATAAAACACAATGGCAAATGGGTCGAGGCGCCGCCGTTGCCGGAAGATTATTACACCGATCCGGCCAGCGCGGCAGCCTACGACCGGAAGCTGGAAGGCAAGGGATGACGGCGCAAGTTCTGTTGGATGCGTCATTCTGGATCGCCCCGCGAAACCCGCGCGAGCCGTGGCATCAGCGGGCACGAGAGGCGGCGGAGAAATTACTGGCCAACCGCACACGATTTGTGTTCACGAATTTTGTGCTGGCGGAGACCCATGCCTATTTCAGCCGGTCGCCAGCCATGCGCGCGCAGATTCTGGACGACGCGCAACAGAATCCGGCGCTGCATTGGGAACCCGTCTGGCGCAGCGACGAAACGGCGGCGGTGACCTTGTTGCGGAAGCATCGCGACAAGCAATACTCCCTTTGCGACGCGATCTCATTTGTCGTCATGCGGCGGCTGGGAATTTCCCGGGCGGCGACATTCGACGGCCATTTTCGCCAATTTGGCGAGTTTGAAATTGTGGGATGACTTCGCAAGGCAGGCCAGCACCATGACGGAAATTCCCAAAGCTTACGTTCCCCAGTCCGTGGAAGAGAAATGGTATCAATTCTGGCTGGAACGGAATTGTTTCACCGCCGACCCGCGTTCGCGCAAGCCGGCTTATTCGATTGTCATTCCTCCGCCCAACGTCACCGGGGTGCTGACGCTCGGACATGTGCTCAACAACACCCTCCAGGACATTCTCGCCCGCAAGGCGCGGATGGAGGGCAAGGAAGTGCTCTGGCTGCCCGGCACCGACCACGCGGGCATCGCCACGCAAACGGCCGTGGAGCGCACGTTGAAGAAGGCCGGCCAGATCAGGCATCGCGACGATCTGGGCCGCGAGAAATTTCTGGAGGAAGTTTGGAAATGGAAGAACGAAAAGGGCGGGATCATCATCCAGCAACTCAAGAAGCTGGGCGCGTCCTGCGACTGGACGCGGGAGCGCTTCACGATGGACGCGGCGTATTCGCGCTGCGTGCAGAAGGTATTTGTCGAACTTTACAAGAAGGGACTCATTTACCGGGGCAAACGGATGGTGAACTGGTGTCCCGCGTCGCTCACCGCGCTGTCCGACGAGGAGGTGGTGATGAAAGAACAGAAGGGGTTGCTCTACTATTTCAAAGTCGAAGTCGAGGAAGCGCCGGGAACTTTTCTGACCATCGCCACGACGCGCCCGGAAACGATTCCTGGGGACACCGCCGTGGCGGTAAATCCGAAAGACCCGCGTTACGCGCATCTCATTGGGAAGCGGGTCGCGCGTCCGCTGCCGGCGGAATTGCCGCGCGAGAAGAAGCTCATTCCCATCATCGGCGATGAGCAAGTGGACTTCCAGTTCGGCACGGGCGTTTTGAAAGTCACGCCGGCACACGACAAGGCGGACTTTGAAATCGGTTTACGCCACAAGCTAGACATCCTCGAAGTCATTGATGCGACGGGCCACATGAACGAAATGGCGGGGGCGGACTTGAAAGGTTTGGAGCGTTTCAAGGCGCGCAAGGCCGCCGTGGAAAAACTCACGGAACTCGGCGCGCTGGCAAAGGAAGAACCTTACACCAATAACGTCGGTTACAGCGAACGCGCGGATGTGCCGATTGAGCCGCGCTTGAGCGAACAATGGTTTTTGAAGTATCCGAGCGTGGAAAAATCGCGGGAGGTCGTAGCCAAGGGCGAGATAAGGTTTTATCCAGAGCGATGGGCGAAGGTCTATGACCATTGGATGGGTGGAATTCAAGATTGGTGCATCAGCCGCCAGCTTTGGTGGGGGCATCGGATTCCGGTGTGGCATAAGCGCATCACGGTTCCTAATCAGCCGGACTTTCATGGCATGGTTTGGTGGTTTAGCGAAACCGAACGCGCGCTTGATGAATACAGAAGAAATGTTGTCGTTCGTGTTGTTCACACAGCCTCTGGACGAATTGTTGGTCCATTTAAGACTCAAGGGGGAATGGATAATAATCTCGAGCTAAACGAGCAAATGGACGCCGGAAAGTCTGAACACGAATTCGATGTGTTCGTTTGCACGGTTGATGAAGAAGCGGTCAAATACTTGGTTGACGAAGAAGGTTTCACCCAAGACCCCGACGTGCTGGACACGTGGTTCAGTTCGTGGCTCTGGCCGTTCGCGACGATGGGGTGGCCGGAGCAGACGGAGACGCTGAAGAAGTTTTATCCGACGACCGACTTGGTCACCGGGCCGGACATCATTTTTTTCTGGGTGGCGCGCATGATCATGGCGGGATACGAGTTCATGGGGGAGATGCCTTTCAAGAATGTTTATTTCACCGGCATCATCCGCGACAAGCAGGGGCGGAAAATGTCCAAGAGCCTGGGCAACTCGCCCGATCCGCTGGATTTGATCGAGCAATACGGGGCGGACGCGCTGCGCTTTGGGGTGATCCGGTCCGCGCCGCTGGGGCAGGATGTGCTCTACGATGAACAGCAGGTGGAATTGGGCCGGAATTTTTGCAACAAGCTGTGGAACGCCTGCCGTTTTCGCCAGATGCAGCCCGGCGAGACGGAGGGGGAGATCCGCCCGGAGCTTCTGACGCCCGATGACAAATGGATTCTGCTCAAGCTGGACCAGGCGATCGTGGAATTGACCGAGGCGCTGGCGGCCTACAAATTCAACGAGGCGGCGCAAACGCTGTATCGCTTTTTCTGGAGCGAGTATTGCGACTGGTATGTGGAGGCGTGCAAAGCCGCGCTGACCGGGGCCGGCGCCGCGGCGGAGGCCGGCGCCGCCGCGCGGCGGGCCAACACCCTGGCGGTGATTGATTTTGTGCTGTCAAACACCTTGCGGCTGTTTCACCCCTTTCTGCCGTTTATCACGGAGGAGCTTTGGCACGGGATGGGTTTTCACCTGGATTTGCCGGCGGAGCAGGGGGGCGACACCATCATGTTCGCGCGCTGGCCGGCGGCGCTGGACGCGGATTTTCGCGCGCATTACAGGCTGGACGGGCGTTTCCTGAACGAGGTGGACGCGCGGAATGAATTCATCACGCAAGGGCGCAATCTGCGCCGCGCGGGGGGCCTGCCGGGAAACAAAAGAGTCAAATATATTTTCAAGCCGTCCGGGAAGACGGAGGCGCCTGATCTGGCGGTGATGAAACAACTGCTCAACGCCGAGCCGCTGGAGGCGCGGGACGATTACACGCCGGAGCGCGGGACACCCGCGGCGCGCTCGGAGTTGGGCGAACTCTATTTGCCCCTGGAGGGGTTGACGGACATGGAGGCGGAGAGGGAACGTGTGAGAAAGGAGATGGCCAAAGTCGAGGCGGAGATCCAGAAGACCGAACAGAAGCTGGCGAATCCCGCCTTTGCGCAGAAGGCGCCACCGGCGGTTTTGGAAGAGCACCGGAAGCGTTTGGCCAGCTGGCAAGGCGAGTTGGAACGGCTGCGGAAGGCGTTGGAGTCGTCCGGGGGTTGATGCCAGGCTCCCCCAGGCGACAGGGAGCGATTCAGTCGCGGCTTGGGCCGACACCGGACCAGAGGAAGGATTGTTGGGCGGCCAGTTGATTGTCCCCTTCCCAGAGGGAGACGCGCCAGGCGACCAATTGGCCGAATTGTTGGAAATCCTGCCCGTTGATCTGGAAGTCGGACCAGTTGCTAAACCATCCATTCTTCTTGACTGGTATTTCCAGGATGGTGGTGTGGATGGAGTTGTTGAGCACGCCGCGCAGTTCGGCGCGCAATCTGACCTTGTTCCAATCCACGCCGCCGGCTTTCCACTGGACGGCCAGGCTGAGGCCGGCCTGTTGGGCGGGATGCTTGCGCAACCAGAGCTGATAGGCGTCGCGTTCGTAGAGGCTGGGAGACAGCGCGTGACGCCCGCGGGCGTCGAGCAACTCGGGCAGGGTTTTGATGATTTTTCCGTCCGCCGCGGAGAGCGTCCGCGGCGCAATCAGGCACGCCAGGATGAAGAGAAGGGACAAGCGCCGCATGGCGGGATGAATACCAGCCTGCCGCCCCGACGGCAAGCCCGCATGGGGTTTCTTGGTTGGTAGGCCCGAAGCATCAGCGATGTGCCTTGGGACGGACTCAAAAAGGCGGGCCGGTTTCGGATGAAAGATGCCGCCGGCGGGACGCCGACGGAGGCGGTCGAGACGCACTGCTGAAAAACTCCAATGATTGGGGGGCTGGTGAAATAGCGCATAAAGGGCTTGCCTCCGCTGGCGGGAGGTTGTTTATTAACGTATTGTTTGTTTGGCGCAGGAATTCTCATGCAAACCAAAACTGACGTTGGTTATAATTCAAAGGTCGAGGGCGGCGTGGTGCATACGCGGCTGGACGCGGCGGCGAACTGGTGCCGCAAGAATTCGCTCTGGCCCATGCCGATGGGGCTGGCCTGTTGCGCCATTGAACTGATGGCGGTGGGGGCCAGCCGGTTCGATATTTCCCGCTTCGGCTCGGAGGTGATGCGTTTTTCGCCGCGGCAATCGGATGTGATGATCGTGGCGGGCACGGTGACTTATAAAATGGCGCTGGCGGTGAAACGAATTTACGACCAGATGGCCGAGCCTAAATGGGTGATCGCCATGGGCGCGTGCGCCTCGACCGGCGGGATGTACCGCAGTTACGCGGTGCTGCAGGGGGTGGATCATATTCTGCCGGTGGATGTGTATGTGGCCGGGTGTCCGCCGCGTCCCGAGGCGTTGCTGGACGCGTTGATCAAGCTGCAGGGCAAGGTGGCCAAAGAGCCGTTTCTAACGACGCAAAAACAAGTGGCCTGAGCGGACGGCCCAATGGAATAACTTGCGATGTCTCCCCTTGAACTCGCGCAGAAACTGAAGGTCCGGTTCGGGAATTTGATTTCCGAGCCAAAGGAATTTCGCGGGGAAATCACTGTGGAACTCTCCGACGCGGACGTGATCGCCGAAGTGTGCGCGTTCGCCAAAACGGACCTGGGGTTTGATTTTTTGGTGGATATCACCAGCATTGATAATTATGGGGAGGATCCGCGGTGGACGCTGGTCTATCATCTCTACGGCCTCGGCCATCATGGCGCGCTGCGCTTGAAGACCGCCGTGAGCGAGGAGTTGTCCGAGGTTCTGACGGTGACGGGGGTTTGGCGCACGGCGGAGTGGCACGAGCGGGAAATTTTTGACATGATGGGCATTCGTTTTCGCGGCCATCCGGATTTGCGGCGGATTCTGATGTGGGAGGGGTATCCGCATTATCCGCTGCGGAAGGATTTTCCGCTGGCGGGCAAGCCAACGGAGGAGCCGGAAATCGCCTTCACGGAGGGCGCGCCTGAGGAAGGCGGGCCGTTTGTCACTGTGGCGGGGGGTAAAGACGCGATGTCGCGCGAGCCGCGGGCGCGCGTGCCTGAGAGCGCGCCGGCGGATTTGAGCACGGGGCTGGAAGCCAAAGAGACGCCGAAGCCGCCCGAAACGCCGGGCGTGGAGACAAAGGAGTTTATCTGATGGCCACGGAAATCCAATATCCCGATCCGGCGGCCCGCCTCGCGGCGGGGGCGGCGTCTCCGGCGGCGGATGAGTTGCCGGACATGCACGGGGAAAAAATGGTCCTGAACATGGGGCCGTCGCATCCCGCCACGCACGGCGTGCTGCGGATGGTGCTGGAGCTGGACGGGGAGATCATCACTAAAGCCACGCCGGAGGTCGGCTATCTGCATCGCGGCGACGAGAAGATCGCGGAGAACATGACCTACACCCAGTTCATCCCTTACACGGACCGGCTGGATTATCTGGCGCCGCTGGCGAACAACGTGGCCTACGCGCTGGCGGTGGAAAAGCTGATGGGTCTGGAGCAGGCGCTGCCGCCGCGCTGCCGGTACATCCGGGTGATCTGTTGCGAGCTGGCCCGGGTGTCGGCGCATCTGCTCGGCCTGGGGTCGTTTGCGATGGATGTCGGGGCGCTGACGGTTTTCTTGTTTACATTCACGGAGCGGGAGAAGATTTACAATTTGATCGAGGCGCTGACCGGGGCGCGCCTGACGACCAGCTACACGCGGATTGGGGGATTATCCCGGGACCTGCCGCCGGGCTGGGTGGGGCAATGCCGGCAGTTTCTGGAGGAGGTGGTGCGGAACATAGATGAGACAGAACAACTGCTATCGCGCAACCGCATTTTTGTGGATCGCACGCGGGAGGTGGGGGTGATTTCGCGCGAAGCGGCGATTGATTTTGGATTGACCGGCCCGAACCTGCGCGGCAGCGGGGTGGAGCATGACCTGCGCAAAGAGCATCCCTACTTGGTGTACGACCAGTTGGAGTTTGACGTTCCGGTGGGTTCGGTGGGGGATTGTTACGACCGTTATCTGGTGCGCATTGAGGAAATGCGGCAGAGCGTGCGGATATTGCGGCAGTGCCTGGAGAAGATTCCCGGGGGCGCCGACAACGCAGCGGGAGAGCCGATTGATATTCCGGACGGCAAGACGGTTTTGCCCTCCAAGCACAAGGTGCTGACCAGCATGGAGGAATTGATCCACCAATTCATACTGGTGACCGAAGGGGTCAACGCGCCGCCTGGGGAGGTGTATTTTGGGGCGGAAAATCCCAAGGGCGAACTGGGTTTTTACATCAACAGCCGGGGCGGTGGCACGCCATACCGCATGAAGATACGGTCGCCCTCGTTTGTGAATCTGAGCATTTTATCGCATCTGATGCCCGGCCACATGGTCAGCGACACGGTGGCCATATTCGGCTCGCTGGATTTTGTGATGGGCGAATGCGACCGCTGAAGAAAGAAGCATGAAAGTGAAATTGCCATGAGTTTTTCCGTGCCCGCAGATTTGGAGGCGGAGTTGGACGAGCTGGTGACGCATTATCCGCAGAAGCGGAGCGCGTCGCTGATGTTTCTGCACGCCTTGCAGGAGCGGTTCGGGCATGTCTCCCCCGCGGCGATGGAGTGGACGGCCCAAAAGCTGGGACTCCAGCCGATCAACATTTACGAGCTGGTCACTTTTTATCCGATGTTCCGGCAGGAGCCGGCGGGCCGGTACCAGATCAAGGTTTGCCGGACATTGAGCTGCGCGCTGGGGGGCAGCCACGAGTTGAAGGCGCATATTTGCAAGGAGCTGGGCCTGGACCCTTCGGAGGCCGGCCCCCAGACGACGGCCGACGGGAAATTCACCGTGGAATTTGTGGAGTGCCTGGCCAGTTGCGGCACGGCGCCGGTGGTGATGTGCAACGAGGATTTTTACGAGGGGGTGACGAAGGAGGAAGCGGCCCGGATTCTGGCGAAATGCCAATGAGGCTGAAGCGGGCGTTTGCCTGGTGCTAACGCCAACCCGGAGGGCCGGGGAAAAATCGGAGAAATCGGAGGTTTTGGAGGAGGGGCATTGGGTTTCCAGCGGGAGGGATAAACGGCCCCGCCGCCTGAGGTTGTGTCAACTATATTAGTTGCAAGTTGTTGGTTATCAAGGGTTGTTTTCGACACCCTGCTGATGGATTTTGAGGTTTCTTTACTGATAGCGATAGAGTTTGACGTGCTGGATGGCGGGGCCGTCGTGTGGAAAGCGCAGGCCGCTGCCGGACTGGTTGGCCGCGGCGGCCTTGGCCTGGTCGTACTCCAGCACACAATCGTCCCCGCCCAGGAGACGGGTCACGACCCAGCGGCCATTTTCAAAGCGGCCCGCTTCCACCCTGGCCAGGCCGGCGATGGGCGGTCCTTGGGTGGCGGGGAGGAAGGTGACCTGGACATCGGCGCCAGCCACGAAGAACTCATCCTGGCCCGAGGCGATGACGAGGGCATAGCCGACCTCGGGGATGAGATCGGGGGCGCGGCGATTGCGGGTGAGATTGACGTTGACCGTGTAGCCGCCCAGATTGAGGTCACTCATCTGGTTGCTCTTGTTGAGCCACGCCGCGCCGGTGGCGCCTGAGGCTTGGCGCTCCAAGATGAGGGGGCTGAGCTGGGCCAGGACCTTGTAGGCTTTGGAAAAGGGGAGGCTGGCGACGTCAGGCGGCGCCGGGACGGCGGCGCCGGTTGAGGAGCGGATGCCGCCGGTCCTGGACAACTCTTCGATGCCCATAGCCGAGTAGCCGATGGCGTTGATCTGGCCGATGGCGAAAAAGGCATTGGCGGCGCCGCCGACATTATCGGAGGACTCGGGAATGAAAATGGTGTTGCCGTTGCGGCTGTAGCGGGTGACCAGTTCGGCGAAGTTGGGCAGATAGATGTCGGGGCAAAGCATGTCAATGTGCGGGCCGCCCGCGCGCCAAATGTCGTGCATGTGATCCTGCGGGCCGCCGCTGGGATAGTCGCCCGGCCCTTTGTCTTCGGGCTGGACGATCCAGGTGTTGACGTACATCGGGACGGGGTACTGGGCCTTGCCAGCCTCCGCGACCTTGCTGATGTAGCGGGAGTAGTTCCACGCCATGAAGACCTCGTCGGCCCTGCCCGGACCGACGCCGAAGACTTGTTCCCAAGTGCCGGAAGACTTGAAGCCGGCAGCGCCCCAGACTTTGAGGGTTTCAGGCAGGAGGGAAGCTTTGTGCGCCTGGAGATAGTCGGTCAGCTCGGTGGGAACCGGCTTGGCGAAAAGGGAGTCGGCCACCGCCGAACGGTCCCGGGAATCGCCGATCAGACCGACTTCATTCTCCAATTGGATCATGATCGTGGTGCGGGCCAAGGGTCCACTTTCCTTAATGTGGCGCATAAAGGCGGCGAAGGCTTTCGCGTCGGCGTCCCGGTTTTCGTCACACAGGGTGGTGAGGACCTCAACGGTTTTGTGTCCGGCGAGTTGGGCGCGCGGGAAGCGGACCTGGTTGGACATGACCCAAGCCGGAGGGAAGCTGGAGAGGCCGTTTTTCCAACTGCCGAACCAGAGCCAGGCGATGCGCATGTTGTTGGCCCTGGCGTCGCGGACGGCGTTGTCGGCGAAGGTGAAATCGAACTTGCCTTCCTGAGGCTCGATCCAGGCCCAGGCAATGGGGACCAGCACTGTGTTCAGGCCGATTTTCGCCAGTTGCGGCCAAACTGGCTTCATGTATTCAGGGCTGGAGGCGGCGGTGTTCATCAGTTCGCCGGCCAAGGCCAGGAATGGCTTGCCGTCCACAATCAACTGGGTGGCGGCGCCGCGCTTCTCCAGGTGGGGGATGGACGAATCGGATGCCGTGGTTGCGGGTTGGGAGCGGGCGGAGAGCGCAGCCAATGCGCAGGCCGCGGCGAGCCGGCAAAATGTTTGGAGTTTCATAGTTCGATAGATTGGGCTGATTGCGGGTTTTTGCAAGGTGTTTTTGCGACGGTTCGCCGGTCCTTGGGAAAGAACGAGACCGCCCCATCGCAGGAAATTTGATCAGCGAAAGATAAGGGCTTATAGACAATGACGGTGCGTGTTGTTTTTAATACCAAGCTCGCCGCACGCTGGTTGTTACATTTGATCGTAACCGCGGCTGCAGCGGCGGCGTTGATTTTGGGCATTAGCAAGCCCGGCTTCCTTTCCGTATCTTGGCCTGAGCGTGTCGGTCTGCTGGTGGTCGGAGTCGCAGGGGGAATCTGTGGACTTTGGTTTGTTACGGCGACGGAAATAGAACGAGCCCAACGACACATGGAGGGAAGAGAACCGTTGAACGACAAAGAGTTCGGACGGCGGTTCTTTTCACCCCAACAGGCCGAAATAGCGGCTAAACTTCGCGTCATTATGGCTCGACACATCCCGATTGAGCTCTCGCGACTGAATCCCGATGACCGTATCGTCGAGGACATTCGCATGGACGCGTTGGATTCAATGGACACAGTGGAGTTCGTTTTGGAAATCGAGAAGGAATTCGGCATCAGCATCCCCGACGCAGCCGTAGCGAGAATGCGCACCCTGAGGGATGTCGCTGAGTTTGTTTCGCAGACCAAGAAAAACACGGTCGCTTAACCAAAACCCCAGCGCGGCAGCGCCGGCTCTGATAGAGTGGTGTCACGGAACTATCGTTCATAAAGCCGTCGGCGGGACGCCGACGGAAGCGGGCGAGAAGTCAGACCCATTGACACGTGGAGGCACCGAATATGGTGTTTTTGGTTGGCATGACACACGAAGCAAGAGTTTTTCAATTTTTTCCCGTCTGCCGGCTTGCGGTTGCTGCCTGGCCTTGTCCGGCGGCATAAACTCGGGTGGCCGCCGGGCTGGATGCGAGCGAAACCCATGAGACGATACCGCTTAGGATGATTATAAAGGCAAGGGCAGCGAGTGTCGGCAACAACACATTGTCCTGCGCGCCCCAAGACCTCTCTGAACCTTGGAGTGTCGGTTCAATAATCATTGGCGAAGTTATCGTCAGAGATGTCAGCGTCTGCGATGAGTAGAGGCTGCACAAGAAAGAAAGCACCGAAGACCACGGCAATTTTCCACCTTCCAAGCGCGAAGAAAGCCATGAGTGCGTGACCAACCGCGCTGACAGCGAAAGTTGCGAACATCGCGAACCCGGCGCCCCACCGCGCCAGTGGCGCAAAACAACACCGGCGCAGAAACTCCCCTCCCGCGCGATTCCAGCGTTTACTCCAGAACTCGCTGATCGTCACTGATCGGTATGGCGATTGGAAGAAGGGCGGCACGCTGATGCCCAGAGCCGCCATCACAAAGTTCGGACCTGTCGTGGCCATCTCGCCAAGCGCGAGAGCTCCGATCCCTCCGGCGAGCCATCGTACGGGCAAATCAAGACCATTGGCGGAGACGGTCTCGACAATCGCAATGGCGACCGCGAAAACTGCCGTTGCCAAAAAGAGATTTCCAAGGGCTGCCGCATCGAACCTGCGCGCGCGTCGTTGCACGGGATATGTGTCAGACCAGGCGCATAGGCGCGCCAGTCGCGCCCGAAAGCCGGCAATCGGCTGGACCATGAGCAGCCCTGCGGCCGCAAGGAAGGGCACGAACATGAAGCCCGCTAGGAAAAGACCATTCAAAGGGGCTGTCCCCACAAAGCAAGGAACAGCCATGAACAGCCCGGCCATAAGAACCCCGGCTCGCGCACTGATTGGATTGGCGGAAAGAACCACGACGAGCAGAGCATCGGCAAACCAGGCGGCGATGCCAGTAGGCAGCGTGATGGGCTTGAGATGAAGAGGGTTGGTGGCGGCGATTATTCCGAGAACCATCCCCGCTACGGGCCAAAGGAGCTGCTTTCGATTACCGGATTTCAGGTTGGTATTCACGGTGAGCGCAAGGCCGCTGAACCACTAATGGACGAACAAGCCGCCCGGTCCTTTTGCATTTTTAGATCGGCTGTCACCGGTCACTCCAAAACCAGTCAGTCGGGGTCGAATCAAAACCGGTCACTCTGAAGTGATTTATTCATATCAGGTTTCTTGATGCAAGCAAGGGGCTTCTAAATGTATTCATATCTATTGGCTCCGACAACTTGTTGGGCGTCATGGCTTGACTTTTGGGATTATATGAATGCCGACATCGTTGACTGAAAACGTCGCTTCATTGCCGGGCAGTACGCAATCTGTCGGCCCTTGCAACGTCTCTACTGCTCCTGACGAATTGGTCACCTGGAGATCAAGCCTCACCTCAATTCTGCCATCCTTAAAAACTCTGGGCGTCAAAATATATGCTCTGCCATCGCCCAAAGCGCGACGAATCGGTATCCCGTCTGAAACCTCAACCACGCCTAGATTTGTGTATGTCACGCTTGGCGTGGCTACAACGCTTGTATGCTTGGAACAACCGCATAATGCCAATCCGAGACCGACTGCGACTATCATAACTGTGTATTTTGTTTTCATGTTCGTATATTGAAACTCACAAAGCCTGTCCTACCGGGCGGCATCCGTCCGATCCATCTGCATTTTCAAAACGCCGCTAATCCCATTCGGCCAGAATAGCCGATTCGCCGCGAAAATCGAGTGTTTTCCATAATCGTAAGGAGCGAGGTAAAACCAGCCGGGGCCGAGCTGCGAGCTTCACCAGTCCCACCCTCCTTTTTTGAGGAAGTGCGTTGAGAGTTTCAGACACCGATCCAGCAGCGCCAGGGTTTGTTCCTTGCCGCGCGAGCGGTCCTGCAGCCAGTAGGTGATGATCGCCAGATTAAAGAGACCGAAGGCGTAGGCGCCAAAGTCCCCCACCGGGGGCAGTTCGCCGGATGCTTCCGCTTCCGCCAGGATTCCCCGTATAAAACGCAGATAACGCAAATTGCGTTCCTGATTCTGCAGACTCCAGGGGCTGAGTTTCGAGGCAGGCACGAGCGCGCGCAAATAAACCGCTCCTATAAAGTCCTCGTAAGGCGCCAGGCGCTCCAGAAAATGATGGATGATGGCAAAGATTTTCTCGGCCAGCGCCGCACGCTGGATGCGGCGGTCTTGCCCGTACCACTCCATGACTTCGACCAGCTCCAGCTCAAAGAAGTAGAGCGCCAAATCCTCTTTGGTTTCGAAGTAATTGAACAGGGTGCCTTCGGCGATTCCGGCTTTCCGGGAAATGGCTTTTGTGGTGGTTTGATAAAAGCCCTTCTCGGCGAATAATTCCAAGGCCGCGCGCAGAATGGCCTTCTTGGTCTTTTCCTTGTTCTCGGTGCGTTTGCCGCGCGTCTTTTGCGAGTCCGTTTTGTTTGTTTTTTGTTTCATAATTATTTGGCGGGTTCCGGGGTGGCGAGGCGGTTGAGTTCAGCATCAATGGCGGTAAGGTCCAGTTTCGCGCCCAACAGATGCAACACGTTGTAAAGCCCGATTTCGGCGCGCGAGCTGAACACGAACTCTGGATAGGCCAATTTGTCCCTAAGATTTCGATTCCCAATTTCGGCGCATTTCTTGAGCACGTTTCCGTCACTGAAATCAACGACATTGCGAGCGCCCGACTCCCCCGGCGAAAGCATCGTGTAAAGTTCGATTGCGTCCTTAAGAAGCCTTCTGGCGACGCGCGGCCTCTTAAGAATCTTCGGTCCGCACGCCAACGTCAAAATTCGGCGCGCCTGTTCTTCACCCTTGGTCCAGACGCGATCCCGAAAACATCGGTTCAGTTCGATAATGGGGGGCGGAAACTTTTTTACACATCCAAAGTCCACCAGACCGATAGTGCCGTTGGCATTGATCAGGTAGTTGCCGGGATGGGGATCAGCATGAATCGCGCTCACCGTATGAAGCTGGTAAATAAACAGAGCCATGAGGCGGGCGCCGACCAGGTTCCGAACTTCGTAAGTTGGTTTTCCGGCCAGGAATTCCATCAATGGTTCCCCCTCGAGATGCGACATGGTTAAAACACGATCGGTGCTGAATTGCCGGAACACACCCGGGACTTTAACATAGGGGAGCGGTTTCAAGCGCTCGCGAAAGAAATCTATGTTATCCGCTTCAGCGAGATAATCCGTTTCCCGCAAAATGCCTTGTTCCAGCTCGGAGATAACTGAACCTGGGATGTGCCCGGTGAGGCGTCCCAGAAACGCCGTGGAACGAAGCATCTTGAAGTCATTCTCAATCGAGGAACGAATGGCCGGATACTGAATTTTTACGGCCACTGGTTCCCCCGCCTTGGTCACGGCTCTGTGGACCTGGCCCAGCGAGGCCGCGGCGAAGGGTTCGGGGGTGAAGTCGCGGTAAACGTCCTCGGGAAATTTGCCGAACGAGGCTTTGAACTGGGCGCGCGCCAGACTCGGGTGCATGGCCGGCGCCCGCATTTGGAGATTGGCCAACTCTTTAATCACCTCTTCGGGCAACAGATGAGATTGCATGCTCAAGGCCTGGCCGATTTTCATCGCTGGACCCTTGAGCGCTTGCAGTTCTTCGCGGAGTTTCCGAGAAGTTCTGGTCTGGAACGATTTTCGGCGTTCGTCCCGGTTTTCGGCATTCAAAAAGAGGTTTTGCAACTGATATCCGAGATAACTTCCAGTGAGGCTGAAACCCAGCTTTCCGAGGCGAAAGCCGCGATGAAGCCCCGTCTCTGTATAGGCGCGTTTCATCGGGGTATCCCTATTTCGCTTGAGATATATCTCATTATTAAAATGAGTTTACTCATAATTCGCGGCGGGGTCAACAGAAAAATGAGCGCACTCATTATAATGAATTCGCAGGCCCATAACGCGCGATCCGCCGGTTGGACCAGCCCTGCGCCGCCAAAGTCAATATCGAGTGTTGCAAGCTCACGTTGAGTTCATTCATTGCGCGCAAGAGCCGCCTTCGCTGCCCAATACGCAAGGCGTCCCTCAAAGCGGCCTGGTTTGAAGCGCCCATCCCTGGCCGGTTTTCACTGCCCGCTGACATCAAAACGGACGCCCTGAAAATTGACGAGCTTTGGGCGAAAGTCGGTTGCCCGCAGAAGAACGCTCCGCAAGGGGAGGATGAAAGAGGCGATTTTTGCGCCTTTTTGGCCCTTGCCGCCCGCGAGAAATTCATCGTCCGTTACCGCACCTGAAAGCGGGGCAACGAAAACAGGGAGGTTTTCGTCCAAGACGTTGCCGGGCGCGTGGAGAGTCCAGCCAGATCGCAACCGACGATTTCCAGCCATATCCGGCGATCCTCCGCGAACCGCTTTTCAACCCGCAAAAAAAGTGCTTGCGAAAAGTGGTTGGGCACTATAATCTAATGAAAGCATAAGCAAACCGATGACAGATGAGCAGGAATTGTCTTTGAACCATCCGGCCAGAAGAACCATTAACCGTTAAAACACAAATCAGTATGAATATGAAGT
This sequence comes from Verrucomicrobiota bacterium, assembly GCA_049522055.1. Classification (GTDB taxonomy): domain Bacteria; phylum Verrucomicrobiota; class Verrucomicrobiia; order Limisphaerales; family Palsa-1400; genus JBEKOF01. The sequence goes on along the minus strand of JBEKOF010000069.1, from coordinate 8,834 downwards.
CCAACCCCCCCGCAAATACCCTGATCAAGAAGATCGCCTCAGCCTTTTTTGTTTTGTTGGCCGGCGCGTTGGTTTCCCAAGCTGCCAACGGGACATGGCTGGGCACGGTGGATGACACGTGGGCCGGCGCCAACTGGAACGAGTCGCCCAGTCCCGGCGCTCTGGACACGGCCACGTTCAATCTCCCCGCCGCCAGTGTCAACGGTTTTACGACCATTGATGTGGGGACGGGTTTGACCATCGGCAACATTACATTCGACACCGCGGCCGCGCCCTACACTCTTGGGCTGGGGGCCGTTGGGGCCGAGACGATGACGTTGAATGACGCCGGGACGGTGGAAATGACCGCGGCCGTTGGCAACAACCAGACGTTCAACGCCAACGTGCTGCTGGGCACCTCCAGCGCCGCCTCTTATTACTTTATTAACAACAGCGCCACCAGCACGCTGACCCTGGCCACAAACCTCCAAGGCGGAACCTTGTTCACGGCGGGGGCCAAAACCGTCAGCTTCACGGGGAACATTACTATCGCCGGCACCGTCGGCAATGGCGGCGCGACCGCGCTGGGCCTGGTGCAGACGGGCAGCGGCACCCTCACGCTTTCGGGTACCAACACGTTCACCGGTCCCATCAGCGGGATTGCAGGCGCACTGACTGTTTCCAGCACCGGCGGGCTGGGCACCGGAGGCACTTATGCCGGCGCGATCACCAACAGCGGCACATTCACTTTCAATGGCGGCGCGGCGCAGACCTTGTCGGGAACCATCAACAACAGCGGCGCCTTCGCTCTTAATGGCGGCTCTACCAACAGGTTGTCGGGGTTGCTGCTCAACAGCGGCACCGTCTCCCTGGCGGGCGCGGCCACCAACCAGACGTTGTCGGGAGGGTTCAACAACAGCGGCGCGGGCATCATCAATATCACCGGGGTTACGGGCGGCACGAACACCGTCTCCGGCACAGTGACCAACAACGGGTCGGTCACCATCCAGGGGGCGGGTTTGGTCGCCTGGACGGCGGCCACCACCAACAATGGGGCGATCAACCTCAACGCCACGGCGGCGCAGACCATGTCGGGAACGATTTTGAACAACAGCGCCGGCACCATCTCTCTGAATGGCACGGTGGCGCAGACCATCTCCGGAACAGTGACCAACAATGGAACGATCACCTTCAACGGCGCCGGCGCGGCAACCTTGTCGGGGGCCTTGTGGGGGTCTGGCTCGCTGGCAAACAGCGGCATTGGCTCACTCCTGGTTTCCGGCAACAATGCCGGATACACCGGCTCGATTCTCGTCAATAGCGGCGAACTCATCATGCCGACCGGCAGCGGGGTTGGCGGCGCCGTGACAGTGGCGGCGGGAGCCACCAACGCGGTGCAGGTGAACTCTCAGGCTGGGCAGGTGGCGATAGGCAATTTGACGTATAATTCGAGCGGGACGTACGCCTTGTTCATTTTCGCCCAATCACCCGGCACGGCGGCTCCGCTGACGGTGGCCAACCTCAATTTCGCCGGCGCTCCGACCATAATCGTATCCGGCAGCGTGGCGCTTCCGGCAGGTGATTATCCGCTGATCAAGTATTCCGGCGCGCTGGGGGGCACGGTTCCGAGCAGCGTAGTCATCACGATTACCGGAGTGACCGGCGGCTCGATCTTTAACAACACGGCCAACAAATCCATTGACTTGGTCGTGCCCGCCGGCTCCGGCAATGTGCTGACATGGGAGCTGGGTTCCGGGTCATGGAATACGACCGACGCCGACTGGTTTAATGGACTGATGTCCGTCACCTATGTGGACGGCAAGTTCGTGGTATTTCCGGATACCCAGCCCGCCGGCACGGCCAACGCCATCAGCCTCGCCAGTACGGTGAATCCGGGCGGGGTGGTGTTCAACAACAGCCTGGACAGCTACGCCATTACCGGCGCGGGCGTCGTTGCGGGTTCTGGCGGCCTGACCAAAGAGGGCACCAACAGCCTTTACCTGACCAATAACCTGACCTACAGCGGCTCCACCGTCGTCGGGGCCGGGTTGATGACGCTGGACTTCTCCCAAGGCTCAGGCCCCACCAATTTGCTCTCCTCCAATTCGGTGTTGAACCTGGGGGGCGGCAGTTTGAATCTGATTGGCAACGGCAGCAGCACGACAGCGCCCAGTTCCCAGACTTTCTCCAACACGACGCTCAGCACGGGAAGCTCCACGGTTTCCGTGGCTCCGGGCGCGGGCGCGGGGCAACTTTTGCCCACCTTGGCGCTGGGCACGCTGACCTACGTCCCAGGCGCGACGGTGGTGTTTAACGGCCCGGCAACCTCGACCGGCGTAACTACTACGACAGGACAGAATGGCGCTGTGGGCGGTCCTACTGGCGGCAGCGGCTTTGTCGCCGCCACGGCCAATATCACGACCATGTCGGGCAACGTGCCCAATGTGAGCACCGGCGCCAGTCAGCAGTTGACCGGCCTTTCGTCCAATGTTTTGCCTGGGACAGGCACGGCAATATGCGCCGCCTTTGCCACCGTTGGTTTGTATGATTATGCCGCAGTGACAGGAAGCGCCCCTCCATTTACGATAATCGGGCTTTCGCAGGCGACGACTCCGGTTGGCGCTTCCACATCGGGACAGCAGGGAGCAGATTTTATCAATGGCGATGACGGAGCGTACACTCTGCTTAATACTGGCGGTCAACTGGGCGGTTCCAGCGGCGAGAGTTACGGCACATTTGACGTGGTCGGGTCGGTTGCGCCTCGTAACACAGACTTGATAAATGCGATCCGCTTCAATAGCGCCGGAGCGGCTACGATCTCAAGCGGCACACTTAGCTTTGGGGGCCTGCTGGTGACGCCCAATGTCGGCCCGAATCTGGTCACCGTCGCGGGCTTTGGCGCTGGTCTTCGCCTGGGCACGGGGGCCGGTTCGTGCGTAATCTGGCAGAACGATCCCACGGGTGTGTTGCTCATCAATGGGGCGCTGACGGATAACGGCGTGGCCAGCAGCACGACCCCTCAGGCTTACGGCTCGATTTTTGTTCAGGCCGGCCCAGGCCTGGTCCTCTACACCGCGGGCAATACTTATACCGGCCCGACGTACCTGAATGGCGGCGTCACGCAAATCCCCTCCTCCGCCGGCTTTGGCACTGCGAACTCCAATGCGACGGTTTATCTCAATGGCGGCTGCGTATTGGGCGGCGCCTCCTTCGCGCTGGATAACGGCGGCTCGGGCGCCAGTCTGGTCAAGCGCCCCTTTGTTCTGGGGTTGGCGGGCGGCGGGTTTGCCGCTTTGAGCAATGCGATTATGACGGTGGACGGTGTGGTCAGCAGCGCCGCGCCGACCGGCCCCTTGTGGATCGGCATCCCGGCCACTGCCGCGAACAACTACACGCTGGGCCTTCCTCCGGGTGAAGGCCCCTCCGGCGCGATCACGGCGTACACCAACGCGATCGGCATAGTGGTTTTCAGCGGCACCAACTCCTACACCAACGGCACGTTCCTTTACAGCGGCGCGTTGAACTTCACCAGCAACAGCCTCGGGACCGGCGGCATCACCTTCGCGGGCGGCACGCTGCAATGGGCCACTGGAACCGCTTATGACATTTCATCCCAGACGGTCACGGTCGCTCCGGCGGGCGGCATGCTCGACTTGAACGGCAACAGCGTGAGCCTGGCCAACCCGATTGGGAACTTGGGCACCGGCGCATTAACGGTGACGAACGGGACATTGACATTGCTGGCGGCCAACACGTTCACGGGCGGGATCACCGTTGGCTCCGGCGCCACCTTGGTGGCCAATAACACGACCGGTTCCGCCACAGGTCCGGGACCGGTGATGGTGCAGAGCGGGGCAACTTTGAGCGGCACAGGCTCGATTGCCGGGGCCGTGACGGTCGCCAGCGGGGGCACCCTGAGCCTGCCCAGTTCCGGCACGGGAGTGTTTACGATTCCATCGCTGACTCTGACGGCGGGAGCAACGTTCAATGTTTATCTCAGCAGCGGGGCCAATGACCAGATAGTGGTCGCCAACTCCGGGGGCTTGACCCTCACACCCACCGGGGCCTTCACTATCTACCAGTCCGGCAGCTCCTTTGCGTTTACCACACCCGGGAGCTACAATATTGTCCAATACAACGGAGCCCTCACCGGGTTGGACAGCACGTGGACGACGGTTGGCGCGTTTAACGCCCATGTCGCCAACCCGCAACCGGGATATTTGTATTCCTTCAGCACCAACGGCGGATATTTAGTGTTGACGATAGGCATCAATTCCAGCGTGGTGGCCGGGGCGTGGACAGGCCCCAGCGGCAACTGGCCGACGGCGACGGATTGGAGCAGCAACCCGAATTATCCTCAAGTGGCGGGAAGCGCGGCCACCCTTGGGGTTGGCACCTCGTTGACCACGGTGACATTGACCTCGCCTGAAACGGTGGGATTCCTAAACTTCACCAACAGCAACTCCTACGTGGTTGCGGGAAGCAGCGCGTTGACGCTCAACAACAGCGGCAACGGGGCCAAGGTCAACGTCCTGGTCGGGGCGGCCAACGCCATCCAAGCCCCGGTCACTCTGGGTGATACGGCTTCGTTCTCGGTCCTCTCCAACCAATCCTTGTCCATCAGCGGCGCCATCAGCGGCGCCAGCACCTCCGACACGATCACCGTGACTGGCGGCGGGGGCGTCCTCGCCTTGTCGGGCAACAACACTTACGGCCCCGCCGCGGCGGGAACCGTCGGCACCACCTTGAGCAAGGGGGGCATATTGCAAGTGGGCGCGACCACCGCGCTCGGGGCTGGTGATGTGAGCATTGCTTCCAGCAGCACGCTTCAGGCAGGGGTTTCGGTGAGCGTTCCCAATAACATTGTGGTGGCCTCTGGCGCCACCGGCACGCTGGATAGTCAAGCGGACAGCCTGACGCTCGCCGGTGTCATTAGTGGCAGCGGGGCGGTGTCGAAAATCAGCCCCGGAACCGTGGCACTGGGCGGCGGGGCCAGCTCCGCCAACACCTTCACCGGCGGCCTGACCATCAACGCCGGACAAATCAGCATTACAGCGGATGCTCAACTTGGGCCGGCGACTCCGGCGCTTTCCCTCATCGGCGGCGATTTGGACGCCAGCGCGGGCAGCGTCACCTTGAATGCCTCTCGCAATATCACCGTCGGGGCTAAAAATGCAAGCGCCTACACCAACTTCTATCTCGACGCAGCCGCCTCGGCCTCTTTGACCGTGCCCGGTTCCATCGGGAACGCCCTCGGCAACACGGGGAGCAACACACTCTACGTCAATACCTTCCCCGGCAGTTCCGGCACGGTGTACTTGCAAGGACCAGGAACCTTCACCGGCAACACCTTCATCGCCAACGGTGTTCTCCGGCTTTTGGGCAATACCACGGGCAACCTTTCCCTGCAGGACAGCACGGTGAATCTCAACCAGGGGGCGGGCGCCTTGGTCTTCGACACCAGCATGACCACGGCGACCATTGGCGGTCTGCAGGGCAACGCCAACCTTTATTTGACCAACTATGCGAGCGCCCCGATCACGTTGACCCTTGGCAACAACGGCCAGAATGCCACCTTCTCCGGCAACATACTTGACGCAGGGCTGACCGGCATCCTCGTCAAGAGCGGAGCGGGCATCCAGACGCTCAGCGGCTCCAATTCCTACTTGGGCACGACCACGGTCAATGCGGGCGCCCTGGCGCTGCCGACCGGCTCGGTGCTGAGTTGCGGTGCGCTGGGGGGCGCGGGCTATCAGGTCAACGGCGGCCTGTTGACCAATTCCGCCGGGGTGGTGAACAGCCTGGCCAATACGGCCAACGCGATTGTCGAAACGGCCGGCACGGTCGACGTGGGCGAAATAATAAATGCCAGCAACAGCGACGGCCTGACCATGCAGGTTTACGGCGGAGTTTTCATCTGCCCGAATATTGATCTGGGGCGGGATAATAACTACGCGGCGCCGACGACCACGGTGCCCAACCAGGCCTTGACGACGGCCGGCTTTTATATTGATTCGACCAACACACTCCAACCCGCCAATGTCACATTGGGGCAGTTGGAAATCGCCGATGCCCACGGGGCCAACTCGTCGGATTCCGTCCGCATGGATGCCGGCACGCTCACGATCACCGGTGAGATCATGGTTGGCCATCAGGCCACCACCGGACGCTGGAGCATCTTCCAGATCAACGGCGGCATCTTCACCAATTCCGACACCGGCAACGGCATCGTCATCGCCAACAGTGGCAGCGCTGCCAACGACGCGGAAGTGATCTTCTCGGGCGGCAGCACCAGTTATGTCAACCTGATCAATTTCGGCACGTCTGCCGATGCTCACCAGGGAATTGGTTACTTGTTTATTACAAATGCCACCGTTTATATGGGAGCCAACGGCATCAATCTGGCCAGCCCGAGCGCACAATCTTATATTCCCTTGATTGCGTTGGAAAGCGGCACTTTGGGCGCGACGGCCAACTGGTCGTCCTCGGTTTCCTCCAACACAGCCGGCACCGGGTTCGAGCTGCCCATAGCCACCACCAACTTCAACATCCAGGCGGCCGATTCCGGGAATAACCCCTGGAACATCTCCTTGCTCGGCGGCATCGCCGGCGTCGGGGGCATCACCAAGACCGGCCCCGGCACTCTCTACCTGGGCGGGACCAACTCCTACACCGGCACGACGATTATCAGCAATGGCACTTTGTCCCTCTACCCCAATGGCGCCACAGTGCTGCTCTCGCCCTCCAGCATCACAGTGGAGCCTGGAGCCACGTTCGACGTGTCGGGTGCGCCGAACTATGTGCTCGGCACTTCGACCGCGCAGGGCCTGCTGGGCAACGGCACCATCAACGGCAACTTGACGGTCGGCGCCTACGGGCAGATTTATGCCGGTTTGAACGGCGCCTACGGGACCAACACCTTTAGCGGCAACCTGACACTGAATTCAGGCGCAACGGCCGTTATTTCCATTGGCAGTTCCCCCACTTCCGGGAACAATGGCCTGTTCGTCGTCAACGGCAACTTGTCGCTCTCTGGCAACGCCATCCAAATCACGGCGCCATCCACCGGCAATTTGCCCACCTCTCCCGACTATGTGTTGTTCTCGGTGAGTGGCACGACCACTGGGAGTCCGCTGAGCGCCCCTGTTTGGATTGTCAAACCGGCCAATGCGCACAACTTCACGGTGATCACCAATAGCCAGAACCAAGTGGTGCTGCATTACAACACCGCTCAGCCGCCGACGGCCACCGGCACGATCAGTCCCATCAGCTTGTATCCAGGACAATCCGGGCTTGTCACAGTGACGGTCACTCCTGGAACCTCCAGCCAGATCAATTCGGTGGTGGTGAATTTGGGGTCCATTGGTGGAACCACCACCAACTTGATACTGAGTCACACCGCCAATATTTGGACGAACCTGGTTGTCATCCCCAACAGCTCGACGGTCGTCTATTCGGGCGGTCAAATCATTGACGCGACGGTTACCGATGGGAACAACGAGCAAGCCGTGGTGCAAATTCTGGTGAATATCCTGCCCGGCAAGGTATGGACCGGGGGCGGGAATCCGACCCCCAATTGGAGCGATTCCGCCAATTGGCTCGGCGGGGCGGCCCCGGGTCTGAACGACGGCGACACCGTGGTGTTCGCCGGATCTGTCAATACTTCGCCCTTGATGGACAACACTTACAATCCACTCCTGGCGGTGGTCTTCCAGGGCAATGCCGCTGCTTTCAACATCAACGCCGGTTCGGGGGACACATTGAACCTGAGCGGGGGCGTGACCAACGACTCCTACGCCGTGCAAACCTTTGATGTGCCCATTACCCTTGCCGCGCCGGTGACGTTTAGCGCGCTGAGCAACAACCTGGTCTTTTTGGCGGGGTCCGCGAATAATACAATTGACACAGGCTCCAGCCCCGGCTTTTTGCTCACGGTGGCCGACGGCGGATTCAACACCGTTATATCCAATAACATCACCGATGGCGGGAGTTTCACCAAAACAGGCCCTGGCACCAATACGCTCTACGGACAAAACACCTATCCCGGCAACACCACCATCAATGGCGGCACGGTGGTCGTCCCGACCAACGGCATTTTGTACAACGGCACCTATGGCAACACCACTATCGGCAGCGGCGCGACCCTGACCATCGGGCCGGGGGGCCTGTTCTCTCCGTCCGCCTATACCGGCACCATCGCCAATAACGGCACATTTAATTACTTTGGCGGGGTGAATTCATCTGGACTCTCCCAGACTTTCTCGGGTGTCATCTCCGGCGCCGGGGCGATCAACATCGCCGGTGGCGGCACCAATAACGGCAACATCGTGGTCTTGGACGCGTTGAACACCTTCACGGGCAACGTGACCATCTCCAACACGCTGGTGTCGGTCCAGATCACCGACAACAATGCCAACCCGACTTCCTCGGGCTTGGGCAATACCCAAAGCACCAACTCCATAATCCTCACCAACAATGCCTGGCTTTCATTTGATGCCACGGCTGCCCCTGCTGGCAATGAACTGGGCAGCGGCGGCTCCACCCTCTCGCTGGGGATGGTGATCGGCAAGGGCGCCGTGTTGCAAATTACCGACGGCAACTCCGTCCTTGGCCCTCTGACCCTAAACGGCGGAACACTGATCCCCAATGCGGGAGTCAGTTTGGAGTACATGGCTTTTGAGTTGGCCCAAAGCCCGGTCACAGTCGGCGGCACCAGCCCCTCGTTCATCACCAACACCACTGGCTCTGCCTTCAGCGGCCTGAATCTGGGGGTGGCGGAGGCCACGGGCAATACCACATTCAACGTGGCCTCCACCGGTTCGTCTGGTCCGGACCTGACGGTCGAGGTGCCGCTG
>JBEKOF010000068.1:0-19781 GCA_049522055.1 Verrucomicrobiota bacterium | reverse complement strand
AATTAGAGCAGTTCCATGAAAACTGTAGCCGCTCAAACGTCGGGATTTTGGGGGAGCGCGGGCAGCCCGCACCGCTGCAGCCCGCATCGCTGCGGGCCAGCCCATTGTTGTTCCATCTGGCCAGCCTACTGTTGTTCAAACTCCCTCGCCTGCCGTGTTCGGCGCCTCGCCGAACACAATCCCAATCAATCCTCGGCTACACTTTTTCTTAAACCGCTCTAGGATGGACTTTTTTGTTCCAAAGTTGACCTTTAACCGATGAATCCAAACTTCAGCACGACGAATAAACTGTGTTCAAAAAGAAGCAGGCCTTGGCCATTTGGACTTCTCATGGTCCTGGCCACCGCCTTTGCCGCTTTGCCGCCGGCCCGCGCCACGGATGTGTCCCTCCGGTTGCTTGACGGAAAAGCCCTGGGCCTGGATTCGGGAGTCAGCTTTGGAGTGCCCTGGCCGCAGGGCGCCGTGGACCGCGGCTCGACTTTCAGCTTGAGCGCCCAGGGCAAGCCCATGCCTTTGCAGTCCTGGCCGCTGGCTTACTGGCCGGATGGCTCCCTCAAATGGAGCGGCTTTGCCACTGTCGTGCCCGCCGGGCTGGCGGACCCTGTCACGTTGGCCGCAGGTTCGTCCGTGGTTTCCGGCGCGGTGCGCGTCACCAACGATGGCAAGTCGGTTGTCGTTGACACCGGCCCGCTCCAATGCTCCATCCCCCTGGGCGGATCGAACCTCATTGAATCCATGAGCCTGGCCGGGAAAGAGGTGGCCGGCGACAGCCAGCTTGTGTGCATCCTGCAAAACGGGCCGGAAACCAGTCCCGAGGATTCTCCGGCGCGCGAGAAATACTTCAGCTACGTGAAGCATGTCACCGTGGAACAGTCAGGCCCGGTGCGCGCGGTGGTGAAAATCGAGGGGACGCACCGGGGCGCAGTGTCGGGGCGCGAGTGGCTGCCGTTCACCGTCCGGCTTTATTTCTACAGCCGCCAGACGGCGGTGCGGATGGTGCATACGATTGTGTTTGACGGCGACCAGGAGAAGGATTTTGTGCGCGGCCTCGGCCTGCGGATCGCAGTGCCGATGCGCGAGGAGGCGAGGAACCGCGCGGTGCGTTTCAGCGCCGCGCAGGAGTCGGGCCAGGCGTTCCGCGGGGGCCCGATGTTCGGACAGAACGCGATCTGGGACGACTTCAAGCTCGTGCAGCCGACCCCGGACGGATTCACCATTGTCAAGCGCACGAACCCGAAGAGCGCCTGGCTTTTTTCCGCCGCGGGCAGGCGCGCGCCGGGCCTGGCCTGGGTCGGGGACCTTGGCGGGGGACTTGCGGTGAGCGTCAAGAATTTCTGGCAATCCTACCCGGCGTCGCTCGAGGTGCGGCACGCCAGCAGTCCGGCGGCGGAACTTGTCGCCTGGCTGTGGTCGCCCGACGCGGCGGAGATGGACATGCGCCACTACGACACCCAGGCGCACGGGCTGGGCGCCGCCTACGAGGACGTCCAGCCCGGGTTAAGCACGGCCTACGGCGTGGCCCGCACCAGCGAGATGACCCTTTATCCGGGCGGGGCGTTGCCGGCCCGAGCGGCCACCGTGGCCATGGCCAACGCGGGCAGCCAACTGCCGCTGCTGGCGTGCTCGCCGGAGTATGTCCACTCCACGGGCGTCTTTGGCGTATGGAGCCTGCCCGACCGAACCACGCCGTTCAAAAAATCCATCGAGGAGGGCCTGGATTCCGTGCTGGCCTATTATGAGCGGCAGGTGGACGACCGCTCCTGGTATGGGTTCTGGCAGTTCGGCGACTTCATGCATTCTTACTCCGTGCCACGACACGTCTGGCATTACGACTGGGGCGGGCATGCTTGGGACAACACCGAGTTGGGCGTGCCGCTCTGGCTTTGGTACAGCTACCTGCGCACGGGGCGCGCCGATTTGTTCCGCCTCGCGGAGGCGCACGCGCGCAACACCAGTGAGACGGACGTTTACCACCTCGGCGACATGAAGGGCCTGGGCTCGCGCCACAACGTGGTCAAATGGGGAGACGGCGCCAAGGAGGCGCGCATCAGCCAGGCCGCCCACTGGCATTTTTTCTATTACTTGACAACGGACGAGCGCACCGGCGACATCATGCACGAGGCGGCCGAGGCGGCCGACATCGCGGTGGCGCACTATGATCCGATGCGCGAGGCGGCGCCCCGGACGCCGGAAGAGCCGGTCGTGCGCTTGCGCATCGGGCCCGACTGGTACGCCCTGGCCGGCAACTGGATGAGCGAATGGGAACGCACGGGCGACATCCGCTGGCGCGACCGTATCCTGGCCGGCGTGGATTCAATCATGGCGATGCCCTACTGGCTGGAAACCGGCAAGCCGAACCCCAGGGGCGGCGTCGGCGCGAATGTGGTCGGATACGACGTCGCGACGGGAAAACTTACGGCGATCACCGACCCGGTGACCAAAGCGACGGTGCCGGTGAGCTATAATCTGGCGACCATCCAGGGCGGCGGGGAAGTCATGTTCGAGCTGGTGCCACTGCTGCGGCGCCAGGACTTTGAGAGGGCCTGGTTGCAGTTGTGCCGTATCGGCTCCGCGAGCGCGGAAATCCTCACCCGGGACAAGACCACCGGCGCCGAGGGCGCGGACGCCAGCCTGGCCTACACCGGCCAAAGCGGTCCACGCCTGGCGGCCTATGCGTACGCGAAGACGAAGATTCCGGCGTTCGCGCAAAAGGCCATCGCCGGCCTGCTATCCCAAGGCGCGGGCGTCGCCGCCCCGCACACGGTTTCCGGGCCGGACTCGCTCAACCCCGTTGAGGAAGACGCCTGGATTTCCAGCAACGAGGCGGCGCAGACTGGGCTTTCCACCATCGAAGTCCTGGAGCTTTGCAAAGACCGGCTGCCCACCGAGGCGGCGGTCCGGTCCGCGCGCGCGGCGCGCGGCGCGCCTGCGGCCGGCGGCAATTGACGGAGGCATTGCCATGCAAAGAAGAATCTTTTTGCTGGTGGCCGCCACGCTGGGGAACGCGTTCCTGACCGCTGGTTTGCGGGCGCAGCCGGCCGCGCCGGACGACCTGGCCCAGTTCGAGCGGAAAGCCGCGCTTGAGAAGGATCTGGGGGCGACCCATATTGTCATCACCGAAGGACTTCCGCCGGCCACGTGGGAGTCTGACCAAGCGGACCCATATCCGGCGTGGTACATGCACCACGCGAGCCTGCTGAAAATCTTCCCGCCGAAGGAAGTCCAGCCCTATGTGAACATGGAGTATGCCGCCAAAGTGACGGCGATTCTGGAGAAGCGCTGCGAAATCCTTCGGAAATACGGCCTGAAAGGGGTGTGGAACGCGAATGAGCCGGCGGTGATGCCGGAGGCGTTTTTCACGGCGCATCCGGAACTGCGCGGTCCGCGCATTGACCAGCCCAACCGCTCGACCAAGGCGCACTTCGCGCCCAGTGTGGACGAGCTTGAGACGTTGCGAATGTATCGCGAGTCCATGCAACTGCTGCTCAAACATTGCCCGGAGGTGGCGCTTTTCAACTGGGTGACGACCGACGCCGGTTCGGGCTTCGACTGGGCGCCTTCGCTTTACCCCGGCGTCAATGGCAACAGCAAATACAAGAACCGTCCGATGGAGGAGCGAGTCTCCGGCTTTTTGATCAACGTCCAGCAGGCCGCGAAGGACACGGGCCATGAGATTGACATTAACCTGGACCCGATTGCGCCCCGCCAGTGGATGATTCCCACGTTTTCGCCGGAAGTGCTGGAAGGCATTGTGCGGCGGCTGCCGCGCGGCCTGGCGGTGCAAGGCCGTGAGGGTCCCGATGGCCGGTCTTTCGGCGGTGGAGCTACGGGTGGCGGCGGCGGGGTGTTTTACCCGGTGGTCGGCTTGGCCGTGCCGTCGCTCAACGGCGGCGGCGAACGCAGCCGCGCGGCGAGGGGCGAGGCTCCCGCCCGCGTGGTGATCGATCTGGGGGAGGAGGCAACGGTGGACTTCAACTACCGCCTGCTCAAGACCACGAGCGGGGTGCCGATGCGCACGCTGCTGGAACGGGTCACGGCGATGCGGGCCTTTGCCGTGAGCGAGGCGGGCGAGGAACAGGCGGACAGCCTGATGGAGGTCTGGAGCGCGCTGAATGACGTGGAGCGCAATTTGAACATCCTGAACTTTGGCGGCATGCTGCGGTTCGGGCATGTGCTCAACCGCTGGATGACGCGTCCGATGGTGCCGTTTCCAGACGAGCTGACCGCGGCGGAGAAGGAGGACTACCGGCAGTTTCTTTTCCAGGCGAAGGGGGAGGAGCAGGCCGACAACCTGATTGATATCCAGGGAATGCGCATGTATGAGGGCTGGGGCGCCAAGATGCTTTTCCAGCGCGTGATCGAGACGACCCAGCCCCAGATGCGCGCCGCCTTGAGCCGCGTCGAGGGGATCCGGGATGCGGCCAAAGACGACGCCGCGCGCAAACAGTGGGATTTGACGGGCAAGAGGCTCCAGGCGGTCATCTATCTGCTGCAATCGGCCGACGATATGGTGTCCTATCAGGCTCAACTGGATCGCGTCAAAAACCTGGGCGCGAAGACCGAGCCAAATCCAGTGCTGGGGGTCCAGTCTGGCTGGGATCGCACCGACTTGATGGAAACCGCTCGCAAGGAGATTGACACCATGGTGAGCCTCAAAGGCCTGCTTGAAAGCACGACCGATCCGATTCTTGACCTGGCCCCGACCCCCGCGGAGGAAACGATCATGCGCCTTGGCCCCAACGTGGCCGCCCAGCTCAAGCACAAGATTGATGTGATGAACGCGCACTGGCGCGATTACGACCGGCTGTTCACGGCGCCAAATCCGTGAGCCTGGCGGATTGTGGGATATTTCCGGTCCGCATCACTCCATTGGGCCTCCTGGACGCCTTTCGAGATTGGCTGCGGCACGGCGCCACCGTCCGAGGAGATCGCCTTTTCGCGCAATTGTCAGCGACCTCCGGCAAAGCCGGAGCCTTGGAATAGCGTGAGCCGCTCAAAGCGGTTGTTTGTTCCGTTCATTGGACTCTGACCCAAGCCCGGTGTAAACCATTGGCGTGATTGAGAAACTCGTCTCAGGAGGCCAGACCGGCGCTGCCCGGGGCTCAATGGACAGTGCCACTTGAGCTGGCCGCGTTTGTCCAGCGGTATTCAGTCGCGCCGTTGAGCGGCAATTGCCAGCGCGGGCCGGCCTGCACGGGGACGGCTTCGGACACCGTCCCCCCGGCGCACCGCACTTTGGCGGGCTGAGCGAATCGAATCCGATCAAATTCGAGGGTGAAATTGCGCTCGCGCGGCCAAGTCTGGAGAACCCACTCGTTGCCTTTATGACGCAGCCAAACACTGCCGTCGGTTCGCGCCACGCCAAAATCCACCACCCGGTTTGAATTGTTCAGGTGCCGGCCATACCAGGTTCCGGGATCGAAAACGGGCATATTGGTCTCCGCGGTGAACCTGACCACCGCCCCGGCGCCCGCCAGATGCAGCACCCCCAGACGGATGCGCGAAGTCCCATCGTCCAAACCCTGCAAGGGCACGCGGTGGCCGTCTCCCGCGGCATCGGACAAGCCGATGAGCCAATCATAATCGCCGTCGGGAAGGTTGCCCGGCAGGGTGACATTCCACGGGCCGTCGTTGATGGTCTGGCCGGACTGCCACTGCGAAATGGGCGGCGAAATCGCGTGATCCTGCTGGGCGCAAATGGCCCCGTCGGCGCAAAAATGCACGAAACATTTATAGTCTTTGGCCAGCCGGTCACGCACATCCCACTTGTAACCGACCTGGAAGGCGCGCGGGCCGCTTTGCCGAAATGAGGCGACGCTCGGATGCACACGGCGATAGCTGGACAAGTTCCAGTCGGCGGCCGCGCGGGCGTTCAGGAACAGTGTGTCGCCGGTGTCGGCAAAGTCGGCGATCACGTCTCCGCGCATCGTCGTGCCGGCGGCGACTCCGGCGCCCTCGGCCACCCAACCCAAGTCCGGCAACAGCCACGCGCCAGCGGCCAGGACATTGGAATCGCCGTTGACGGTGACAACCAGTCCGTTTTCATACCTAATCCGAACGCGGTTCCACACACTGGCATCGTCGAGCTTGGCCGCCGCAGTGGCGTCAATCCAGGCGCCATGGTTCTGGTAAAGGATCTCTTGGGGCCTAGCCGGCGCATAGCGGGCCGTGACAGGCGAGAGCAAATGGTCTTCCAACCAGGGCAAAGGAATGTTGGCATAAACGGAGGAATCGAGGAACCCGGCGTGTCCAAAAGCCACTTCCTGCATCCGGTAGCGGTCCAGCACGACCATGGGAGGGGGTCCGGCCCAATTGGTCTGGTAATCCCCGGCGGGCCACCAGCGGCTGTAGTAACCCATCCCGTGATTGAATTGGAGGGGATGGATTTTTAGCAAATCGAAATCCACAGCCAGAGGCGCGGTGAAGCCGCCGTTGCCAGGCCAACCGCTCCCAAACTGGGCTTCCACGCCGTCAAGGCACCCGCTCCAATACCAATGGTTGTCGCCTTCCCCGAACACGGGGCCGTTGTGCGTGTCGCGTTCGTAAGCCCAGAGTTGCCGGTGAACGCCCCACACCCGGCTCAACTGCCCGGCTCCGGTTTGGCCGGCGCGGTCATCCACATGAAACCACGGCGGCACGGCGCTATGCACGTCCAAATAGCCGGCCTGCGTGTTGTAACGGCGGTGAATCTCAGGCGACTGGATGGCGGCAAGGCGAAGAATGGCATCCGGCTTGACGGCGAAGGATTGAATGCGGGTTCCGGGGTTGTACCAGGCGTGTTGCAGATTGCCCGCCGAGTCGAGGGCGATGTCGTTGGGGTCATAGAAATCATAGTTTGGGTAGTAGTCCACGTAGTTTTCATGGAGCGCGCACCGGATGCCCAGGCGCGCGCCGGTTGCCACGAGGATGCTCATGCCGGCATCCCCCCCATAACGCGCGTTGGCCGGATAGTGCGCGGGCAGGGCGTTGTCGTAGCCGTCGCGCTGCCAATCGTGAATGAGCGCCACGCAGTTGGTGATGCCGAAAGAGGCCAGCACATTCAGGTTGGCGGCAATGTCTTTGAAGGCACCGCCCCAGATGTCGAGGACGATCTTGTTGGCCAGAAAACCGCGCCAGGGGGAAGGCGGGTTCGGCGGATTTGGCAGCACTTCCGCCAGGTGCCAGGCGGCAGTGAAAACGGCGCGTTCCCGCAGTGGGACACGCGTGCCGTCGGTCAGCGCATCGTAGGTGGCTTTGTTCCCCTGGCAGGATGTGGCGGCGGAGCCGGTCCAGTCGAGCAGCGCGCCCACAAAGAGACCTTCATGCGGGAGATAATGGACGGCGCCGGGATAGTAGGGGACAGTGATCTGCCGTCTCCGCGCCACCGGCCCCCAAGAGCCGGGATCGAAGGCAGTCACCTCCGGTTGATCGCAGGTCAGCGCGAGCACAAGGCTCTTGCCGACTGTTTGCCCGGTGATGCGAACGGTGGCCGTCTTGGATCCGACGTTGAAAGTGCGCCAGAGGGTGCAGGCCTGATTGGTTTGGAGCCATCCGCTGGCGACCGGCAAAGCGGGCTGGCTCCACGAAAGCGACGCCGAGGTTGCCAATGGCACTGTGACCGGCGAGTCGCCCGCCATCCGCGCGTTGAGCGTGAGCGCGCCAAAGAGACCGTCATTGGCCGACTGTGGGGCGCGCCAAACATATTCAAGGACGCCATCAGGGCCGGTGTGACGAAAGCGGGCCAAGCCGTTGGAAAGGCTCACTGTGGAAGTCCCCGGGAATCCGCTTTGGGGCGCAACTTCCATGGTTTGTCCGGCCCAGAGATTGGAGAGAAGGAGAGGCGGGGGCGAAGGGTGGGTTGAAGGGGGCGGGGTATAACCCTCCAGCACGAGTTGGCGGTTGCCCCAGAGGGAGTAATCAAAGGAGGGGTTGTTCTTGGGGCCGGGATCCACCTCGAAGCGAACGGTGAGGTTGGAGCCGCGCTGCGCGGTGAAGTCGAATTCAAACTCGCGCCAGACATCGTTGGTCTGGTGATAGTCGAAGAATTTGACGCCGTTGGCGTAGAGGCGGAAAGTGGCCCCGTCCGAGTTGGTCACGTTTTCCGAGCGCATCGCGGTTGCGCCGCGCAGGAGGATGCGCGTCGCCTGGGCCGGGAGGCGGAGGACAAATTGCTGGAAGGCGGAGCCGGTGCCGTTGCGCCAGGGGCAGTGCAGAAGAAACGCCCGCTCTCCATTTTGGCTCCCGAACGGCTCGCACGCCACGCCCGTGCGGTCCTCGAACAATCCCGACCAGCCCAAGGGCAACTGCCGCTCGGTCTCGCCGCGGTAAATGTATCCGACGGCGTAAACTCCCAGTTCATCGAGATTCATCACCGGCAGGTCGGGGCTGGCGGCTGGCTGGGCAAGGGCGGCGGCCACCAGAGTGACGGCGATCAGGAAAAGCAAAGCCCGGCGGATAAGCTTCATACGGTTGGACGGCAGCCTATCCCTGGTGACCAGTGGGAGCAAGGAGGAGTGATACAGCAAGGGGAATGAAGGGATTGAAAAATCGGAGAAATCGGAGGTTTTGGAGGGGGTTTTTTTATGGGTGAAGGAGCAAGAAGCGGCAAGCGGAGTTGATTGTAATTATTTTATTAGCAGCACTTTACAACCAATGTGTGAACTGCTTGGGGCGGTAAGCTAAGTAATATGAGTTGTTTACTTAGGTTTGTAAATACTCACCCGGCTTTTTTTAGGTTTAAATGAGCGCGGCGGGGCGCGGCGGGCGGGATTCATGCCGGGGTGACGGGGGGTGCGGGCGGAAGCGAAAGCCGCCGCTCTGAGAAGGCGGGGAAAAGGGTATCCTCAGGTTTCATAAGTTGACATTATCGTGCTCTGAGTTTTCAATGGCTTAATGCAGGTAGAAAGTCTGAAAGTATTCTGTGATCTGGCCGAGACGAGGAGTTTCACCAAGGCGGCGCAGATTAATAACGTCACCCAATCGGCCGTGAGCCAGCAGATCGGAGCGCTGGAGCGCCAGTTTAAATCGCTGCTCATCGAGCGCAGCAAGAAGAAATTCCGCCTGACGCGCGAAGGCCAGGTGCTCTACGATTACAGCAAACAGCTCATCCAGACTTACGATTCGCTCCAGAACCGGCTCCAGGAGATGAAGGACATCATCTCCGGCACCATTCGTCTGGCCACCATTTACAGCATTGGCCTGCACGAGCTGCACCCCCACCTGAAGAAATTCCTGAGACTTTATCCGACCGTCAACGTGCATGTCGAGTACCGGCGCGCCAACCAGGTCTATGAAGACGTGTTGGGAAACGTGGTGGATCTGGGCCTGGTGGCCTACCCGACGCGGAACGCCAAGCTGGAACTGGTTCCGCTGCGCAAGGACAGCCTGGTGATGATCTGCCACCCGCAACATCCGCTGGCCAAGAGCAAATCCGTCAAGCTCTCCCAGCTCGCCGGGGAGAAATTCATCAGCTTCGAGACGGACATTCCCACGCGCAAGGCCATTGACAAGATTCTCAAGGAGCACGACGTGGAGGTGGAGCGGGTGATGGAGTTTGACAATATTGAAACGGTGAAGCGCGCGGTGGAGATCGAAGCGGGCATCTCGATTGTGCCGCAGGCGACCATCACCCAGGAAGTGGCTGAGCGAACCCTGTCCGAACTGAGAATTGAAGGGGTGGAACTCTTGCGCCCGCTGGGCGCCATTTACATGAAAAACAAGGTCCTCTCCCCGGCGATGAAACAGTTCCTGAATGTTTTGAAGGGGTGACGCCGTTGGCCATGAAATATGTGATTGTGCGGCACTGACCACTTTTTCTTTTGTTTTATTTCCTTCGAACCGACCCATTACCGACCCCTTACCTTACCTTATGGGCCAGCCGCCATGCTGTTTGATGCTGGCGTCTATCTCGCCCATGAGCCGCCGGGTTTCCATGAGCGCCCAGAGGATGCGTTGGTACTCCGACTGCTCCTCGTAACCGAGAGTGCGGCCGATGCGGTCTTTGAGCCAGCGTTGGGCGGGCAGATAGCCGCCGATGGGAAATGTCCAAACGGTCTCCGACACACCGGCGACGTATTGACGGTCGTTAATCCAGACGCGGCCCGGCTCTTTACCCTGCGGCGGCTGATAGCGGGCTTCCTCAATCACATTGTCGCCCTTCACCGGAAAACCGATGTCCTGAGGTTCCCCCTTGCCACGAGCGTGCAAATCCACCAATTCACCGCCAAAACCGGCCAATGCGCGGAACAATCCAAAATCGCTGGTGATGGGCAAACGCGGAAAATCCGCGCGCAGGAACTCGGCGTAACGATCGCGATAGATGGGACTGTGGAACACGGCGTAGGCATAATTGAAAATGCACTCCGGCCCGACCTCTCGCCTGCCGGGGCGACCCAAACCGTCAGGCACGAATTTGACGCGCAACTTTTCACAAAAGTCTTTAATGAAAGCGGCGCTCAAGTTCGGGCGGTGGCCATTGTCGTGGGCAAACAAGTCGGCTTGGGGAATCTTGCCATTCGGATAGAGATAAATCGGGAAAACAAAGTTTCCTTCCTTTGCCGAGGTCGAATGCAAAACGGAAATACGGTTCGTGGCAAAAAAGTGTGTGAAGCCGCCGCCACCTTCGATGCGTCGGACGGTAATGAGCGCCAGATTTGAATGGAACATGTGACGCATCAAATCGTACCGATGATCGCCGCGTTCGATCATCGCCTTTTCGTAATAAACATACCGAATGTCGAACGGTCGAAATAAAACCGGTTTTACAGACGATGAAGGATCCCCTGAAAGCTGATTTTTAGCTTTGGCAAAATCCCAATGTGGAGCCTTTTTAATCCCAAATCGTGCTATAGCCTGGTCAGCAGGCAAGGAGAGAATCGTTTGGAATTTTTTTACCAATGCTTGCTGCTCAAAATCCACGAGCAAATAATCCTTGCGTGTGGCAACGCCCCAACCATTAAGTGGCATCATATCCGTGAGCTTCCAGCCAACTTGGTATTCTTTGAACCGCTTTTTGTCCTGCGGGATGAACAGATAGTGCGGGGCTGTCGGTTCGAGTGTTTTCCATTGGGCGTTTTCGACATGATGTTCGTCGAGCCAATCGTATTTCGTCTGGCGTTGGGCACCCCAAAGATCGCAGTGCCGGACGGTGGCAGGAGCTTTCTCTTTTTGCTTCGCCCTCGCCGTCGGCGGCAATTTTACAAAAATGCCAATGGCCACGCCCTGCTGGATGTCGAAAACATTCTTGTCCGCCTCGCCACTGCCTGGGACAGTTTCCTTCTTCTTGGAATTGCCGTGCAAATTGAGGAGATAAATCTGATCGAAGGTTTGCATGAGGTTCTGCCTCATGCCGCGAAAGGTCGGGTTGTCCAGATAGCCGTGGTTGGTGATGAAGGCGAGGATTCCTTGTCCGGTCTGCTCAATGCGCCATTGCCCCCAGCGGAGGAATTTGACGTAGTCGTCTTGCAGCCATTTGGGATTCCTCTCGCCGAGCGGTTTGCCATCGCAGAAATAATAATCGCGGACAAGCTGGGAAATCCACTGGCCGGTGTTCGCGCCGTGACCGGAGTAAGGGGGATTGCCAAGCACGACGAGGACGGGCTTGTGTTTCTTGACCTCGTAGGCGGAATTGGCCTCGTTGCTCAAGGCGCGCAAGGGGCCAAGCTGCTCGGCGGTGTGTTCCAAGTCCTCCAGCGTGTTGGTCAGGAAAATGTTGACGCGCTCGCCGCCCTGGGGTTCGTAGCTCCATTGCTGGCGGAAGAGGGGTTCCTCGTCCATCGCCGCCAGCGCCAGGCCGATCTTGAAATGCGCCACGGCATAGGGAGCCATCAGGAGTTCAAACCCAAAGAGGCGCGGCAGCAAATGCTCATGAACGTAACCGCCCCACTGCCCGGCATTCTTCCTGGTCTTGAATTGCGAGCGGATGAAATCGAGCACGGTATAGAGAAAGGTGGCCGTGCCGGCGGCGGGGTCAAGAATCAGCACCCGATGCGTCTGGTCAAGAATCTCCCGTTCGCCTTGCTTGCGGCTGACGGTGATTTTCTGGTGGTCGGCGAGTCCCGCCTTGATGCCGAAGTTGTCCTTGAGCAGGCGGTCAATGCTCTGGACGATGTAGTTGACCACGGGTTCGGGCGTGTAATAAACGCCCCGGAGTTCCCGCAGTTTGGGATCGTAGGCTTGGAGGAAGGTCTCATAGAAATGAACGACGGGATCGCGGCGGCGGCCGTGTTTCCCGAAATCTTCCATCACCCGTCCCATGTCCGCGTGGTCGAGGGTCTGGATCAAATCCTCAACGATTCCGGCAAACGGCTCTTCATCCAGTGCTGCCCCTGTGATCTGCTCGAAAAAGGTACGGAGAAAGGGATTGGTGCGCGGAATGAGCTTTTGGGCTTTCTCGCGGGTGAACTTGCCGCTGCCGCTGGCGGCGCGGGCACTGAACAAACCGTAGGCCAGAGTCTGGGCAAACATGTCGGCAAATTCGGCGACGGCCCCGGCTTCTTTTTTTGCGTCGGCGTGCGGGGCCAGTTCGGGCAAGAGCGTTGCGGCAAAAGCATCGCGCCAATCGCGCAACTGCTGAGAAGGCCGCCCGGTCAAAAAGGCGCTGATGATGATGTTGCGGATAAGGTGGGTGAGATTGGCGAGACGGCGGGCAAGCTCCCCGGCGGAGGCGATGTCCACCGGCTTTTGCGAGGTAAAACCCAGGAGGAGGAGGCGGGCGCGTTGGAGTTCGTCCGCCGCAACCGGCGCGAGATTGCCGCCGGGGGCGAGGTTGGCAAGCCGGAAGGTGTCACGCTTTTTGCCGTCCACAAACCAGCGGAACTCGAGATAGTCGGTGAGCAACAGATTAGGAAGGGCGGGGAGATAGCGTTGGACTTGGTCGCCGCGCTCCTGTTCAGCCAGGTCCGCGCCGATGTTCTTGGCCTCCATCCAGCCGAGAGTGAGTTGGTCGCGCCTGCGGGAAACGACGCAATCGGGCGCACCGCACTCGGAACGCCTGGGTTCATTGGTGCAAATGACCTTTTCGTCAAGGGCTTCAATCAGTTCCTTGAGCGCGGGACGATGGGTGTGTTCGGTGGCGTCGCCGCGTTTGAGGGCGCGTTCGATTTTGCGCAGATATTCCGCGAGCGGCTCCGGTTTGCCGCCACCCCCGTAGGCGGGCGGTTCTTCGTGAAGAAAATCGGCCTCGGTCATAATGGCATAATGATTCGGAAACGGAGCAGGGTCAACCCATAGGGTGGATCGTTTTTCCCCGGGATTTCAGACCAAAGGCGCCAAATTATGGATTGAGCCCTGCGAACGGACGCCTCGGAATCAGAACAATATAAGGATGCGCACCTGAGGTGCGAGAGCCGTCCCTACCCGGTCAATTTAAGTGGCCACGACTTTTCTTAAACCGAGCCAGTCGTTATCGGTAACGTGTTTCAAAAGCCAATCGTGTTCCTGGCTCGGCCGGGTCATTGGATTTTCGGCGCGTCAAAGGTCTGGCCATCTTGATCGTGAATGGCGTTGGTCAGAGTGCCTGGCGGCGGGAAATTCATCGCCGCATCGTCAAGCACCAGCACCCAATCCAGCGCTTCCCCAACGTCCGGAGGAGTGAACTCACGCCGCCCGGTGTTGGGAAATTCGCCAATCAGACTCGCCTTGCCGTCGCGGGGATTGAACCACCACGCCTTTATCGTGTTTCCTCGGATGCAGTCAGTTCGCACTGGAAACGTTTTTCCCGCCGGCGCATAAACCATCGCATACCGGCCCTCGCTGTCACGGGTGGCCACAAACCGATAAAGTCCCGCCCCGGGAACGCTCGTTTGGTCCCGATAGGGAAGGATGATGGAATCATCCGGCACGCGGGTCAAAAAAGGGCGGGACAGCAGCAAGCGCTTGCCATGCTGCATTTCGAACGCCCCCGGCGCGTCCATCGCCTCATCCCAAGTCCTGATTGGGAAAAAGATCGGCTCGCGGTTGGTCGCCCACATTTGCCACACGGCATGGTTGCCGTAGGTATGGCCGCAGGCCCCGCTGAACAAGTCCCAATAAAGAGGCCGGCGCACATCGGCCGCCAAAGCATAGCCATGCTTCAAGCCATCGAACGCGATAGGGATATCTTCGTAAATCGGCTCGGCATCAATGATCGGTTTGGCCGGCGTTCGGTCGTAATCAAGCCGCGTCTTATCGTAGTTATCGGTGTATTCGGCATTATGGCCATTCTGGCGCATGTTAAAATCAATCAGGGCGTCGTCCTGCAGCCAGTCAGCGGAACCGTGGTGACCGAAGGGATGGAAGGTGATCAAATGAGACGCGCCATCGCCGCGGCGCAGTCCTTGGGCCATTGCGTCAATAATCGCGCGTTGAGTTGGCGTGGCGATGGGCCGATCGCCGCCTAAAATCCAGACCAGCCCGCCATCCCGATAGCGACGCCCCAGCCACTCGCCGTAGAGCGCCGCGTTTTTCGGAGTGAAAATCACGCCTCCCTCTCTGCCTTGGAACCAGCGGGTTCCCCAGGTCGGCAGCATTCCGACATAAAGGCCCAGAGCATTCGCGCGATGCACCATCCAATCAACGGTGGCGAAATACTTTTCATTGGGCTTGGTCGGATCGTCGTCGTGCAGCGGCGCTTGACCATAGGCGTTGGTGAAGGGCGGCCACTCGATATTGGGGATGGCGACCGCCTGGATGACGGTGAAACCTTTTGCGACGCGGTTCTCCAAATACCGATCGGCTTCTTGGCGAGTCAACCGATCAAAGAGCTCCCACGCCGTGTCCCCCAACCAGAAGAAGGGCTGACCGGACTCGGTGACGAGGAAGTGGCGATTGTCGCTGACCTTCAGTTTGGGGAGGGCGCGCAGGCCGGTGAGGCTGGCGTTGGTGACTTCAATTGCGGCGACGGGTACAGGATGTTCCAAGTCGGCCAGGCCGTTGCTCTTTTCAAAAGGGATTTTGCCGTTCTGCGCCACCAGGACCGCCAGGCCGGGGTCGTTGGTTTGAATCAATCCACTGAGAAACGCGTCGGCCTTGTCCGAGGGTGTTTCCGCCACCCAAATCGAGGGCAGGCAAAGAAATAACAGAAAGAATATGGTCGTGCGTTGGTATTTTTGCATTGGCGCGGGTAAGAATCTATGCAGTCAAAGCGCAGAGGGACAAGCCTAAATAGGCACCTGATAATACCGAGTCGTGAGCATAAAAAATGGGCGAATCCGACGAAAATCACAGCAAATCACGGATGTGCTTCGTCAGCCGGACACAATCATTTTGGCAGGAAGGAGCGATGCGACGGGGACTTAAACGCAACGGCGCAGACGCAAAGACACGGGGCAGGAAGTCAGGGGATTCTTGAGATGGTTGCTCACCCGGCCTGGCATCAGGCCCTCCAGGCTGGGACGGCGCGAACCATTTTCCAGACCATTTCGTCCAGGTTGAATCCCTCCGCCCGGGTGTTGGTGAAGGCGGCCCAGCACAACCCGCTGGCGGTGCGCACCAGAATGGTGAGGGTTCCGGGCAAACTGCCACCGTGCCACCAGTTGGGAATGTTATTCACAAACCACCCGCAGGCGTATTGCGCGTTGGCCGCGCTGGCGGTGGTCATAGTCTTGAGGGTGCTTGGGCCAAGGATATTGGGTGTGGTGGTGAAACCATCCACATGCATGGCGAATTGGACCAGGTCGCTTGGCGTCCCAATCCAGCCTCCATGGGAGTCCATGCGGGTGACATTCATGTTGTAGGGATTTGTTCCTGATCCTGCCTGCCCGTAATAAACCACTTCGCCCGAAGCGCGCTGGGCGAGGGTGTTACCGGCCAGGCGCATGTCCAGGATGCCGCATTTCGCCAAGACCGTTTGCTGCACAAACTCCGCATAAGACCGCCCGGTGATTTTTTCGATTACGCGCCCCAAAATGCAATAGCCGAAGTTTGAATAGGCGAAGTGCGCGCCCGGAGCGTGTTGCAACGGCACGTTGTGAACAGTCCAGGTGATGAGTTCCTGGTGGTTCATTTCCGGCCGGCTGAACATCGGGTCTTGCACCGTCATGGTGTAGGTGTTGTCCCAACCGCCGCAGGTGTGGGTGAGGAGGTGGCGCAGGGTGATCTTTTTGACAGGATCGGGGTAATCTTGCCCGTAGTCGAATTTCAAGAGTCCTTGCGCGCCGAAAATCAAATCCTCCAGCCCCAAACGGCCCTGTTCGATCAGGGAGAAAATGGCGACGGAGGTGATCGGCTTGGTGACGCTGGCGATGCGAAACAAGCTGGAAGGAGTCACGCGCTCACCGGCGGCTTTGTCGGCGTAACCAAATCCTTGCTGATAGACAAGCTGTCCGCGCCGGGCAACCGCCACTGAAAGACCCGGCGCATTGTATTTCGTCATGCATTGTTGCGCGATGGCAGCGATGGCCGCAGCCTCGGTTTCTGATGGGGTCGGCTGCTGAAATACAAATCCCGTCGCAAACACCGGAAGTGGACGGGAAAGGACTGGCAGAACGCTGGCGGCGGCGGTCAACGCAAATTGCTTCAAACAGGTGCGTCGGGTTACTGTTTTCATCACTCTCTGAGATGGAATCCACAACTGAGCCACGCGGGTCGGGGGATGTCAACCGCCAATGCTCACAACGCTGATCCTCATACGTCCATTGCCCGTGCGCATATCCCTTTGTTGGGTGCTGTTGTGTCGTGGACTGGATTTGAGCGATTGAAACGATTGAGAATTGGTCAGTGAGAATTTGTCATTTGTCATCGAAACACCTTCGGGATGACGCTGCAGCAACTCTCAGAGCAGCTGCCTGCGAGAGGGGCGTCTTGGATTTTTGACTTGGATTTTTGACTGGCAGGAAGAGGGCGGAACGGGCAGGCTGGCACGATGATTAGGCATGGTCGCGGGGTGAAACAGAGAACGATGCTGGCCGCGCGGTTGCACGGCCCGGCGGACTTGCGCATGGAGAGGGTGCCGCGCCCCGGCCCGCCCGGAAAGGACCAGGCGCTGTTGCGGGTGAAGGTGACAGGGATTTGCGGCAGCGACCTGCATACTTACCAAGATGCCCGGATGGGCGATGCGCCGGTGACTTCGCCGCTGATTCTCGGGCACGAGTTTGCGGGCGTGGTTCATCAAGCCGGAGCGGAGGCGCTGGATGGCCACGGCCAGCGGCTGGAGGCAGGCACGCGCGTAGCGGTTGACCCGGCCCAGCCCTGCCAGCAGTGTGATCTTTGCCAGCAGGGGCATCCGAACCTGTGCCGGAACCTTCGCTTCTGCAGCACGCACCCGCACGACGGGAGTTTGTGCGAATGGATGGTGATCCCGGCCCGGTGCTGTTTCCCGATTCCGCAAGCCCTGAGCGAGGAGGAGGGGGCTTTGCTGGAACCGCTTGGGGTGGGTCTGCACGCGGTTGATCTGGCGAAATTGCGCGCGGCCCAAAGTGTGGCGATACTCGGGGCTGGTTCTATCGGGCTGTTCATCCTGCAACTCGCCAAATTGTCGGGAGCGGATCCGATATTCGTCACCGACAAATTTTCGTGGCGGCTGAAGCTGGCCGAACGATACGGGGCGGTGGCGATCCACTGCGACCAGGAGGATCCGGTCGCGCGCATTAACAAGGAAACGGCCGGGCGCGGGGTGGATGTGGCCATCGAAGCCGCGTGGGCCGATGACTCGGTGCAGCAAGCCGCCGAAATGGCGGGGGCAGGGGGACGCGTGGTGCTGGTGGGGATTCCGTCCGACGACCGGTTATTGATGCAACATTCCACGGCGCGCCGCAAGGGACTGACGATCAAATTGTGCCGGCGGATGAAACACACCTACCCGCGCGCCATCCGGCTGGCGGAGCGCGGCCGGGTTGATCTGCGGGGGTTGGTCAGCCATCGTTTTCCCCTGCGCCGCGCCGTCGAGGCGTTCGCGCTCAACGCCGCCTATCGCGGAGAGGTTGTCAAGACGATTATAGAATGTTAAAGGGCTGAACAGAGACGGGCGTGAAGGGGAGAAGGAAATGGCTTGAGGCCGCGGGATTTCCCAACGGACGGCTCAGCGGAGCCACCAGGTCAACAAAGGGGCCAGGGCGAGGCTGGGGAAATATTCGGCGACGGCCACTTTTTTCAATTGCAAAATGACAAGGGCCACGCAAAAAATGAGGAGGCCATCGGTGGCGTTGACGGAATCAATCAAGGAACGATGGCGGAGGGCCGGCTCCAGCAGGGAGACGCATTTGATGATCGTGCCTTGCCAGGCCAAAAGCGAGATGGCGGACAGCATCACGCCCCAGCCAAAGGTGGCGGAAAAGGCCAGGGCGCCGACGCCATCCATGACGGCTTTGATGAGGAAGACATTGGAGAAGCCGTTCAAGCCTTCCTGGACCGAAGCGAGGATGCTCAGGGGTGCGGCGCAAAAGAGCGCGGTGGCGACCTGAAAGCCTTCGTTGAATTGGGGCGCGGCGCCGGCGGCCATTTTGCGGGCGGCGAATTGGCCGATGCTGTTGGAAAGGGACTGGAGGCGGAGGAGTTTGCCGGCCAGTTTTCCAAGCATCATGGCCAGGAGCACGATGCCGAGCTGTTTGAGGACTTGCCGCGGACTTCCGTTCAAGCTGGCGACCGTCAAGAGCAGACCCAGATAGACGGTGAAGGCGCCGAGGAGGATTTTGAGCCTGGTTTGGGCGGCGATGGAAAAGGGTTTTTTGAGGACGAGGGCCAAAACGCCGCCGAGGAGGATGCCTGCCGAGTTAATAAGCGCGCCGCTCACGAGGGAATGATGGGGTTGGGCGGGGGGAACTGCAAAGCCCAAAGTGGCTGGTTGGGCGGGTAGCCCGAATCATTAGCACCGTGCCTGCCCGCTCACCCAAACGGTGAACTGGTTTCGGACGAAGACTCCGTTGGCGGGACGCCAACGGATGCGGTCGAGACGACCGCGCTCCCCAAATTAAGACGCTACCTGGCAAATCGGCGGCTTGACCTGCGAGGGCGCCGGCAGCATTTTTCACGGATGAAACGCGCGCGGGCCAATCCATGATTCATCCGACGGCCATCATCAACCCCCGGGCGGCATTGGATGCCACCGTGGAGATCGGGCCTTGCGCGGTGATAGACGGCGATGTGTCCATCGGGCCGGGCTGCCGGATCGGGCCGCACGTCTATATCACGGGCCACACGAACATAGGAGCGGGCAATCGTTTTTACGCGGGGTGCGTGATCGGGGAGGCGCCCCAGGACGTAAAGTACAAGGATGAGCCGACGCGGCTGAGCATCGGGGAACACAATCTTTTCCGCGAAGGATGCACGGCGCACCGCTCCGCCCGGGCGGAGGAAGCGACGGTGATCGGCTCCCACAACTTCCTGATGGTCCACTCGCACGTGGCCCACAACGTGCGGCTGGGCGACCACGTGATCCTCGCCAATGGCGCCCTGCTGGCCGGGCACGCGGAGGTGGGCGACCGGGCCTTTATTTCCGGCAACTGCCTGGTGCATCAGTTTGTGCGAGTCGGCACGCTGGCGCTGATGCAAGGCGGGGCGGCCATCAGCAAGGACCTGCCGCCCTTCACCGTGGCGCGGGGGCACAACCGCCTGGGCGGCCTGAACACGATCGGCCTGCGCCGCGCCGGCTTGACGCCGGCGGAACGGCTGGAACTGAGAAAGATTTATCACCAGCTTTTTCGCCGGCGGGCAAAATTCTCCGCCGCGCTGGCTGCCGCGCAAAAGGAATTTACCAGCGCGCCGGCGCGAACACTGCTCGAATTTGTCGCCTCCGCCCAACGGGGAGTTTGCCTAGATTTTGGGGATTGGGGCGAAAATGACCCCCAGGAGGGCATTGACTAACCCGGCCCGCCCGCTACACTTTTTTA
>JBEKOF010000067.1:0-18851 GCA_049522055.1 Verrucomicrobiota bacterium | reverse complement strand
CAAACTCTCCCGCGTCGTTGCGCTGACCAAGAAACAGGAGATCATCCTCAAGGCCATCGACCGACGCCTTTTGCGGTCGAAAGACTGATGTAGTGAGCATTTTCTAGGTCGAATTCAGGGCTCGCCACTTTCGCCTGCCAGTAACCAACCGATGATTTTGGATGGCGATAGCAGCGCGGGCAACGACTGCCAGTCTAAGTTGCCGCGAGGCGGCCCTTCCATCCAGATCATCCATCAAAACAACAGCCGTTTTCATCTCCAACGCCAATTGCAACGCAGCCGCTTCTCCGGGATGCAAATGAGCCACCGGATGGAACCGGCTCACCGGCTCTATTTTCAGCCAAGGCGGTGGACTTGTTATCCAGTCCTTGACTTTTTGGGGAGTGGATTGGCGCAGCAACTCATCGCGCACAACAGGAGGAATCAAAACAGCGGCAAACAATTGCGGCAGCAGGCCAGCGCAATCAATCAGTACCAAATAATGTAGAGGGCCGGCATCTGCAACGACGACGCGGTTCATTGCGTTGCCAGGCTCCGCAGAGTCGCAAGGTCGTCAGCGAATTCCGCGCTCTCGCAGGGGCGATAGGCTTGCGTTCCGTTCAAAAAGGCGTCCGTTTGCCAGCGATCCAGCCCAAGCATTTCCCCCACCTGCGCATGGCTGATCTGGCCAAGGCGGTACGCCTCGCTGACCATGGCTTCAAAAGCGCGGCGTGGCAATTCTGATGCGCTGGCGCCAATGGCCTTCACCAGGTCATCCGGTACTGAGATTTCAATGGTCGCAGCCATACTATGCGCCAACACAATGCACCCGGCGGGCCGGGAAGTCAAAGGCTGATGGCCGCGCTTGCGCGTTGAGCACGGCTGGCTGTCAGCGACGAGGGCGTCGCTGACAGCACGCGGGGGCGAGATGGAACAACAGGAGGGCTGGCCAGATGGAACAACAGAAGGCTAGCCCGCGGCGATGCGGGCTGCAGCGATGCGGGCTGTGCGCTCCCCCGGGGTCTGGAGGCGTTACCCCGCCGTTAGGACACTTGTAAATTCCGGTGACAGGCTCGAGGAGCGGAGTTAAGCCACGCTTGGGTCTTGCAGCCCATCACTGCCCGGTTTGAGCGCGGTAGAAGACGTGCGAGTTGGTGGTGTTCACCGAATCGCTCACATGGATGACACCTGTGGCGCTGTTGGAGGTGAGGAAGGTCTGCCACGGGCTGGAGGCGAGGGCGAGGTTGGTGTTGTACTGAATGAGCAGGCTTTGGCCGACGGCCGAGTTGACGTTGAAGCTGAAGGTGTGGCCGCTCCACGACGCGTTGGTGAGGATTATCGGCGTGCCACCCGTGGTGATGAGGCTGAATTCGGTGTCCGCGTAGCGATAGGCCGCAGTGGTGTAACCGGCGGAGACGGTGTTGGTGGCGAGAATGTAATGGTAGAAACTGATGAAGGAGTCGTAATTACTGCCCGGCTGGAGGGTGTTGGCCGGTATCTGGACCGAGGTGGCCGTGCCAGCCAGCGCGTAGGAAGATCCTGGCGGCGGGGTGGAGAAAACGCCGCCAATGGTCACAAAGACATAATCGGTGACCGTCCCGCCGGCAAAGGCGTTCCAGGTAAGCGTAAAGGGTTGGGCGGGGTTGACGGACTGAGCGGCGGTGAAATTGCTGATTTGCGGCGCGCCGGGCTGAGCCAAGGAGGCGGGCAGGTTGACTGTCACCTGCTCGTTGGAATTGGCGGCGACTAGGTTGAAGATGTAGTTGCCGTTGCCATAGGTGTTGTCCAGAGTGGTCTGATTGGCATCGCTATCGCTCAAGAAGAATTGGCCGGGATCCTCCGGTTCCTGGAGCAAGGCCGCCACGCTGGCGCTCGGCAACTCCACGGTCGCGGAGAGAGCGGATTGATTGGAGGAGAGGGTGATGCCGGCGAAGAAGAGATAGGGAGGAATGTCCGTGTCAAGCACTGGCGCCGCGGTGGAGGTCTGATTGTAAACAATGGCCTCGCCGACGGCAAAGGCGGTGTATTGGTTGGTGCCAGAAACGCCGCTCCCGCCGCCACCCGTGCCTGTGGTGAAGGTTCCCTCCGGCACTCCACCCAGCGGGTTTCCATCCGGGTCCTCGCCGCTGACGACCCAGATAATGGTGGCGCTGGCCGGGAAGGCCGGGCTGGGGGTGCAAGTCAACACGGTATTGCCGGCGCTCCAAACCGGGGATGTCGTCAGCACGGCGAAGGGGCTCTCACTATAGAATGTGGCGGTGGTGGCGGTGGTATCCATCGCCTCGCTGAAGGTGAAAACCACTGAGGCGGTGGTCGAAACGCCGGCGGCCAAGTTCAAGGGGACCGTGGAGACGATGGTGGGTTGGGCTTGGGCAGGAGCCAGAGCCAGAAAGGAAGTGATCAGCGCTAGCCAGCCAACCCAGCGACCGGCAGCGATCCATCGGAGTTCAAATCGCATTTTCTTTGAAAGATTCAGCAACAGTTTAGCGTATCCCCGGGCGCCAGCCGCCAGCCCCCAAATGCCTGCGGTCCAAGGAGTGGCTGATTGTAATCTCACGCACCCGCCTTTTAGTCGGGAACGGGAGCCATTCAAGCTGCGCGACACCATTAGTTTTTTGCCACAATAATGAAGAAACCGTCGCAGAGAACGGACCAGTTGTCAAGCACGAAGCGCCTCAAGAAAGAAGTTTGGGTCGTGTGCGCGACGATCCGTCTTCATTGGGCAAGGAATGCTGACCGATTATCAAGCGATCCGCGAAGGAATATACCCACATTAACATTGAGGAATGTGGGTATATTCATTTTAACAACGCCATTGGATTTGTCGAGAAAAAAGTTTTTGGATTCGCGTTGCATTCAAAAGGAGACTTTTTCGTCTCCTTTTGATCGCACCCCGACAGAAAAAAGTTTTTGGAAAAAAGTTTTGGCGCATGAAGCGCCTCAAGGCTGGAGCATTTACAAAAATGATGTGGTGTTGCTGAAAAGATGGCGTCTGCTGGTGTGGACGCCAACGACTCTACATAATTTATGGCAATGCTCCAACCTTCAATGAGTTTGCAGAAACCGGTCCCGCCGATTCCGGTTGACCGGATGCGAATTATTGAATTTTTTCGAGCTGGACGGCGGCGGCAACAGTGGGAGGGGGAGGCCGGGGGGTCCTGGCGCAGCCGCGCCAGAAACCGAGGCCGTAGAGGATGTGGCTGAGGAAGATCAAACCCATGATGGAGGGAAACCAGTGCCATTTGCCCAAAGGCAGGACGGCCAGGGATTGGCCCAGGTTGGCGGCCAGATAGGCGGCGGCAAGCCACCAGGCCATCGCGGGCAAAAAGGGCAGGGCCGCCACATAGAGGCAAAAGAGCGGGGGAACAAAATTGGGGGCGGAACCCAAAGTGGGATGGAGCCGAAACTGCTCTGCCCGGCCGCGCCCATAGTTCCAGAGCATCTTGCAGAAGGCCGGGAGGCTGGAACGCGGATGGCGGCGGACGATCAGGGCCGGATCGTAAAGGAGCCAGCCGCCGCGCTTTTGGAGTTCGTCCATGAGGGCGTTTTCCTCGTTGGGATAGAGGCTTTCGTTGAAGCCGCCGAGTTGGAGAAGATCGTCGCGACGGGCGAAGAGGTTGCAGAGGATGAGTTCCTTCTCGCTGGTCATGCGGACGGCGCCGCGACTGCGATAGCGGGAGCAGCTTGGCCCGAAGGCGAGCCAACTGCCCATGGTCCAGGCGAAGGCCTGTTGCAGAGGGGGGGCGTCGGAAGGGCAGAGGCTGGGTCCGCCGACCATTTTGACGTTGGGAGATTGGAAATGAGCCAGCGCCAGGCGGAGATTGCCAGCCGGGGCGGCGGAATCGTCATCCAGAAAGTAGAGGATTTGGCCGCTGGCGGCGCGGATGGCGGCATTGCGCTGGACGGAGGGCTGGAGGCCGCGGGCCAGGAGGATTTCGAGCCGGTCGGGCGGGTAATCGAATTTTTGAGCGGCGGCCAGAGCGCGGACTTGGGCCTGGTCAGGCCGGGCCGCAATGATGACGGTGACGGGAAGGTCGCTCACGGGGCAAAGTTAAGGGGTGGAGGGGAAAAGGCAATTGAGAATTGGGAATGCCATTTAAACCGCTCCAGCCGCCAGGAGTTCGCGGTAAAGGCGCAGATGGTCGGCGGCCATTCGGTCGAGGGAGAATTTTTCGGCGACTTTTTCGCGCACCTCCATTCTTTGTTGCAAGGCCAAAGGGGGTGTGGCGGCCTGACGCCGCATGGCCGCGGCAAGAGCGTCAATGTCTTCCGGCGGGACCAATTGGCCGCATTGTGCCGCGGCGAAGGCTTCGGGAATGCCGTCCAAGGCGGAGGCGATGACCGGTTTGCCGCAGGAGTGGGCCTCGCAAATGACCAGGGGCATGGCTTCGGTGCCGATTTGAGGATGGACCAGGCAATCTAGGGCGTTCATGACTTGGGGCATGTCCGCAGCGTAGGGAGTGAGCCAGGCTTTGCCGGAAAGCCCCAGCCGGGCGATGTCCTGGCGCAAAACATCGGCCAAGTTTCCGCGGCCAATAATCAAGAAGCGCGCCTGGGGAATTTGCTCATGCGCCCTGGCGGCGGCGCTTAAGAATTCGCGCTGGCCCTTTCCCCGCGGGAGGTCGTAGCCGCCCACCACGGCAAAGCCAAAATGTTCCGGCCGCAAGCCAAGTTCGCGCCGTTTCTCCGCCGCCTCGGCGGGGCGGAACCGGCCGGGGTCAATGCCGACGTAAATGACGCGAATCTTGCGATGATCTCCCCGCAACGGGGGGCGCGAGCGGCGTTCCAGTTCCGGGGAATCCGGCTCATAGACGCCCTGGCGCAGGACGCGGGCGACAAATTCGGAGACGGCGATCAAGGAGTCGCATTGACCCAGCAGGAAATGGCGGCTGACCCAGGAGCTTGGGCTTTTGGCGAGGTGTCTTGTCAATACAATTTTAGGCCGGACGCCGGAAAGGCGCGCCGCCAGGATGGCGGGCCAGAGATCCCGTCCGTGATGCGCGTGGAGGATCTGGATTTTCTGGCGGCGGGCCAGGCGGGCCGAGCGCCAGATGAACTGGAGCTTTGTGGCCCGGCCGCCGGTGTCGAAAAAGGGCACGCCCAGGGCGGCGATGCTGGCGGCCCATTCGCGCCCGCCCGGCCCGGCGATGGCGGCGTGGAGGCCCAGGCGACAGAGGCCGGCGGCCAATTGGACGCATTGGTCGTCGGTCCCGCCGCCGGTGAGCAGGGAATCGAGGAGCAATATCCTTAACGGTTCTTTTCCCAGCGCAAGGGGGGATTTCATTTTGGCCCTGAGGTGGTGGAAAGGTATTGTTCAATGCCGCGGGCGCAACGGATTTTGCGCGAGCGGATGGTTTCGGCCAGGCGGTCCAGGGAGGCTTGGACATGGGCGCGAGAGCTGATGGGATGGTTCAAATGATAAACAATGGCATGCCCATAAACCAGTTTGCGCGGGCGGCCCAAATGGTAAAGGCGAGTGCCGGCGTCGGAGTCTTCGCCGATGCCCCAGCCTGTGTATTCCTCATCAAAGCCATTGATGGCCAGCAGGTCGTCGCGCCAAAAGCCCATGTTGCAGCCGATAATGCCGCGCTGGCCGGTGTTGCGCCGCACGACCGGCCAGGGAAGGCGGACGGCCTTTGCCAGACCCGAGATTCGCCCGGTGCAGAGCCATCGGAAAACCGGGGTGGTGGCGATGGAGAACTGGGGGGCGAATTGTTCCTTCACAAAACAGCGCCGCCCTTGCACCCAGAAGTTCTTTTCCGCCAGGGCGGCATGGTCGGCGACAAACTTGGGATGGGGCACGCAGTCCCCGTCGAGGATGAGGAGGTAATCGCCCGTGGCGGCGGCAACCGCCTTGTTGAGGATGAAAGTCTTGCGGAAGCCCAAGTCGGGCTGCCAGAGGTGGCGCAGGGGTGTGGCCAGCCGTTGTTGCCATTGGGCAATTAACTGGCGGGTGGGCGGGCCGGAGCCGTCGTCGGCGATCAAGATTTCGGCGGGCGATTGGGACTGACCCAGCACGCCGAGGAGCACCTGTTCCAGCGGGCCTGGCCGCTCAAAGGTGTTGATGATCAGGGAGATTTGGGCGGGGGGCATACCGGAGACCTGGGTTGCAGGTGTTCGAAAAGGCGGCTGTGGCGGACGAGGGTGGAGTAGGCGGTGGAGGCGGCGATAAAAAAGCCCGGATAACCATCCAGAAAACCGAGCCGGATGAAGTAAGCGCGGACAAACCGCCAGGCGGCGCGAAAAATGGCGCCGGGGGCGGACCAGCGGGCCTTTTCGGCCAGTTGCCGCCGCAGATAAACATCGGCGAAGTAATTGATTTTGAGGATGTAACTGCTGATGTCGGGATTGGAATAATGGAGGAGGTCCCCGCGCAGGCCAGCCGAGGGTCCCTGCAAGGCCACTTTGTCATGCTCCGGGCTGCCCGCCCAAATTGCCGAGCCGCGTCGAAAGAGGCGCAGGCTGCGGTCGGGATACCAGTCGCCATGGGTGATCCAGCGTCCCAGGAACCATACTTTGCGGGGAAAATGCGCCCCGGCAAAGCGTAGGTGATCGCCGGCGAAGAATTGCGCGATGGACTGGCGCAATTGGGGCGAGACTTCTTCATCGGCGTCCAGGGCCAGAATCCAGGGCTGGGTGGCGAGGCCCAGAGCGACATTTTTCTGATCGCGATGGCCTTGCCACGGGTGGCGGAAAATCTTCGCCCCGAAGGAGGCGGCGATCTGGTCGGTGCCGTCGGTGACGTCGTCGTTCAAAACGAGAATGATCTCGGAAGTCCACTGGGAGACGCTGGCGAGCATCCGTCCGATGCGATGGGCTTCGGCGCCGGAGATGACACAAACCGAGATGGGCAATATGTTCACCGTCTCAAATGAGTTTGCGGGCTTTGAGAATGGCAAAGATCTCCTCCCGATTTTTGACCTGGATTGCGTTGGGGGAAAGCCCGATGCGGCCATGTTTCAAATCCAGACAAATGACGCGCAGCTTGACGCTCTGAGTGTTCCAGACGTTGAAGGTCGGCCAGGAGGGTCCGGTGCTGACCATAATGATGTTTTGGGCGTGGATGGAGAGATGGCCGATGCCCGAGATGGTCAGGCCGGCATCGAGGGTGCAGGGGACGCCGGTTTTGGAATGTTGGGTGCAGCAGACGGTGTGGCCGCTGGCGGTCAGAGCCGAGATGAGGGGATCAAAATAGGCCGGTCCGTCGTAGGCGGCGAACTGGTTG
This sequence comes from Verrucomicrobiota bacterium, assembly GCA_049522055.1. GTDB lineage: Bacteria > Verrucomicrobiota > Verrucomicrobiia > Limisphaerales > Palsa-1400 > JBEKOF01. Next base: position 11,647 of record JBEKOF010000067.1, on the reverse strand, counting down.
CTGACAGGACAGGAATTGATGAGGAGGAAGGACCAGGGTTTGGACATCGGGTTGATCTTCTGGAGCGCCGGATAATCGAAGAGCAAATCTTCCGCCTTGGAAAAGGGCGATGGCAACCCCATCTGTGAGGCGAGATGGGAGAACCAGGAGAGATGAAATTGAGTCCACTCATGCCTGAGGGGACTGTGGTCGGCAAAGCCGCCTTTGGGCGTCATGTGGCCTGTATTGATCCAGGCGTCAATGGAGGCGTTGCTGCGATCGGCAAATTTTATAATCTCGACGTTTGGCAAATCCTCGATGATTTCGCGCAACTGAGCCATCAATGGCGGACGGATGGCGTGGACAAATCGTTTGTCGGGGTGGGCCAGGGCCAGCTTTCGGATGAAATGGAGGTGAATGATATTGTCGCCAAGATGCCATTCGTTGTAAGTGTGGCAGACGTGCTGGTCGGCGGCGAAGCGCCGGCGGGGGATTGCCTTTACCACATTGTCGCGCCAGAGAATGCCCACTCGCCGCCAGACGTCCGGCACGCGATTGAGGTTCTTGGAGATTAAATGGGCAATCATAAAGGCAAAATATGGAGCGGCGGAAACATTGTCACGCGCAATCAAATGTGGGGAGGGATTGGGCGTCTTTGGCGCTTGACCCGGTTCGGAGGCTCCATGAATAATCGGCCGCGTGAGCCAATCCAACCACCCCAACCCATTGCCGCCATGAGGCCGACCAGGCAGGGGCGCGATCGCATCGGCGCCGCGCCACAAATACCCAGGCTCTGATGGATTGAATATATGCTGCTGCGACTCTATGTGGCGTCCCGCAAACACAAGTGGTTGTACCCGGTTTATTTGGGGCTTCGCACGCCTTTGATATTTCCCGCCCTTGTGGCCAACGAAGGTTTTGCCGGCGCGGTCAAATGGGTGGGCTGCCGGGTGGAATTGCTGCGGGGCCGGGAAGTGACATTCCATTCGCGGCACGGGTTTGCCCTGTCGCAGTTGATTGACTTCGTGGTGTATGATGAGATTTTCATTGAGGGTTGTTACCATTTTAAGAATCTGCCGGGCCTTTTGCGCGGCAAAGCGCCGGTCCGAGTGGTGGATTTTGGAGCCCATCACGGGTTGTTTATCAATTATGTCCAAAGCCACAATCCCATGGCGGAAATCTATGGGGCGGAAATGAATCCGGTGGCGTATGACCATGCGGCCGGCAGGTTTGCCAGGCAATCGGGCGTGACCTTGAGAAATGTGGCCATTGGCGGCACGGCGAGAAAGGAACGCATCAGGTTGGTGGCGGTTTCCACTACGCAAAGCCTCAACCGATCGGGAGATGTGGAGGTGGAGGTGACCACGCCTGATGAATGCCTGCGACAGTGGAACATCCTCGGCCGGGAGATTGATTTGCTGAAGATGGATATTGAGGGAGCGGAGGAGGAGGTTTTTGAAAACATGCCATCCATCAGCCAAACCCTGGCCTCCACCAAAGCCGTCGTTATGGAAATACACAGTGAGCCGGCCGCCGGTTTGATCACCGGCCGGTTGTCGTCATTGGGATTCCGGCTGGAGGAGAAAAGGGCGGCCAATTACTTTTTTATGCGGGACAAGTAAGCACGGAACGGGTATGCTTTCCGCATGAACCGCCGCCAATTCCTCCGGCGCCTATCCACCCGCGCGCTGGCGCTGGCCTCAACATCGAGTTTGTTCCTGCGGTCCGGCAAGGCGCTCTGCGCTGCCGCGCCTGGCGCCGTCCGGCCTTTGGTGGATGCCGCCACCGCCAAGGAGTGGCTGGCGCGCTGGGAGAAAAACATCCTCGCCGAAACCCGGTCGCGTTCTTGTGACAAGGAAATGGGGGAGGAACTCGGCTGGCTGGTCAGCCCCATGCTCAACGGCTTCTACTACGGGCACCGGGCCACCCGCGACCTCAAATGGCTTGACCTGCTGGTGGATTGGACGGACGCGGTCGTCAAACGCGCCCAAAAGGAACCCGACGGTTTCATCGGCTGGCCCAAGGGTGACGGGGGCGGCAACGAATCCAGCGAATACGCGTCCGACAGCCTGCTGGGCGAAGCGATGATGTGGCGCCCAGTCGTGCTGGCCTCCGCGGAAATCCTCAGAACTCCCGCGCTCGAACCCAAATACGGCGCCCGCGCGCGCGGCTACCTGGAAATCGCCGGCCAGATTTTCCAGAAATGGGACTCGCGCGATTGCTGGCGTCCGGTCCGGGACGGCGGGCTTTGGGTCGTGCCGCCTTTCGGTGTGGATCGCAAAGCGCCGGAGAAATGGTCCGCGGGCTACGAGCAGCGAAAGACGGGCGGTTTTTCCAACCCCGACAACAAACAGAACCTCATCGCTTGCTGGCTTATCGCGTTGCACGACGCGACCCGGCAAGCGGTCTATCGCGACCGCGCGGAGGCGTGGTGGCGGACGATGCGCTCCCGCATGACCACGCGCGAGAATGTCAAATACTATGTGTGGAATTATTGGGAGGCCGGCGGCCCGTGGGACCGCGACGCCAGCGGCGCCCCCCGGCACTGGGTTGGCGTTCATCCCAACGGCGGTTATTACGAGATTGACGTCGAAGGCATCGTCACGGCCTTTGAGCATGGGCTGGTCTTCACGCGCGCGGAGGTGGACCGGCTGATCGCCACCAACCGGGATTTCATGTGGAACCAGAAAGTGGAGGGCGCCAAGTTCCAGAGGATTGACGGCGGCGCCGCCGACGCGCGCTGGGCCAACACGCCGGGCGTGCTGTGGACCGCCTTGGTTCCTTACGACGAGAGCCTGCGCAAGGTTTTTCTGGCGACGCACAATCCGGGCGGCTGGGGCGGTCTGGGCGCCACGCCGTGGGCTTTGTCCACCGAGATCCTGGCCTGACCTTAATCCTCATGTGAATTCTGATCTCAGGGCGCGGGCAGGATTATTCATCGAAAAATCGGAGAAATCGGAGGTTTTGGAGGGAGGAGTTTTTCAGGGGAAGGCGCAAAAAGTGGCAAGCGGATTGAATTGCAACTATTTGCATAGGAGAATCTTACAACGAAGATGTGAACTGCGGATGGGTTGAAACGAAGTAACATGAGTGATTTACTTAGGTTTGAAAAACTCAACTGGCGTTTTTTTGGGTTCAAATTGGCGCGGCGGGGCGGAATACCTCCAGCGGCGGGACGCCGCTGCCACAGCTTTGCGTTGATTCCAAAACCGGGCGGGGCGGAATTCGGTCGCACATCGGGTAGATGCAGACTTGGCTTTGCGTTGATTCCAAAACCGGGCGGGGCGGAATGGGTGACTGAACGGCTTCGTCCCCATCTGGATAGGAAGCTCCTCTCGCCTGGGGCTTGCGTCAACTTGTGTTGTTGATGGTGATTATCAGAACAATTCTTGTCGCCTCCCGAAGATTTGTTAATGTGCAAAAAATGATCACCGACGACATCCGCGCGTTTCTGCAACAGCGCATCGGGGTTGAAAAGAGAGATGTCGGCATGGTGGTCGGTCTCGTGGACGAGCATGGCAGCAGTGTTGTCAGATATGGAAAAATGGATGACGGCACCAGCCAGGAGGTCAACGGCGACACCCTGTTCGAGATCGGTTCCATCACGAAGACATTTACCGCGCTGCTGCTGCAAGACATGATCGAACGCGGGGAAATGAAGCTGAGTGATCCCGTGGCCAGGTATTTGCCCAAGTTGGTCAGGATGCCGACCCGCAACGGCAAGGAGATCACCCTGCTCCACTTGGTGACGCACACTTCCGGGCTTCCCCGCAACCCGGAAAACCTTGACCCAAAACGCGCGGATAATCCCCTCGCTGAATATACCAGCGAGAAATTGAACGCCTGCCTGTCCGGCTACAAATTGACCCGTCAACCGGGAGCAAAGTTTGAATATTCAAACTTGGGATCAGGCTTGCTCGGTCACGTCATCGCCCTGAAAGCCGGGACGGACTACGAATCGCTGGTGGTGGATCGGATTTGCCGGCCACTGAATATGGAGAGCACACGAATCACAATGACACCCGAGCTGAAAGCCCGCTTGGCAACCGGGCACAACCAATTCGGCTACGCGGTATCGAACATGGATTTTCAATGTCAGGTCGGCTGCGGCGCGCTACGCTCAACGGCCAATGATCTGCTGAGATATGTGGCCGCCAACCTCAGCCTGACGCCGTCCAGTCTGGCCTCGCTCATGGAAAAGACGCACGCGGTTCACTTTCAATCCACAATTCCAGCCGTGAACGTCGCTTTGGCGTGGGGTGTCCTTTTTGACCCGCAGGGAAGCAAAATCGTCTCGCATGGCGGCGCCACCTACGGCTACCGCGCCTTCGCTGGTTTCGACAAGACGCGGCGGCGCGGCGTGGTGGTGTTGTCAAATTCTTCATACGACGGTGATTTCCCAGACTCCATAGGCATGCTTCTGCTCAAAAGCGAATGGCAGTCCGACCGACGGCCAAAGGCGACAAAGGTCAGCGGTCAGGTTGATGATTCGTATGTGGGGCAATACCGGCTTTCAGCGAATTTTAAGCTGGGAATACTCATAACGCGGCTGATTCTCCGTAACGCGCCCAAAGCGTTCATTTGGATTCCAGCCGTCATCTGCCTTGCGGCGATATTTATTCTCCTCTGGTGCGTTGCCAACTGGATCGTCTTGGGTTGCGCGGCCCTTTTTGGCGGGCTTTTGTCGGCTCTCAGTGTGCTGGCGTTAAGTTGGGTGGTTTGCGCGCGTTTACAGCCCGCCATCGGCATTCGCCGCGAAGGGGATCGGATTTTTGCCCAAGCCACAAGGATATGGCGTTACCCTCTAAAACTATTGCCGTCGATCTATGGCGTCAACGTCAAGCTATCCCCGGGTTCCGCCGCATCATTGTCGCCTGTGACTTTTGAGTTATTGCCGGAATCGGAGACCTGTTTTTTTGAGAGGATGAACGGCATACCCATGACCTTTTGCCGCGATAGTCATGCCAAGGTGACCGGTTTAACCGCGCGCATCTCCGGCACGGAGCTAACTTTGAAGAAAATTTCCAATCAGCCTCCCAAAGGTCTTGAACCGTCAAAACCGCGTGCCTTTATCAAGCTGGACACCAAGTTTTACGATGCCTATGTCGGCGAATACGAATTTGCGCCGGGCGCTGCGTTTCCCACTGGAATCAAACTGACGATCTGGCGACAGGAAGATCAGTTGGTCGGGCGAGCCCTGGGCAGGAACGGCGGCGGAGGCGATTTCGAGATTTATCCCGAATCGGAAACACATTTCTTTCTCAAAATCAATGGCGCGCAATTGACATTCATTAAGAATGATAAAGGCGAAGTGACGGCGGTAATGCACCATATTGCGGGATTGCCAGATTGCGAAGGGAAGAAACTTAAAAACCGATCCGAATGATTCTACCATGAGCCCACGCATTAATCGGTGGATAATCGCAGCAGCCATCGCCTTCTTCGGCGCGGGGATTATGCTCTTACAGCGAGTCGAGCCAGGTGTCCGTGTCAAGCCGGTGACACTTGCTGGAAACACTCCTGCCCTTGAATTCCTCCCGGCGGGCCTTGGTCCGCATCCCGTTGCGCTGCTTGCCCACGGTTTCTCCGGTTCGAAAGTGTCGCTCTTTTGTTACGATGAGGCGCTTGCGGCTGCGGGATTTAAGTGCTTTGCTGTTGACCTTCCCGGACATGGGGCGTCGCAGCAGCAGGGATTTTCTCTTACCGAGGGCGTGCGCACGGTAGCAGAAGTCGCACGTGCAGTTGGGCCGGTGGATGTCTTTCTCGGTGCCTCAATGGGTGCCTACGCAGGAAGCGGGGCCGTGCGGGACGGTGACCTGAAGCTAAAACTTTTTATTGCTGTGGGCGCCCTTCCTCAGTTGGGTGGGCATGGTCCGCCGCTAGTTCTTCTGGCGGGACGATTCGATGAAGTCTATCCGCCCGCCCGGCTCAAGGAGCGGACGGATGCGCGTCTGGTGCTCTCTCCATGGTCAGAGCACATGTTCGAGGCTTGGGATTCAGTGCTCGTCAATGCGGCTGTCAATTCCGCGTGTGCAGCGGTGGGCAGGACGCCACCACCTCCTCCAACATGCTGGCGTTGGCGTCTCCTCGGCATGGGGCTTGGCATATTGGGCGCGCTTGGCGTTGCACTTTGTTTGCCCAAGCTACCTCCACGATGGGCATGGACGCGTGGCCCGCTTGTCTCGGCCATTTTTATCGCCGCCTTTGTTATCACCACCTGGAAATGGCTTCATTTGGCGCCGCACCCACGGCTCTTCCCTTTGCAGATCACCGGGATGGTTGTGACTTTGATCGTGCTGATGGGCGCCAGCAGAATTCACCTTCCCCGGTGGATATTATTCGGGCTTGCCGTCCTGGTCGTCGCAATCGGCTGCGTAATCTTCGGTTACCCTTATTCGGCGTTTTTCATAATGATGGTATTGCTCGTGGCGCTGATTCTACTTGTGGGAACGATTCTCGGCGTGATCGCCACCCACCGCGGGTCACGGCTCGATGGCAACATCGCCATAGCCATAGTTGTGGGTTGTAGCCTCTGTCTATTCCATCGCCCGTCATACCACCTTGACGTGCCACCGGGCGTCCTCATCAAGTTGGACACGAGACTTTTAGATGCCTATGTTGGTCAATATGAATTTGCGCCGGCCGCCGCGTTTTACTCGGGATGGAAGCTGACGATCCGACGTGAGGGAGATCAATTGATTGCACAGGCCCAAGGCAGAGGGGTTTTTCGAGAAGCATTCCATGTTTATCCCGAGTCGGAGACCAATTTCCTCGCTACGTTTAATGGCGCGCAATTGACCTTCATCAAGAATGCCGAAGGAGAAGTGACAGGGGTAATCCACCATCTGGAGTGGCTGCCGGAAAACGTGGGAAAGAAACTTAACAACAAATGATCGCGCCTTTGGCCAAATTCATCGATGGGTCGGTCCTCCAGAACGGCCGGCTATACCTTTGCGCGGACGCCTGGCAGAAAAGGCCGAGCCGAGCACTCGTGTCCAAATTAGGTTTTGAAATCTTTGGATAATCGCGGGTTTTCCCTGTATTCACAGGGGTTTATTTGGGACAGCATCGCGCTCGCAAAATGACCAACCTGTTTTTAAGAAGCGCCGATCCGAGGGACAACTCCGAGGAGAGCCGCGCCGAAAAGCGGCTAATTGGGACGGCAGTGTCTTTCTCGAACCCCTTATTGCGCCAATTGGTAAAACAACTGCGAGGCGCTCAGGGCGTTGGTGACGGCGTAATTGGTGGAGTTGGTGCCGAAAATCGTCGTCAGCGTTCCCCAGTTCCCCGGGGCGAGTGAGCCGTTGGTCTGAAGAGCGTAGGCGCTGAAATTGGTCGGCCAGGTGAGAACGACGGAATTGCCCAGCAAAGCGATGTTCAGGCTCGGCGGGAGGGCCGCCGACCAGGCCGCCGCGATTTCCGAGGCCGCCAGGGCGCGGTCGAATACCGCCACTTCACCAATCCGCCCCTGAAAGAGCCGCGGCCCAAATACGCGGTTGTTCCCGACCCAAAATGCCGTGTTGTTGACGGAATGGCCGCCGGCGGTGGAAGTGGCCGCCAATTGTCCGTCGAGATAGATGCACCGGTTGGAATTGGCGATAAAAGTCGCGGCCAAAAAATGCCACTGATTCAGTGGCAACGCCTGGGCATAAACCGTGGACGAACCGGAGTCGGTGTAAAAATAAGTCTGGTTGTCGGTCTGGATCTGGAAATCAAAGTCGTCTCCACCCGCCGCCTGCGAAGTGATTTGAAAGAAGTGCCCGGCCGTGGAGGGTTGAGCCGTGAGATAAACCCAGACCAGCACGCTGCCCTGGTTGGTGATCTGGCCGGTCAGGCTGGTGGTGAGATAACTGTTGGTGCCATCCAGCAGCAAAGCCTGGTTTGGCTGCTCCGAAGGCAGGGGGCAGCCGGAACCAGGGGGTCCGATCTGGGCGTTGCCCTGCAATGTTCCCGTGTAGCCGTTGACGCAGCTATTGGACTGGAAGACGGGATCAAACCGCCAGTAGCCTAGCAGATTGGGCGTATTGCTGACGACCGTGACGTAGTCCGCCGCCGGAAGTTCCGCCGCGCCGCACACGCACAATAATGCGAGCGCCAAATTGAGCCTGAGCCGCCCGCCAAAATTCGATTTCATATTTGTTGGGAGGTGATGTTTCTGATGGCAGCCGTTTTACGAAATCCTCCAGCTTAGTCAAGTCCGCTGTGCCGGCAGAAGTTGGAAGGGGCGCATCTTGACACAGCAACCCACTGCTGTCCAAATTAGCCGGTTTTCGGCGCGGCTCTCAATGGGTGGGTTCCGTAACATAGCGGAATAGTTTTGCTCGTTGCTGCCCAAGTGATGCGATCTCCGGCGGCAGTCCACCCTTCCCGCGGTAAAAACCGGATCGCGATTTCAGAACGCGATTCCAGATTCCGAAGCATGTCAACCATAATGTGGCAATGCTAATGGGTGCCCCCCCGGCTCCCGTGATTTTAAGCAGAGAGAACGGTTGCATTCCGGATCGCATTCCGGATCGTTTGGTGTTTACTTACAGTCATGAACGAAAGCGTGGTCGTCCAGGACCCTGAAATCCTCAGTGGCACGCCAGTATTCACGGGTACACGTGTGCCCGTGCGCAACCTGCTGGATTACCTGGAAGGCGGTTACACGCTCGATGAATTTCTTGATGACTTCCCTGGAGTGACCAAAGCCCAGGTGGTTGCGTTTTTGGAACAAGCCAGCGCGAAGTTCCTGGTGGCGGCTTGAAATGAGAGTCGTTCTCGACGAACGCCTGCCAAAGCGATTGACTCGCGAACTGCCCGGACATGAGGCTCGTACCGTCCACAATATGTCATTAGTCATCCCTGACCCCTTGCCTTTTCGCCCGAAAAACCTTGCTTGCGGCGGCAACTGGCGATAAAAACGGGGCATAATCACGGTTGAAAATTGGCTGCGACGAGCCTTGGACTCGCAAACCGCGATTGTAAGGAACGCACGGTTCACGTTCAAGTATTATTGGGTAACGGGTAAAATCCCGGTTTCAAAATCTTATGAGCATTCAAGATTCCACGATCAAGCGGTTGTTCGGAATGTCGAGCAATCGATGCGCAATCCCTGAATGTAAAAGCCCGCTCATCATCGGTGAAGTTGTTGTTGGGGAAATCTGCCATATTCGCGCTCGTAGAAAAGGCGGGGCTAGGCACGACCCGGAATTGACCGCAGAAGAAAAGGATCAATTTGACAATTTGATTTTGCTTTGCAGCACCTGCCACAAGCTGATTGATTCATGCCCTGGCGAATACACTTCTGAATGGCTACGCAGCATAAAGGCATCCCATGAACGAAAGGCACCGCAGCCGCTTGATCTTTCAATGGCCGATGCCCGGCACGCCCTGATGATTTTGGCGAAACACACGGCCAAGACCCGGAAAGTCAAAATGACGACTGGAGACGTGACGATTGCGGGCGGAGTACATTCGACGGCCGCGCATGGCGCGGTGTCAGTTGCCATCGGAGGGGCAAATCAGGGAGAGATTCACATCAAGGTGCCCGCCCCCAAGCCGTCCCGGATGCCGTATCCGGCCAACAGCATCGGGGCCGATGCCAACATGACCAACTATGTGGAATATCTTTGCGACCTCTATGTGAAATACATGCGGCCCATCGAACCGAACGAAGACGCGAGTTGGGCGAAGATCGGAAGGCACATCAAAAGCAAATTCCATCTGAAAAAGAAAACCCGCAATCACCTTTCGGCGGAACGCTTTGCCGACCTGGTGAATTTTTTAATTGGCGAGAAACTTGCCCGGACACCTGTGGGCGCAAAGCATCTTCGGCAGGGCACAAAAATGTGCCGCACTTTTGAAGAATTCCGGCACGGCACGATGTGAAGTTTCGGTCTTTATCAGGGACCAAATGAACATAACCAACTACGTCTGTGGATTCGCCTCAAACGGCGGTCAAAGTGGCGATTGAGGCGGATGCGAAGAAAGGAAGAAAACATATGCCAAATAATGTGGAATTAAATGATTTTGAATCAACCAATGGCGTGTGTGACCATTGCGCCAAGCCGATTGAAAATTGTGCGTGCGAGGTGCATTGTGGAGATTGTGAAGATTTGATGCCGCGAAAGCATGAGCACGTTCCAGATAAAGATTACTGCCGAAACTGCGGCCAGCCTGCCCACGAGGGCGATTGCGAGGATTTTCCAGCCGGCCATTTCGATTAAATAGTTTTCAAATTAGGACACCACCGGGCGCGGAGCGAGGTTGACGCCGGCGGGGGGCGGGGATAGTGTGTGGCGGTATGATTGCTGGAAAAAAAGCGGCGACGGCCGCGCAGACGACCGCAGGGGTCGGTGAGGCGGACGCCTCGGCGAGGCGTCCCTTCCTTTCCGCGCCCGCGCAGACGACCGCAGGGGTCCGCGTGGGGGATGAACGGCTGATCAGGGTCACCGCCAGCGCGGCGCAAAAGGTGGGCGCGCTGTTGCAAAAGCAGGGGCGGCCCAATGGCGTGTTGCGCGTGGCGGTGGTCGGGGGCGGATGCTCCGGGTTGCAATATGAAATGGATCTCCAGGATCAGCCGGCCAGCCGCGACATCGTGGTGGAAAGCGGCGGCATCAAGGTGGTGGTGGACCCAAAAAGCGCGCTGTATGTGGCGGGCAGTGAATTGGATTTCGTGGACGCGCTGCAAGAGGGCGGATTCAAGGTCAAGAATCCCAACGCCGCCAGCAGTTGCTCTTGCGGCAAGAGCTTCAGCGCATAGCGTTCATTGCCCGGCATGTTGGATTAGGGATATGAACTACCGCATCTTGCTGGCGCTTTTGGCGGTGCCAGGGCCGCTGCCGGCGCAGACGAACTGGCAGGAGGCGCTGGCGAAAATGCCGCTGATCCAGCCGGTGAGGGAGTTGAACCGGAGCAATGCGGCGCCGGTGATGCTGGCCTCCTTCCGGCGCAATCCGGCGGTGAAGGCGCTGATTTTCATGCCCGGGGCGACGGACGAGTTTTATTTCTTCCGCCGCGCCCGCGCCCGGCTGACCAATAGTCCGCCCACGCTGCTGGACGCGGTGGAGGCTCTGACCAACCAGACTTATATCCGCGCCACGCTGCGGCCGCCATTCCTGCTCCTGCATACGGCGGAAGACCCGCTGGAACCGATTTCGGTGGTGGAGGACCGGAAGACAGCGGACTCGATCCAGCGGCATCATTACGACAAGGCGGCGATTTATGACGACCGCGATTGGGATTACATGGAGCATTTGCTGGGCTTTTATCTCAACACGAACATGAGACCCAGGCCGTTCTCGCATGATTCGAATCATTTCTTCCGGCATAGTTTCGCGGAGTTCGATCTCAACGGCTGGGAGGCGCTGGAGGCGGTGGCGATGGCCGGGAAAACCAAATTCACAGTCAAGAAGAACATGGTCGTTTTTGACCTGGATGACCGGGCGCTGGGCGCGCCGCCGCTGGAGGGGTTTTCCCCCGATCCGTTTTGAGGCAATGAGACCGCTGCTCCTGTGTCGAAGCCGGCGATTCCGCCCCATTCACTTTTTTGGGTGACGCCTCTTGGCGAAGAAGCGATTTAGGATCCCGGACCTTTGGATTGAGAATTGGTCATTGAGAATTTGTCACAGCCATCCCATAGGAAAATAGAGAACTTGGCTGGGAGAGTTTTTCCTGTCACACGACA
>JBEKOF010000066.1:0-19038 GCA_049522055.1 Verrucomicrobiota bacterium | reverse complement strand
TTCCTTTCTGTTTCGTTGTGGGACAACGCTCAGAAAGGATGCTCATGGGCAGATCTTTTTTCAGCATAGCTCTTCCTCTAACCCCGTTCAGAGAACGGGGCTTCCCTGTTCAGGAGTGAAATCCGTGAAATCCGTGGTTCTTCCCCACCCCTCGCTCCGGTTGAAGAATCACGCAATTTCAACAAGATTTTCGCCGCAAAGGAACTCGCACCCTTGGTGCGCATCCCGTTGCCATTCCATCTCAAGGAACACAGAGACAAGAACTTATGTTGTTTTTTCTTTCTGCTTTGCGTCCTTGCGTCTTTGCGTCTTTGCGTTGAATTCCTTTTGGTTGCGGTTTTGCCGCCCTGCGTTCTCTTGCGGCAATTCATTTTGTTGACAAGATGAACAGGCTTTACAGGATTCCAATGCTGCCATCCGGGGCCAGGGGCATTCCGTTAATCCTGTCACAACTTTTGCAGTGCAATATCGAAAAGCTGCGCATTTTTGGCAAAATGTTCCCGCCTCTGTTTTCTCTGTTTGCTCATGTTCAAATCCTTTGGTTGCGGCTTGGGCCTGGATCAAAGAAGGCAGGCAGGAATGTGTTTGGCGGGACGCCAAACACTGCGGGCGTGAAGTCAGAACAACAGCGGGCTGGGCAGATGGAACTACAGAGGGCTGGCCCGCAACGATGCGGGCTGCACCGATGCGGGCTGTGCGCTCCCCCCAAAAAAGGGTGATGATGGCTTATCTGACCACTATGTGAGCTTGAGATAAATGCACTTGAGGTAGTCGGCTTCGGGGAAGGTGGCGGGGTGGTCGGGGGCGTGGCGGGTCAGGCGCAGTTCTTCGAAGGGGCGGGCGGATTTGCGCGCGGCCTGACGCGCTAATTGGAAGAAATCTTCCGCCGATACGTGCGCGGAACAGGAGACGGCAACCAGGATTCCATTTGGGTTCAGTCGCTCCATCGCCCCGGTCATGAGGCTGGAATAGGCGCGCATGGCTTCGGCGCGGTCGGCCTCGCGTCTGGCCAGGGATGGGGGGTCGAGCACAATTAAATCAAACCGGCAGGGCGGCGCTTGGCGCAGCCAGAGGAAGGCGTCGGCCTGGATGGTCTGGCGGGGAGATCGGGCCACGGTGGGGAGATCGGCGTTGAGGGCAAAATTGCGCTCCAACGCCGCCAGGGCGTGGGGGCTGAGATCGAGGCTGCATACCGAGGCCGCCCCGCCGCGCGCCGCGTAAAGGGAAAAACCGCCCGAGTAGCTGAAGAGGTTCAGAACGCGCCGCCCGGAAGCCAGAGCCTCCACATTCCGACGGTTTTCCCGCTGGTCCAGAAAAAAACCGGTCTTCTGGCCGCGCAAGACGTCGGCCTCAAAGCGCAGTCCGCTCTCGCGAAAAATGACTGGGCCGTCCAATGGCAGGCCGCGGAGCAATTGCCCGTCGGCGCAGTTGAATTGCTCTTTGGCGGCTTGGGCGATGTTTCTGCTGAGGCGCAAGACGACGCGGTTTTGGGGCGCGGCGAGAAGTTCCACCACCCCGGCCAAACGGGGCAGCCAGGCCAAGGTGTAAAGTTTGAGGACCAAAGTGGAGTCGTAGCGATCCAGGACCAGGCCCGGCCAGCCGTCGCTCTCGCCGTTGATGCAACGATAGCCGGTGGTGTTTTCGTCGAACAAACTGTCGCGGCGAGCCAGGGCTGCTTGGAGGCGGCGGCTCCACCAAGCGGGATCAATGGGCTGGGGTTTGCCGCGAAGGAGAATGCGGACGCGGAGGGGGGAATGGGGATCAAAGAGGCCGGCGGCGAGAAACTTATTCTGACGGTCGAAGAGGAGGACCAGTTCGCCGGTTTCTCCCGGGCGATTCTGATGGCGCACACTGTCGGCGAACACCCAGGGATGGCCGGCGCGGACGCGGGTTTGGGCGGCAGGGCTGATACGAAGCCGCAGGGCGGGGATGGCGGCAACCGAAGCGCTGGGGCTGAATTGAAAATCTGTCATTGAGAATTTGTTAGTTGTAATTCGGCAAGCCCTGAGAAGAAGAAACGCAAAGGGCAAAGACGCAAAGGCGCAAAGGGGCGGAATTGAGAATTGGTCATTGAGAATTTGTCAGTTGTCATTGGGGCACATCGTTCGGGAAGTTCTGCCGAGAATGCGCAACTCTCGTGGATGGCACCGCAGGGCGGCAAGGCCGCAACCAAAAGGAATTCAACCACGGATTGCACGGATTGCACGAATTTGGAACAGAAGCAAACGAAGGAAACGGAGAGAGAAGGAGAGTCCATAAAATCTTGTCGGAAATGCGCGAGTTTTCACTGTAGAGGCAGTGGGGGCTGTGGGTTTCAAGTTGGGCGGTCAAGGACGGCCCGATGGATTTCAAATGCCCTCGCCCAGGTCGAGGGGCATTTCGTAGTTGGTGGAGACCTCCGAACTGAGGCGTCCGTCGTCGGAGGAGAGGACGCGGTAGTTGCGAATTTGGAGGGAGATTTTGCGGCCGTCGGCGAGTCCTAGGCGGGTGTATTCCTCCTTGCTGATGCGGGAGCGGAGGACCAAACCGCTGGGCAGGACGAGTTCCAGACGGAGCATCACGCCCAGGAAATAGGTGCGGCGCAGGGTGGCCTGATAACGGCAGGCGGCGGGATCGGCGGAGACTTGGACGGCGTAAGGACGAAAGCCGATGCGCAGGGTCTGGCCATTGGCAACACCATGGGGGGGAAATTCCAATTCGTGGCAGCGGGCGACGCCGTCGCGGACCTGCAATTCGAGGACGTTGAGGACGCCGACAAACTTGGCGACAAATTCGTTGCAGGGCTGCTCATAGACTTCGCGCGGGGTGCCGATTTGTTCGAGACAGCCTTTGGAGAAGATGACAATGCGATCGGCCACTTCCATGGCTTCCTCCTGGTCGTGGGTGACGAAGAGGGTGGTGAGTTTCAAATCCTGATGAAGGCGGACGAGCCATTGACGGAGTTCCTGGCGGATTTGGGCGTCCACGGCGGCGAAGGGTTCGTCCAGGAGGAGGACATCGGGTTTGCCGGCCAGGGCGCGGGCGATGGCCACGCGCTGGCGCTGGCCGCCGGAGAGTTGGTGGGGGTAGCGCTGTTCCAGCCCCCGCAATTCGAGCAAGGCGGTCAGTTCGGCGATGCGGGCCTGGAGGCGGGCCTTGTCCCATTTTTTGATTTTGAGGCCGAAGGCGATGTTTTTGAAGACGGTCATGTTTTTGAACAAGGCGTAATTCTGAAAAACAAAGCCGATGTTGCGGCGTTGAGCGGGGACGCCGCCGACCTCGACGCCGCGGATGAAGATGCCGCCGCGCTCCGGGGTTTCCAGGCCGGCGATGATGCGCAGGACGGTCGTTTTGCCGCCGCCGCTGGGTCCCAGCAGGGCCACCAGCTCGCCGTCGCCCACGGAAAAAGAGATGTCGTCCAGCGCGCAAACCGGGCCGAAATGCTTGCTGATGTTTTTTAATTCGATGCTCAAAGGAGGAGCCAAGGGTCGCGAAAAGAGGGGGAAATGTCCAGATCAAAACCGGCCGAACAAAAAAATTTCTTGGGTGCTGTTGTGTCGTGGAGTGGATTTGAGCGATTGAAGCGATTGAGAATTGGTCATTGAGCATTTGTCATTTGTCATGTAAACACCTTCGGTATGACGCTCCAGTTGTAAAATGGACCCGGCCAAAACCCGCCTGACAAAACTGCTTGCAACGGGCAGGGAACAGGCCAGAATGACGGGCAGAACTCATTGGGCTATTAAACTTCAACACGCAAAAGAACTATGAAACTACGAACATATTGCAGCCTGGCGGGAGTCTGCGCGGTTGCCAGTCTAATGACAGGTCAATCGCAAACGAGGCCCGCGGCGTCCGATTCGCGGATAGCCCATCTGGAGAAGCGGGGCGCGGCCACGCAGTTGATCGTGGATGGGAAGCCGTACCTGGCGCTGGCCGGGGAAACGGGCAACACGGCATCTTCGAGCCTGGAATACATGGAAACGGCATGGCCGAAGATCGTTAAAATGAACGCGAACACGGTCCTGGTGGCCGTGGCGTGGGACTGGGTGGAGCCGGTGGAAGGGAAATACGATTTCAAGCTGGTGGATGGAATACTGGACGGCGCGAGGAAACATAATTTGCATCTTATTTTCCTGTGGTTTGGGAGTTGGAAGAACGGGCTTTCCAGCTTCGCGCCGGCCTGGGTGAAGGCCGACCAGCAGCGGTTCCCGCGGGCGCTGCTCAAGAACGGGAAATCGGTGGAAGTGCTTTCGACGTTGAGCCAGGCGGGACTGGAAGCCGACACGCGCGCCTACACGGCGTTCATGCATCATCTGCGGGAGGCGGATGGGCGGCAGCAGACGGTGGTGATGATTCAGTTGGAGAATGAAGTGGGGCTGATCGGGGACTCGCGGGACCGCTCCGCGGCGGCCGAGGCCGCCTTCGCCGGAAACGTGCCGAAGGAGTTGCTGGACTATTTGCAAAAGAACAAGGAGTCGCTGGGGCCGGATTTGCGCAAGCTATGGGAGGCCGCCGGGGCCAAGACCGCGGGCACCTGGCGGGAAGTCTTCGGGACTTCCACCGCCACGGATGAGATATTCATGGCGTGGCATTACGCGCGCTACCTGGATCACCTGGCCCGGGCCGGGAAGGCCGAAGACGCGCTGCCGGTGTTCTCGAACACCTGGCTGGTGCAGCCCGAAGACAAGGAGCCTGGCGATTATCCGTCCGGCTGCCCGGAGCCGCTGACGCTGGACATTTGGAAGGCGGGAGCGCCGGCGATAGACATCAACGCGCCGGACGTGCATCTGCGCAACTTCCCCGACTGGGCGGAGCGATTCCACCGCCCCGACAATCCTTTGTTTGTGCCGGAGTCGTACGGGGACGCAGGCGGGGCGGCCAACGCGTTTTACGGCTTCGGGCACCACGCGTCCATCGGGTACTCGCCCTTTGGGATAGATAACGCGGATCGGTTTGGAGAGCCGGCAGCCGGAGGCAGGACGCAAGGGCCGACTGTGATTGAGAATCTGCCGCTGGCCAAGGCTTATGGGGTGATCGCGGAGATGACGCCGCTGATAGTGGAGACGCAAGCCGCCGGGACGATTGGGGCGGCGTGGCTGAACCGGAGCAACCAAATGAGCGACATCAAACTAGGGGGCTACACGGTAAACGTGAGTCTGATGCGCAATCGCCGGACGCACGCGGTGGTTGCCGACCTAGGCTATGCGATGGTGATCGCCCCCGGGGTGGATGAGTTTTACGTGGCGGGAAACGATGTGGAGGTGACCTTTCAGCCGACGACTGCGGGACCGCCGATCGCCGGGTTGGCGAGGGATGAAGCGGGCCGGTTTGAAAATGGCCGGTGGGTGGTGACGCGACTGCTGGGCGGGGACGATTGTGTGCTGGAGTATGACCAGGCGAAGGCGGCGGCGGCCAACCAATCGGGCAGCGGGCTGCAATTTGGGCACGACGGCCCGACCATTCAGCACGTCAGACTTTACAGGTATCAATGAGGAGGTTACGCATGAAAAAAGCATTACTGTTGGGATGCATTATAATTTGCGCGCTGGCGCTGACGGACAGGGCGCAAGCCCAAGCGGTCGCGCCGATGCCGCACCTGGAAAAGCGGGGCGCGCGCGCTCTCACGCAACTGATTGTGGACGGAAAACCGTTCATCATACTGGGCGGGCAGGTCAACAATCCGACGGGATTCCCGGATCGGATGGAGAGCGCGTGGCCGAAGTTCAAGGCGCTGAACGCGAACACGATTGAGTATCCGATATACTGGGAACAGATTGAGCCGCAGGAAGGGAGATTCGATTTCAGCGGGGTGGACCAGATCATCAAGGGTCTCCGCAGCCAGGGATTGCGAGCCATCCCGCTGTGGTTCGGGACTTGGAAGAACGGGGCGATGGATTACGTGCCGGCGTGGGTGAAAAGCGACACGAAGCGCTTTCCGCGGGTGCTGGATTATGGGGGGCGCCCGATCCGGGTGCTTTCGCCATTTGGACGGGCCACACTGGAAGCGGACCGGACGGCGTTCGCAGCGTTGATGAAACATATCAAGGAAATTGACGGGAACGAGCATACGGTGATTCTGGTGCAGGTAGAGAACGAGTCGGGCATACTGGGATCGCCGCGCGATTATTCGGCGGAGAGCACCAAACTGTTCAACGGGCCGGCGGCGACGGAGCTGGTGACGGCGCTGAAGATGCCACCGGGGACGTGGAAGGAGGTTTTCGGACGGCGGGCCGAAGAGATGTTCACGGGGTATTATCTTTCGGGCTACATCAATGCCGTGGCCAAGGCGGGCAAAGCGGCCTATCCGCTGCCGATGTATTGCAATGTCTGGATGGGCGGCGAAGGCACCAGCGACCGGTTTCTGGAGTTCGACCGGCCCGGGGACAGCTATCCCAGCGGCGGTCCGCAGTCGCACATGATTAATCTGTGGAAAGCGACGGCGCCGGACATTGACATCATTGGGCCGGATATTTACCACCAATCGCCGCTGATTTACCGGACGATCCTCTCGCGCTACACCCGGCCGGACAACCCGCTCTACGTTGTGGAAACGGGCATCGGGACGGTGTTTGCGCGGTATTGTTTCTACGCCTTGGGAGAGTTTTCGGCGATCGGGTTCTGTCCTTACGGGGTGGATGTCAGCGCCGGCGAGGAAATGTCCGCGGGATTCATGGACATGGCGGCGAATTTCCGTGTGCTCAAAACGGCGCTGCCGGTGATAGCGGACTTGCAGGTGAAAGGCAAACTTCAGGCCGCGGTGGAGGAGGAATTCATCCCGGGCCGCGAGCTGGCGTTCGACGGGTACGATATTTTGGTGCGGTTTCGTCCGCCGGTGCGAAGTTCGGGCAAGCCATTGGCCGCGAGCGGGCCGCCGGTTCCGTCGGGCCGGGTGCTGGTAGGCCAGTTGGGGCCGGATGAGTTTCTGGTGGCCGGATTTGATGCGGCGCTGGATTTCAAGCCGAGCCTGGATACGGAATACACCGCAGCCCAGGGACTGTTGATCGAGGAGGGCGTGTACGACAACGGGGTCTGGAAGCCAACGTGGCTCATCAACGGCGATATTTCCGATGCCGGCCTGGTGCTTCGGACAGAGGGAAACTTGATCAAGATCAAGCTGATGCGGTATTGAGGATTGCGGTTGCCTCGGACGGCTCGGCGAGCCGTCCCTACCATGATCAAACTTATGCGATATTGAGTGATTGCGGTTACCTGGAGTCTTGCATCAGGCTTTCGATGGGGCAGTAGTCGTCGGTGAGGATGAGGGAGGCGGCGGCGTTGGGCGGAGGCTGGTTCATGAACTGTCTCATGCGGGTCGAAAAGGTGGGCAGCTTGACCAGGCCGGAACTGACGCGGGCGTTCCCCTGCTCCGCCACTTTAAACGAGTCGAAAGGCTCCGGGGACTTGGTGGCGATGAAGACGACGTTCTGGCTTTCCAGGGCCGGGAAGAGATAGACCTGCGGAAAGACCTCCTTCATGGTGCGATACAAGGCGCCGAGGAGTTTTTCCCGCGAGCCGTAGATTTGGCCGATGACGTTGTAGGCCAGGACGCCGTTGGAGCTTAAGCGCTGGCTGGCGATGGTGAAGAACTCCCTGGTGGTCAGTTGCGGCGGGAGCGTGGAGCCGTAGCGAGTCGTGGAATAGGCGTCCATGAGGATGACATCATAGGTGTTAGTGGCGCGGCGGAGGTATTGGCGGGCGTCGTTGGTGTGAATCTGCATCGCGGGGGTCTCGGTGACGTTGAAGAATTTCGTGGCGACCTCCACCACGGCGGGGTCCAGCTCGACGGTGTCCACGATGACATTGGTGAAGTAATGCTGGTAGGCGCGCTGGGTGCTGCCGCCGCCCAACCCCGCCATGAGCACCCGCTTGATGTCGGGATTCCAGATGAAGGGCATCTGAAAGTACTCGGTGTATTCGAAATGGCCGGTCAAGGGATTGGCCAGCGACATTTTAGTTTCCCAGGAGCCGTTGAAGCTGAGGGTGCGGATGCCGTCCTCGTCATAGACCTGGATGTGATGATATTGGGAGATGCGCTCGAAGACGACTTGGCGGCCCGTCTGCGCGCGAAGGCTCATGCCCCAAAGCAGCGGCGCGAGACAAAGAAGCCGCGGGATGGCGGTTCGGGAGGCGCGGCTCCATCTGGAGCGATTCGTGCGATTCATTTTGTCGGACTTTTCTGTCATAGGGAAAGACGCCGCTCCGGCGGGCAAAGTTACGGCCATCCGGCCCCGGTGGGTTAGGACTTGTTCTACTTGTCAGATTCACGAGGAGGGAGCCATTTGTCCATGGCCAGGCTTAAGCCGGCTAAAAGGAGTGTGACCAGGCCGGTCGCCCGGAAGATGGTGGTGACGGAGAGATAATCAATGAAAATATAGCCGGAGACAAACACGCCGGCGATGCTGCCGACGGTGCTGGCGGCGTAAATCAAGCCGGCGATGGTGCCGACGCGGTCCAGGCGGCGCGCGGCCACGCGAACCATGTAGGGAGAAATGACGGCCAGCACAAAGCACGGTAGAAAAAAGACCACGGCGCTGCCCAGCACCGGGTCGAGCTTCTGCCAGACGGCGGGGATGTCCTCACCGGCGGGGTGGCGCATGACAATGGCTTGGAGCAACGGAGGGGTGAACTTGGGAATGAAGAAGATGAACAATCCCGCCACGGCCATGGGCAGGGCGAGGAACCCGGCGCGTTGAAAGCGGTCGGCCAGAGCGCCGCCGATGGCGTAGCCCAGGGCCAGGGCGATGAGGATGACCCCGATCTGACTGATCCAGACGTAGAACGAGCCGCCGAAATCCTTGGCCAGATAGCGCGCGCCAATGATCTCCAACACCATGATGGCGAATCCGCCGAGGAAAACGAAGAGGGCGGTGGCGATTTTAAGCATCCTTAATACGCTCCCAGGGCCTGGACGATGGCCTCTTCGATGGCGGGGCCGCGCAGGTCGCGGGCCACGATTTTTCCGTCGGGGCCGACGAGGAAAATCGCCGGGATTCCCTCCACGCCGTAGAGGCCCGGCACGGGGGATTTGTCCCAGTCCCCCAGGAAACCCTGAGTCCAATGGATTCCGTTCTTGCGCGCGAAATCAATCGGCTGGGCGGGCTGGGCGTCCAAACTCAGGCTGACCATGGCAAAGCGTCCGTCCTGGCTGTGCTTGTCGTAGGCGGCTTTCAAATTGGGCATTTCGGCGACGCATGGGCCGCACCAAGTGGCCCAGAAATCCACCAGGACGTATTTGCCGCGGAAGTCGGCGAGCTTTAAAGCATGGCCGTCCACTGTCTTGGTCTCGAAGAGCGGGGCGGTGTCGCCCGGTTTGAGGTTAACCGGGGGCGGAACGGCGACGAGGCCCAAATCCAGCGTCGGAGCAGCGCCGGCCGGAGCGGCTTGGGGGACGGTGATGTTGGTGGACAAGGCGGCTAGGGGTCCGCCGCCGAGTTCGGGCGATTCCCGCAGTCGCACGCGCAATTGATACTGACCCGGCGGAACATCTTGGCACTGAAATGAGCCGTCCGCGTCGGGGGCGATGGTGAAGGAGCGTTGCGCCCGCTGCCAGGATTTTCCGGCGTCGGTTTTCAAGAACTGCTTCATCCAAATTGCCTTGGCGTCGGCGGTGTCAAAGAGAGGCATGTCGGGGTCAGGAACGGCGGCGTCGAGGAGAATGGACTGGCCAGCATTCCAACTGATTTTGCCGGCGTAGCCGGGAACGGTGAACCGTCCGGCCAAAAGCCAGCCGACGCCCTCTTCCAGTTGGACATTGATGCGCTGGTCGCCGTCGCCGGGAGATCTTGGATCGGTGGTGAAGGGCAGGCAACCCGGCGCGCGGAACTCGATGGTGAAAGCGGTGGAGCGTTGATCCACCTCCATGGCGTAGGCGCCGGAGGCGTTGGTGATTTGGCGCGACCAGTTGGTCATGTCGGCGCCGTTGGAAACGCGGGCGAGCATGGTAAATTTTTCAATCGGCGCATGGGTTGCCAGATCGGCGACCTGGCCTTCGATGAAGATTTTGTTGGAAGATTTGTGGAGGGTGATGATGTTCTCGCCGTCTTCGGCGGCCAGCGCAGGCTCGGAGCGAAGATTGAAGCCATCGGCGGAAATGAGATAGGGATGGGGGCCGGCGGGAGCGGAATCCCAGAGGAAACGGCCGTCAGCGCCGGTGGTGGCGCTCCAATCAAATTCCAGAGGCTGAAAATTCTCGCGGTCCATCTGCACGCTGGCGCCCGCCACCGGGCTGCCGGATTCGTCGAGCACCCTGCCCCGGAAGATCTTGGCGGGGTTCATTTGGACCTTGACCTCGGGCATTTGATCGCTGATGGCCAGGGCCAGGGTTTGCGGCTCCAGCCCCCGGGCCTGGATGGTGAGAACCATTTGGCCGGGGCGAAGGTTGGAAATGTTGAACCGGCCCGTGTCGTCGGATTGGAGCATGGCGCCGCGGTTGCGCCACTGGTGGTCGCGCAGGATGGCGGCGCCGGGGACGGGTTTGCCGGTATTGTCAACTATAATGCCAGAGAGGGCGATCCCATGCCGGATCACCAGCACGGCGTCGCCGGCCAGGAAATCGCCGGCCGGCAGGCGGGTCACGATCTCGCCGCCCGCCTCGGACCCCTGGCAGCCGAAAATGGCGGGGAGGAAATCGGGTTGGTCCACCCGGAAAAGCAGGTCCTGGAAATTCTGGGGGACGAGGTTGCATTGCCACTTGCCATTTTCATCAGTGCGCTCTGTGTGGAAATTGGGGGCGAGGGTGGTTTTTTCCCGATCGAAAGGGCCGGAGGAATCGAGGCCGGAGAAGAAGATTCTGGTGCCGGCGACCGGCTGGCCGTCCTGGCTTTTGAGCAGGCCGCCAATGGTGGCCGCTTTATCCATTTTGGCGGTGTATTCGGCGGGGATGTCCTCGATGCGATCCTGGCGGGACTTAGCCCAGGTGATGTATTTGGACACGTAGCCGTCCTTGGTGATGGTGATGCGATAGCTGAAATCGCCGGCGGCGGGCCTGGGCAAACCAAAGGAACAACAGCCGTCGGCATCGGTGAGCAGGTTGGTCCCCACCCAGGCGCGCACTTTGACTCCGGCGATGGGCTGCGAAGTTTGAGCATCCATGACGCGGAAGCGCATTTGGCTGGAATTGGCAGGGGGCGGGGCGGACGGGCTGTTGGGCGGGATTGGCTGGGCGCAAGCTGTGAGGCAACGGCCCGCGGCCAGGAGCAGGACCAAGGCCGCGGTGGCCCGGCGAGGCATTCTCAGGCCGCTGTGTAGGGCGTCCATCATAGACTTACGGAACTAAGTACCCCTGGAGGGGGCCAAAGTCAACCGCGAAAAAGAGGGGTAAATCACTCGCCGGGCTTGCCGTAATGGAAGCCCGTCTCATCTTCGTATCCGAATGGACAAAACTTGTTGAGGATGGCATCTCGAACCAGCCGCAGATATGGAAGCAGCAGCCATTTGGGGGAACGGAGCCAGGAATTCCTCGAACCGCCATTCCCCCCTTTAATCAACGACGGCACTAAGCAGCGTAAAGCTAACATAACAGAACCGGCACAATTTCCGGGGCTTGGGGTTCAAGGCTGATCTGGACTCCGGGCCTGGACAAGAGAAGATTGTACTTTTTTGTTCACATATTATGCGCCGGTTATTCACATTTGACCTGTGGAGAAGGCCGGCGCGAAAGGCGGAGTCCGAACGCCGCGCATCAAAAACCGGTCACAAATTACTTGTCCGGGGCGATGGTGGAGGGCGGCGAGACTCCAGGCGGCGGCGAGTTTGTATTGGTTCTATAATTGGCCGGCGGGGTTCCGAGCGGAGTTTCCCAGTGTTTGGTCAGGCGGAAGAGAATGCCGCTGTAATCCAAGAGGGAGTAGACCCAGATAAGGAACAAGGCGGCGGCGAGGAGTTTGGGCCAAAGGACCGGTTTCTCGGCATAGCGGTCGCGGGAGTCGAGGCTGGCGCCGAGGGGCAATTTGGCGATGGAGGTCAAGCGTTGGCCGAAGGGAACGTTGATTTTGGCCTTGGCGTTGATGGCCCAGCCGTTCGCGTCAAGTATAGGGCCGAGATTCCGTTTCCGCAGCTTGATGAACGCCAGGAGCAGCGAAGGCCCGGAGACGACCAGGGCGACGGCCGCCAGCACCAAGGGCAGCAAGGCCAGCGGGACCTTGCCGAGAAACGCCAGGACGGTGGCCGCGCCCGCGGCCAGACTTCCCACCGCCAGGCTCAGCAAGGCGATGACGCTCGGGTCGAGAAACGGTTTGGGCGGCCCCGCAGCGGCCCGCGGCGCGACCGCGATGGCCGCCAAATTCGGCTGGACATTGGCATCCGCGGCGGCGGCCCGTTTGGCGATGTATTCCTCCATCGTCCGGACCAGTTTTTTGTAGGGGGCCCAAAAGGCCTGCCGGAGGCTGATGGGACTGGCGACAATTCTGGTGATGGTGGCGTCGTAATCGCGCCCTTTGCGGTCGTAAAACACGCCGTTGCGCCCGACCATCAGGTTTTCATCGTCCCCCTGGGAAACGACGGCGACGATGCCGAGCTTTTCGCCCGTGCCTTTGCGCACACAATCGCAATAAGCCAGATAAGCGCCGGAAAACCCGGCCATGGCGGCGTGCCGGGCGGCGTCCTCCACTGTCAAGCATAGGAAACAGGCGCGCTGGTCCAGGTAAAGCGCGCCGCACTGGAAAATGGCCGGGCCGCCGGAAAGGTAGAGGTCGCTGAAGTTGACAAAATTGCGGCAGAGGAGGAAAAGGTCGCGGCCGCAGCGCAAGAGCTTCTCGACATTGGCCAGGTTGGCGGCTTCCGGCTCCAGCGCCTTGTCCCTGGCGATCAGGGCGTTGACGCCGGCGCGGGCAGTGCCGGCGAGCAGCGCGCGGACGCGGGCGAGGCCGAGTTTTTCCACCGCGCCGCCGGCTTTGGCGGTTTGCCAGGCCTGGTAGGGGGCCAGCCTGGCTTGCAAGGCTGCCCAGCCGGCTTCGGTCAATTCGGAGCGGTCCCCCAAAAGGGGTTGCACGGCGGCGCTCAACAGCGTGGCGACTGCGGCGGCGTGGGCCGGATTGAGACCCGTCTTGAGCGGCAAGGGCCTTCCAGGGGCGATTTGAGCAAGTGGGAAGGCAGCCAGTTGGCTGGCGTCAATGGTCAGATCGTGGGCGGCAATCTGAATGTATTCCTCCTTGGTGTGATTGAGAATATCCAAGGCCCGCGGATCGAACGCCGCCACGCGGCAGCGGCCGAAAAAATCATCCACCTTCGGTTTGATCGCCTGAACCGCGGCGGCGGCGGCGGGGGTATCCGCGCCGACGGGCAGAAGGGAGAGTGGGTCCGCCTCCGCCTGTTTCATCCAGGCGTCGAAGGCGGCGCAGGCCTCGAAGAATTTGTCCGCCTGTTCCTGGTCGGCGCCCGGTTTGCCGGAACGATCGGCGACCGGCCCCATGCACTCGACGATTTCGGTGATGACGGCCGCGATCGCCGGGTCGTCGGCGCACTGCGGCACGATGACGCCGTCGCCATTGAACAGCGCGGCGGCGAAGACGCTGTTGGCGTCCATCGCCTGCGCCAGAGTCACGGGCGCGCTTTCGGGCAGGCCGAGATGGAGCAGAATGCGGCGGGCGGATGCAAGAATCTGCTTACCGTGGTCGCTGGCGTCGCTGATGGCGTCCAGGCTGAGGGAGTCGCCGCCGCGTATGAGGATGTCCGGGCTTTTGAGAGCGCGGCCGGCCCATTGGACGGCGGCAATGAGTTCGGGCGCGCGTATGCGGCCATCGTGGTCGGAGTCAATGAGGGCGGCGGTCTTGGGGTCCAACTCCAACCCGGAAATGGGGCAAGCCAGAGCGACCCACAACTTCTGGTCGAGTTGGTCGAGGTTCATGAGGTCGGCCCCGGTTTCGAGCTTGACCTGGTCGAAGCCGCCGGCGCGAAAGAAGCCCCAGCGATGGGAGGGAGGCTTAGAGTCTGTCATGGCGGTGGTTGGTTGCTTGGATGATGCTGCCCCGACGAGATCTGAAAGGCAAACCCATAAAGGAAGTGGTGCCAGCGACTGGAATCGAACCAGTGACCTCGGGCTTATGAGTCCCACGCTCTAACCAACTGAGCTACGCTGGCCCACAGGCAGTTATATTTCGGGGAGTTGGGCGGCGGTGTCAAACTTGATCTTCAGGCCGGCGGGGGGGTTTGGGGGGGCCGGAGCTGGCGCGGAGGATGATTTCCACGGGCAGACGCCGCGGTTCGGGTTGCTCGCCGCGCAGGAGTTTGTGCATCATGTCGGCGGCGGCCAGGCCCAGACGGAGTTTGGGCTGGCGGGCGGTGGTCAGGGGCACGCGAAAGTATTCGCTCATGAGGATGTCGCCAAATCCCACCACGGAGATGTCCTTGGGAATCTGGAGGCGCTGGTTGAGAAAGAGGTTGGCGGCACCGATGGCGGCCAAGTCGCTGGCGGCCTGGACGGCGGTGACGGACGGAGCCTCGTGGAGCAATTGGACGGCGGCTTTTTCCCCTTCTTCGATGGTGGCGCCGGCATTGAAAAGAAGGCGGTCGTCCGGCTCCAACTGGGCGTCGCGCAGGGCGCGGCGGTAGCCTTCGAGGCGTTCGGAGGCCCAAGGGGCGCTGATGGGGCCGCAAAGAAAGGCGATTTTTTTGTGGCCCAGTTCGAGCAGGTGCCGGGTGAGGAGGGCACTGGCCTGGAGGTCGTCGGTTTCGACGTTATGGAAACCGGCGCAGAAAGGAGCGCGATGGCCCAGGATGACCGTGGGGGTGCGGCGTCTGGCCAGTTCCTCATAAATGGAAGCGGTGGGGGCAAGGCGGTAAACCGGGACAACAAAGAGGCCATCCACGCGCCGGGAAAGGAGGCGGCGAACGCAGGCCTCCTCGCGTTCGGGAATGTTGAGGGTGTGGGCGAGAATAAGATCGGAGCCTGATTCGTGGGCGCGCTCTTCGATGGCGGCGACGGTGCGGGCAAAGATGGGATTGGTGACGCTGGGGAGAATCAGGCCGAGCAATTTGGTGGTGCGATTGCGCAGCCCCTGGGCCATGGAGTCGGGCACGTAGCCCATTTGCTGGGCGAGCAGCTTGAGGCGGGTCTTGGTTTGCGGAGCCAGGTCGCCGGCGCCGCGCAACGCCTTGGAGACCGTCATTACGGAAACGCCCGCCTGGGCGGCGATGTCTTTTAGACGCACCATCATTTTGTCCGGGTGATGAAACCGCAAACCGGTTAAAACAAAAAGGAAAATCGGGGGCGGGCGGGCTAGAGATCAATCTTCAGCGGGACTGGAGGAGGGCGCGGAAACGATGGCCCAGATGTTCGGGATGGGTCAAGGTTTGGAATTGTTTGGCGCGGGCCGGCGGCCAATCTTCCAAGCCGGACCCGGCCTGCCGGGAGGACTGAAAAATGTCTGTCAGGAACCTGGATTGGCGGAGCAGGAAATCGGTCCGCAGGCCGGCCCGCTCCCCGGCCTGGCGCACGGCGGAAAAATTGACATGCGCGGTAATGTCTTGCCCGCCGGGGTTGGCCAGGAGATTTTCGCAGACGCGGTGTCCCTTGTAGGCGCGGAGGGTGCCGCGGGCGCGCTCGGGGCGGAGCCATTCCTGGCCGTCCAAGCCGTAGTCCAGGGTGAGAAGCTTGCCGCAGCCCAGGCTTTCGGCGGCGCGGGTCCACCACTGGATGGCGGCTGGAGAGATCTCCACGGCAAATCCATCCGGCAGCACGGCGCCCAGGGCCGCCGGAACCTCCGGGAGGAATGGGGCCAAAGCGGGCGATGGCGGGGCGTGTTGGAAGACAAAATCGTCGGCGCGCAAATCCACCAGCCGCTCGAGCCACCTTTGTCCGGCGGCGTCCCAGCAGAGCTGGTGGGCGGGCATGGCGTCGAGCAATTCATTGGAGAAAACGACGCCGCGGACGCGGCGCGGCCCCAGTTGAGAGATGTGGCCGGCCCATTGGACGTTGGAGAATTGGTTTTGGAGGGTTTTTTGCTGCCAGGAGCGGCGGGCGGGAGACGGCTCGATGAGGCAATAATCGAGGTCGAGTTCCGGGCGCCATTGGCGCAGCCAGGCTAGAATGTCCAGCGCCAACTGGCCGTTGTGCGCGCCTGCTTCGACGATTTGCAACCTGGCGGGCGGGGTCGGCGGGGCGATTTGGGCCAGCCACAGGGCAAACTGGAAGGCGAGCATCTGTCCAAAAA
The DNA here is from genome assembly GCA_049522055.1 of Verrucomicrobiota bacterium. GTDB lineage: Bacteria > Verrucomicrobiota > Verrucomicrobiia > Limisphaerales > Palsa-1400 > JBEKOF01. Next base: position 2,908 of record JBEKOF010000066.1, on the reverse strand, counting down.
GCGGGCCGACGCTGGGGCTGGTGAAGAAATCGCCGCGGCGGCCAATGGGGCGGGGACGTTCGTAGTAGCCGCAGCCCGGAGCGTAGAGGGCCAGCTCCATGAACCGGGCGAAGGAGACCGGGCCGGCCCGGCGGATTTCAGCGCGAAGGGCAAAGGCGGGGGAATTCATCGGCTTAAAGCACGCGCTTTGGCTTGCAGTCCATGAAGCATATGGTCATAGTTTGGCCGATCAGACGGAAAGCTGACGGAGACGTTTATGGCCCAGATTGACGCGTTATTCAATTTAATGTTCAACGAGAAAGCCTCGGACTTGCACCTCTCGTCGGGCAACCCGCCCATCCTCCGCATCAATGGCGAGTTGACGCGGGTGGATTCCCCGCCGTTGCAGGACGACCAGTTGAAGGTGATGCTGTACGAAATTGCGCCGGAGTACAAAATCAAAACTTTTGAAGAAACGGGGGATGTGGATTTCGGCTATGAGATCAGCGGGGTCTCGCGCTTTCGGGCGAATTTTTTCACGCAAAAGAACGGCATTGCCGCGGTGTTCCGGCAGATACCCAGCGTGGTGCTATCGTTCGAGGATTTTGAAAAGGTGGGGGCGCCGCTGCCGGCGGTGTTGAAGAAGTTCGCCATGTTGCACAAGGGCCTGGTGGTCGTCACCGGCCCGACCGGCTCCGGCAAATCCACCACCCTGGCGGCGATTGTGGATTACGCGAACAAGAACCGGCGCGATCACATCATCACGGTCGAGGACCCGATCGAATTTGTCCACGAGAGCAAGAGCTGCCTGGTCAACCACCGGGAAGTGGGGGTGCATACCAAGTCCTTTGCCAGCGCGTTGCGCGGGGCCTTGCGGGAGGATCCGGACATCATCATGGTGGGGGAATTGCGCGATTTGGAAACGATCGAACTGGCCTTGACGGCGGCCAGCACCGGGCACCTGGTGTTCGGCACGCTGCACACGCAAAGCGCGGCCAAGACGGTGGACCGGATCATTGACGTATTCCCGTCCGACCAGCAAAACAAGATCCGGGCCACCTTGTCCGAGTCGGTGAAAGGAGTGGTCGCGCAGAACCTTTTCAAGCGCGTGGACAAGAAGGGGCGGGTGGCGGCGCTGGAAATCCTGGTCTTCAACACGGCGGTGGCGAACATGGTGCGCGAGGGCAAGACGCACCAGATTCCCGGCATGATCCAGGTCGGCAAGAAGTACGGGAACACGCCGCTGGACGATTCCATCATGGACCATCTGAAGATGAAACGGATTTCGCCGGAGGAGGCCTACGAGAAATCGCTGGACCGGAAAAAATTCCGTCCATTTCTGGCCAATCCGCCCGACGAGGACGAGATGTGAGGCGGGGGAAAGATCGCGGGAGACTTGCCTTTTAAGAGGGAACAGCCTTAAATCTGAAGAATATGAGGCGCAGCGAATTGGATTACATTTTGGCCATGATGCTCGGCTTGGATCGGCAGACCGAAACGGTCATCCGCCGCCGGCGGGACGTTTCCGATCTGAACTTCACGTGCGACAAGCCGCTGCAAATAGAACAGGCCGGGGAGCTGATCCCGGTGAGTTTTTATCCTCCGATTGAGAAATTGACGCCTTTTCAAACGGAAATGATCGCGTTGAATTTGATCAATGGAAATCCACGCCTGACGGAGGATTTGATCCGCACCGGTTCCTGCGACTCGGCGTACAGCCTGGGCAACGAGGCGCGGTTCCGGGTCAACATTTTTTCGCAACGCGGCAAATTCGCCATCGTGCTGCGCAAGCTCAACACCAACATCCCGACGCTGGAGCAGCTGAACATGCCGCCCATCTTCAACGAGGTGGCCAAGGAAAAGACGGGCTTGGTGCTGGTGACCGGGGCGACGGGGTCGGGCAAGTCCACCACCCTGGCGGCGCTGCTGAATGAAATCAACGAAACCAAATCCGTCCACGTGATTACGCTGGAGGACCCGGTTGAATTTGTGCATCCGCAGAAGAAAGCGACGTTCAATCAGCGTGAAATGGGCAGCGATTTCAGCAGCTTTGCCACCGGACTGCGGGCGGCGTTGCGGCAGGCGCCCAAGGTGGTGCTGGTGGGAGAAATGCGCGACCGGGAAACGGTGGAGATCGGCCTGAGCGCGGCGGAAACCGGCCACCTGGTGATGAGCACGCTGCACACTATTGACGCCGGGCAGACGATCAACCGAGTTCTGGGCATGTTCGAGCCGGAGGAACAGGAGCAGATCCGGGTGCGTCTTTCGGACACGTTGCGCTGGATCATCAGCCAGCGTCTGGCGCCCAAGGTGGGCGGCGGCCGCTATGCCTTGCTGGAAATCATGGGTTCGAGCCTTCGCACCAAGGACACGATTATCCACGGCGAAAGCGAGGGCAAAAGCTTCTACGAAATCATCGAAGCCAGCCACACCTTCGGCTGGCGCAACTTCGACGAGGCCTGCCTGGAGGCGTACGAACAAAATTTCATCACCGAGGAGAGCGCGCTGCTCTACTGCACCAAACGCGGCGTCGTGTCGCGCAACATTGACAAAGTCAAGAAGCTTCGCGGGGAAGCCATCACCACCACTGATCTGCAAATGAAGCGCGATGCACCCGCCAGCGCGAGGCCTTCGGTCCCCAGTCTCCCCGCCTCCTTCAAGCTGAAAACCTGAAATGAGCGAAGAATTCGATTTCATCGGGCCGAACGACCTGCCCGCCCTGTTGGCCATCAGCCAGCCGGACGCGCTGGCCATCGCCAAAGCCACGCTGCAGGAAATGGGATACAAAGTGCATACGGTGGAAAGCCACATCCAGTTCGAGATCCGCTACAACCAGATCAACTACCAAGTGGTCGTGATGGAGGATATTTTCGCCGGGAACCCGCTGGAGGACAACCCCAGCCTGCAATTTCTGCAGGCGCTGCCGATG
>JBEKOF010000065.1:0-19157 GCA_049522055.1 Verrucomicrobiota bacterium | reverse complement strand
GGTTCGCTGGCTTGCTCTATGGCCGCCGCCGCCCTTTGCCCGTGGACAACCGCCTTGAAGAGGAGTTGCGGCAGCAGGTGGCGCAAAGAGAAAAGGAACTCGGCGAAACCCGCCAGCAAGTCAACCTGGCCACCACCCAGGCCGCCGCCACCGAAGCCAGACGCCAGGCCGCCGAACGCATGCTCGCCGAAACCCGCCTGTTGCACGACGAAAACCTCCGCGCCGCCAGGCAGGCGCAGGACAAGGCGCTGGCCGATTTGCGCGAGGCCTTCAAAGCCTTGAGCGCCGACGCGCTCAAACAAACCGCGCCGCAGTTCCTGGAACTGGCCAGTCTGACCCTGGCCAAATTCCAGGAGACCGCCAAAGGGGACCTGGCCCAGCGCCAGGAAGCCATCGCCACCCTGGTGCAGCCGTTGAAGGAGCAATTGGAAACCTACCAGAAACGCCTCCAACAAAGTGAAACCGCCCAGGCCGCCACCCTGGGCGAAGTCAAAAAACAGATCGAGGGCCTGGCCCTGAACAGCCTCACCCTTTCCAACGAAACTTCCCAGTTGCGCATGGTCCTCAGTTCCAACCAGGCCCGCGGCCGCTGGGGGGAGGAAACCCTCCGCCGCGTCGTCGAGGCCGCCGGCATGAGCGCCCATTGCGATTTCAACGAACAAACCCAATCCGGCGACAGCAAGCCCGACCTGACCGTGCATCTGCCGGGCAACCGCATCATTATTGTTGATGCCAAGGTGCCCGATTTGGATTTTCTCAAAGCCATTGACACCGCCGACCCGCTCAAGCGCGCCGAGAGCCTGGCCAGCCACGCCGCCAAGCTCAAGGCCACCGTCAAAGCCTTGGCCGAGCGCGATTATCCCCGCCAGTTTCCCAACGCGCTGGACTATGTGGTTTTGTTCCTCCCGGCGGAGTCGCTTTTCAGCGCCGCCCTGGAGGGGGACCGCGATTTGATTGTTTGGGCGGCGCAAAAGTGGATCATGCTCGCCACCCCCGCCTCCTTGATCGGCCTCTTGCGGGCCGTCGGCCTGACCTGGCAGCAACACGCCCAGAGTGAAAACGCCCGCGAGATCGCCGCCACCGCCCAGGAACTTTTCAGCCGCGTCGTCAAGCTCATGGAACATTTTGAAAAAATCCGCGCCGGCCTGGAAAAAGCCAACGCCGCCTACAACGACGCCGTGGGCAGCTACGAGCGCATGGTCCGCCCCGGCGGCGAGCGCCTCCAGAAGCTCAGCGGCAACGCCGGCGCCAAAGGCCTGCCCGACCTCCAACCCCTCGACGCGACCCTGCGCCTCCCGCCGGGGCAAGGATAATATCCTTGCTCTTGGCGCGCCCCGTCCCTATTTTCTGCCTGTAAATACTCGTGACACGCCCCGATTTTACATTTCGGGGATTTTTATTGTCGCGCAACCAAGAGCGCTTGGATGTCCGTCGCAGCTTGTAAGGAAATTATGGCAAACACCATTCTAGTGGGCGCCCAGTGGGGCGACGAGGGCAAAGGCAAGATCATTGATGTGCTGACCGAGACGGCCGACATCGTGGTCCGCACCCAGGGCGGCAACAATGCCGGCCACACCGTTTTCATCGGGAAAAAGAAATATGTCCTGCACCTGATCCCCTCCGGCATTCTCCGGCCGGGCAAAGTGTGCGTCATCGGCAATGGCGTGGTCGTGGACCCGGTGAGCCTGGTCCAGGAAATTGACCATTTGAAAAAGCTGGGTGTGCGCGTCAAAAACTTGTGCGTCAGCGAATCCGCCCACCTGGTCCTCCCTTACCATCGCGAACTGGACGCCCATCGCGAAACGCTCAAAGGCGACAAAAAAATCGGCACCACCAAGCGCGGCATCGGCCCGGCCTACGGCGACAAGGCCGCCCGCACCGGCTTGCGCATGATTGATCTCATCAACCCGGCGCGGTTCGAGACGCTCCTGCGCCACAAGATCAAAGAAAACAACGAGATTTTGAAGGCCTTTCACGCCAGGCCCCTTTCCTTCGCCAAGGTCCACGCCGAGTACCGCGCCGCCGGGGACCGCTTGAAACCCTACGTCACCAACACCGTCGTCCTGCTCCATGAAGCCACCCGCCGCAACGCCGAGATTCTTTTTGAGGGCGCGCAAGGGACCTTTCTGGACATTGACCATGGCACCTACCCCTTCGTCACTTCCTCCAACACCACGGCGGGCGGCGCCTGCAACGGCTCGGGCGTGGCGCCCCACCGCATGGAACGCGTCGTGGGCGTGATGAAAGCCTACACCACCCGCGTCGGCGAAGGCCCGCTCCCGACGGAAAACGCCGAGGTGGCCGACCTGCTCCACGGCATGGGACGCGAATTCGGAGCCACCACCGGCCGCCCCCGGCGCTGCGGCTGGTTTGACGCCGTCGCCACCCATTATGCTTCGATTATCAACGGCATTGACGAATTGGCCGTCACCAACCTCGACGGGTTGGACTCGGTGGAAACCATCAAGGTCTGCGTCGCCTACCGCGTCGGATCCGCCCGGCTGGATTACATGCCGGCGGACATCGAATTGCTGGCCGGCTGCGAGCCGGTCTATGCGGAATTCCCCGGCTGGCGCTCCTCCACCTCCCAGTGCCGGACTTGGAAACAACTTCCGCCCAAGGCCCGGCGTTATCTCAAGGCCCTGGCCGAACTGACCGGCGCCCGGCTGGCCATCGCCTCCGTCGGCCCGGCCCGGGCGCAGACGATCTTTGTCTGAGCTTTGTTATGTCCAGCGGGCCATCCCATCTCAGCCCCCAAGCCAGGGCCACCATCCCCGCCCATGTGGCCATCATCATGGACGGCAACGGGCGCTGGGCCAAACAACGGCGCCTCCCGCGCGTCGAGGGCCATCGCCATGGCGTCGAGTCCGTCCGCGCTGTCGTCCGCGCCGCCGGCGAAGTGGGGGTCAAATACCTCACCCTCTATGCCTTCTCGGTGGAAAACTGGAACCGGCCCAAGGACGAAGTGGATACCCTGATGAATTACCTGTTCCGGTTCCTCAAAAATGAGATCGGCGAACTGAACAAAAACAACGTCCGCCTCGACGCCATCGGCCAGATTTACCGCCTCCCGGAATTCGTCCAGGACCAGTTGAAAAAGACCAAGGCCGCCCTGGCCAACAATAACGGCCTGACTCTCATCCTGGCCTTGAGCTACGGCGGACGCGCCGAAATCGTCGAGGCCGTCCGCGGCATCGCCCAGAAAATCAAGGAGGGCCGCGTTGAGCCGGCGGAAATCAACGACCAGTTGATCTCCGAGCATCTCTATACCCGCCACTATCCCGACCCCGACCTGCTCATCCGCACCAGCGGCGAAATGCGCCTGAGCAATTTCCTGCTCTGGCAGATTTCCTACGCCGAGCTGGTGGTCACTTCAACCCTCTGGCCCGATTTTCGCAAGCCCCAGTTCTTTGAGGCCCTGGAAGAATACACCCGCCGTCACCGCCGCTTCGGCCTGGTTTGATTCATGAGCGCCGAAAATCCCAGCCCCCCGCCCGCGCCGCCTTCCAAGGCGGTCGTCTTTTTTCGGCGCCTCCTCAGTTTCGTCGTGCTTTGGACCGTCCTCCTGGCCGCTCTGTTCTCGCGCCATAAGTGGATCTCCGATTATTTCTTCCTCCTCATCATCGTCACGCTGGCGGGGGCCGGCCTGGTGGAGTTTTACGGCATGGTGGACAGACTGGGCTTGCAATCTTACTCCCGGTGGGGCGTTTTCGGTGGCGTGCTGCTCCTGGTGGCCACCTTCCTGGATATTTCCGGTGAATGGGGCTTTGCCGCCGGGCCGTCGCGCGTGAATGATTTTGAAAGCAGTTTTTTCATCCTCTTCGTTTTGGGATTGTGCATCCGCCAATTCCTCTCCCGTCACACCACCAAGGGAATCGTCGCCATTTCCACCACCCTGTTCGGCCTCATGTACGTCCCCTGGCTCCTGAACTTCATCCAAAAAATCAATTTCTTCTGGCCGGGCGAGCAGGGGCACCGGCAGGGGCATTTTTACGTCCTCTATTTCGTCCTGGTCACCAAGTTCAGCGATTGCGGCGCTTATCTGGTCGGATCGCTCCTGGGAAAACACAAAATGATCCCCCGCATCAGCCCCGGCAAAACCTGGGAAGGCTTTGCGGGGGCGCTCCTGGTCTCCACCACGGCCAGCGTGCTCTTTGCCCATTTCGCGGGGGCGCGCCTCAAGGGCATGACCCCCGCACACGCCGTGATCTTGGGCCTCATCTTGGGCCTCGCCGCGGTGGTGGGGGATTTGATCGAATCCCTCTTCAAGCGTGAGGCCGGCTTGAAGGATTCCGGCCGCCTCTTCCCAGGCATTGGCGGCATCCTCGACTTGCTCGACAGCTTGCTCTTCAATGCCCCCCTGATGTACCTCTACTTGCGTCACGTGCTCACCTGATGAAAAACGTTGTTTTACTCGGCTCCACCGGCTCCATCGGGACCAGCGCGACCAAGGTGGCGGCAGATTTGCCCGACCGCATCCGCCTGGTCGGCCTGGGGGCGGGCCGCAATGTCCAACTCCTCCTCCAGCAAACCCTCCAACATCGTCCCGCGGCCGTTTGCCTCAGCGACCCCGCCCGCGCGCGCGAATTGCAGGCCGTGCTTGGTGCCTCCGCCAAAGTGTTCTCCGGCAGCCAGGGCCTCATCGAACTGGCCACCATGCCGGAGGCCGACATTGTCCTCATCGCCATTGTCGGCACCGGCGGATTGCAGCCCGCCCTGGCCGCCATCCGCGCCGGCAAGGACATTGCCGTCGCGTCCAAGGAAATCCTCGTCATGGCCGGCGAAATCGTCATGCGCGAGGCCCGCAAATACGGCGTCCGCGTCCTGGCTGTTGACAGCGAACATTCCGCCATCTTCCAATGTCTGGACGGCAGGCCCCCGGATTCCGTCCGCGCCCTCTGGCTGACCGCTTCCGGCGGCCCGTTCCGCGCGACCCCAAAAGAGGAGTTCTCCGCCATCACCGTGGAGGCCGCCTTGCGGCATCCTTCCTGGGTGATGGGCCGCAAGGTCACCATTGATTCGGCCACTCTTTTCAACAAGGGCCTGGAAATGATCGAAGCCCGCTGGCTCTTCGACATCGAAATGGCCCGCGTTCACGTCCTCGTCCATCCCCAGAGCGTCGTCCATTCCATGGTGGAGTTTGTGGACGGCTCCATGCTGGCGCAATTGTCCACCCCCGACATGTGTCTGCCCATTCAATACGCGCTCACCTATCCCGACCGCGTTTGCAGCCGCCGCGTCCAAACCGATCTGGCCGCTCTGGGCCAATTGACCTTCGAGCGGCCCGACCCGGAACACTTTCCGGCCTTGAATATCGCCCGCCACGCCGGCGAAACCGGCGGCACCTTGCCGGCGGTCTTGAACGCCGCCAACGAAGTCGCCGTCGAAGCCTTCCTCAACCGCCGCATCCACTTCCTCCAGATCAGCCAGGTCGTCGCCCGCACCCTGTCCCGCCACACCCTGGTCCAACACCCCGACCTGAACCAAATCCTGGAAGCCGACCGCTGGGCGCGCGACGAGGCGGCCCGTTGACCCGCCCTGTTCTGACCACCCCTTCTCTCCTCCTCCTTCCCCTTTAATAGCTCCCCATCGAATCCAGCACCGAAGAGGTGGCGGTCAGGTCCCTGGGACGGTCGGTGTCGGAATTCAACGGAAAACGCGGGAAGGCCTTCAGCGACATGCTGATGGCAACGGTGAAATCATTCGGCTGGCCGACGCCCTGGGTCAGGCGGAAGGTCAAGGCCGCCGTCCAACTGCGCAGGTCGCGGTAAATGGAATAGTCTTGTTCCTCCAGCAGGCCGTTCTGCGCCTCATAGTGGTCCAGGATGTGGACGCCCCAGTTTTCATTCATCCGATAATACAAACTGGCGCTGAAGAGATTATGGCCGGGCAAGTATTGCCCCGGAAAGGCCTGGAATTCGGGGTCGTTGTTCATCAAGTAGCGATGGCTGAGCGTGAAACTCCACCGGCTGTTGGGCGTGATGGAAAGCCGGTTCACTGCATCGCGCCAGAGATGATCGGCCAGATCGTAGCGCAGGGACGAATCCAGCACCAGCCAGGTGCGCGGCCGCAGCACCAAATCCGAGTAAAGATCCGCAAAGTGGTGATTGGTTCCGGGCGTCAGGTTCCAATCCGTATACACGGCCCAGTTGACCACATCTTCGACGCCCTCGGCGCGCTTGGTCTGCAATTTGTTGCGCAGCGTCAGCCGCAGCACGTCTTGCTTGTCAATGTCGTCAATCGAATTGTAATCCGGGAACTCCAGCGGCAGCAACCGCAGCGCCGGCTGCGCGGTGTCGAATTGCGGCACGTGCGAGGGCGCCAGCGTCGGTCCAGGAATGTAGGAGTAGTTGATGTCCGGCTCGACGATGTGGCGCAATCCATCCACATCCCAAAACGTGCTTGCCACCCCCGGGTAAAGGCGCCAGGCCTTCAGCGAGAAATCCACCCCCGTGTTCAACACCCCGCGCGTTTGGGCGTTGGTGGCCGGGTTGACCCCGGCGACATCCCCGTAGTAGGTCACCCGTCCACCCACCCGCGGGGTCACCGTCAGCCAGCCAAAGAACGTCTCCGGCAGGCTGAGCTGTTGGACGCTGTCCGCCCGCATGGCCGAATAATTGGTTTCCACCGGCTCATTGGTGTCCGAAAAATCCTTCCGCAAATAACCCACCGACGTTTCGCTTTGGTAATAGACCGGCGTCACCCCCACTTGCTGTCGCAAGCCGGTCAATTTGATGTCCGGCAGCCGTTCGACCGTCTCAAAAAAATTGACCAGGCGCGGCTGGGCCATCGCGTCCACGGTGAAGTTGGGCCAGAGTTGATTGGCTTCGGCGAATGACTCAGGCTCCACGTCCGCCCGGTATTCGCTCTCGAAAAAGTCGCGGATGATGGTCGGATCGTTCTGGTAATTGGCCACGATTTTTGCGCTGAAATTGGTCGCGGGCGCGCTTTGATAATAAAGGCTCGCCCGCTGCCGGTTCTCTCCCACGTTGGGCAGGTTCAGCCCGTCCGCGTTCGGGTCATGGTCATGCGCATCATAGTAGCGGAAGGCCGCCTGCCCATAGTCGCCCAAGCGCAGCAGCAAATCCGGGCCGTAGCCCAGCCCGCGTTTCTCCCGCTCGTCCAGATGGATCGTCCCGTCAACCAGGCCGGTTCCGTACCAGTTGAAGGCACCCAATAAGAAGGGCCCGTAGGAACTGCGGTAACCGGGAACGAACTCCAAGTTCTCCGGGTGCGCCTCCAGCGTGCGCCGGTAATAGGGCAGATAGAATACCGGCGTCGCCCCCAAGTAAAACGTGGCGTGGTGCATCTCGATATATTGGCCGGGCACGATCGTGATCGTTCGGCCGTGGATTCGATAGATCGGCTTGGCGTAGTCGTCGGTGGTGATCCAACTGTTCGAGGCGGTGAAAACGCGGTTGCTGTTGCCCACCAGTTTGCTCCCGGATATGTTAAATGGCATCTGCACCGATTTGAACGCCGCGGCCCGAACCTCCCCGGTCTTGAAATTGTAGATCGCGTTGGTGCCCCGCCAAATATGCCCGTGGTCCAGGATCACCACGTCCCCCTCCGCCTCCACCTCCCCGGTCAGATTGGTCAGCACCCCCCGGTCGCCGGAGATCGTGTAGCTCTGATTGCTCGCCATCACCCCGTTGGCAAAGTGGTAAGTGTCCCCCTGCGCCGACCACTCCGAGTTGGAAGTGGTGCCAAAGATGTCCGGCGGAGCCGGCTGTTGTGCTGCGCAGGCGATGGCCCCGGCCGCCAGCAAAACCACCACGTTCGGTGCGTAAAACTTCATTGGGCGCGACAAGGCTAATCAGAAGCCCGACGCGCTGACAAGGGCGGTTTGGCGAAAATCGCCGGGCAAAGGCGGGTCTAGCGTTTTCGCACTTCGACTTCCGTGAAACCGATTTGATGCAGCAGCCCTTCCACTTGCGCCTGGGCGCGGTCCTGGGCCTCTTTCAAAATCCCGTTGTCCAGCGCCAGCGTGCGCAGCTCCTCCACGGCTTGGGCGCGCGTGTTTTGCTCCAGGTCCTTGTCGAAGGCGCGCAGCAGCCCGGTGGTCCGTTCCAGCACCTCGGTGTGCGCGTCGTCCAGATAGGCATCGGTGATGGCCGGATGCGGCAGCGTGATCGTGATCTTTTTGTCGGAAACCTCCAGGTCGCCCGGCTGCAGGTTCCCCAGGTTGATCCCGGCCTTGACAATCCCTTCGGCCACCAGCAGCAGATGATTGTCCCCGTAAAATTTGGAGTCCCGCACATCCACGACCTTTTGCAGCACATACTTGACAGTCACCAACTGGGAAAGCGATTGCACCTGTCGCAAAAGCGTGGCGGTGCTGGCCCCGCGGCCCGTGCCAGGCCCCATGTTTCCCGTATCCAGGGCAAAAAACAGACAAAGCGCAAAAGCCGCCGCGACCGGCACTATGACCATGATGGCCTTCTTGAGCATGAGCCAAGACTACCACGCTTGCCACGGCCACAAAAGCAAAAACACGCTCTCACGCCCCGCCCCCGGCCATGCACCCCTCCCACTCGGTTATTGCCGAGCTCTCGAGGTAGGGACGGCTCGCCGAGCCGTCCGGCCCGCCATTGCCTCCCACCCCACTCGGTTATTGCCGGGTGGGCAGGATTGGCTTAGGCTTCCGGGAATGAATTCCGGTTTGATTGGGCTTTTTCCGAATTACCGGCCGCGGCGGCTGCGCCGAACTCCCGCCTTGCGCCGCCTGGTCCGGGAAACCTCCCTCCAGGCGGGCCAACTGATCCTGCCCCTCTTTGTCCGCGCCGGGCGCAAGGCGCGGCGCCCCGTGGCCGCCATGCCGAGAGTCTTCCAACTTTCTCCCGATGAAGCGGCGCGGGAAGCGGAAAAGGCGCACGCCCTCGGCGTGCCCGCGGTCTTGTTGTTTGGCATTCCTGAGAGCAAGGACGAAAGGGCGTCCGGGGCTTATGCCCGCCACGGCATCGTCCAGCAAACCGTGCGCCTCCTCAAAAAGGAATTGCCCCAGTTGCTCGTGCTCACCGATGTCTGCCTCTGCGAATACATGAGCCACGGCCATTGCGGCATCGTGGACCCCCAAAGCGGCGGCGTGGTCGCCAACGATCTCACCCTCCCCCTCCTGGCCCGCGCCGCCTTGAGCCATGCCGAGGCCGGCGCCGATGTCCTCGCGCCCAGCGACATGATGGACGGCCGCGTGGCCGCCATTCGCCGCGCGCTGGATCAACACGGCTTCAGCGCCACGCCCATCCTCTCCTACGCTGCCAAATTCGCCTCCGCCTATTACGGCCCCTTTCGCGAGGCCGCCGAATCGGCCCCAAAATTCGGCGACCGCCGCAGCTACCAAATGGACCCCGCCAACGGCCGCGAGGCCTTGCGCGAAGTCGCCCTGGACATTGCCGAGGGTGCGGACATGGTGATGGTCAAGCCGGCCCTCGCCTATCTGGATGTTTTATACCGCGTGAAAACCCAATTCGCCTATCCCACCGGTGCCTACGCCGTCAGCGGCGAATACTCCATGATCAAAGCCGCCGCGGCCAATGGCTGGATTGACGAGCGCGCCGTCACCCTGGAATCATTGCTGGCCATGCGCCGGGCTGGCGCCGATTTCATCGTCACCTATTCCGCCGCGGACGCCGCCCGGTGGCTGCGGGAAGGCGTTTAAGTCAACCCCTCAGAGCTTGCCCGATTTTTGCAGCAATATAAATATCACCACGATAATGGCCAGGAACACCACCCCCGCCACCCCGATGAATATCTTGGTCCCCATGTTGCTCTTCTTGACGAACCCGTGGCTTTCCTTGCTGAAGGCCGCCACCGAAGTGTCCCCGCCCAGCTTGACCCCTTGCGGGATCACCATCGTTTGATCCGGCAATTTCTTGGTGGCGGTGGCCGGCTTGGCCCCGGCGTCTTCCAGGCGCAACTCCACCTGGCCGAAACGCACGATCTGGCCCGGCTTGAGTATCGCTTCCCCGGTGATCTGCTGGCCATTGACAAAAGTGCCGTTGGTCGAGTTCAGGTCGTGAACCACCACGGTCTGCCCCCGCAGCAGGATTTCGCAGTGGTGGCTCGAAACCGACGCCTCCTGAATTTGAAAAGCATTGTCCTCGACCCGGCCGATCGTGGTCTTCTCCACTTTCAACTCGTGCGCCTTTCCCGTCAGCCCCTCGCTCAGAATCACTAGTCTTGGCATACTTGGCTTGGGGGCATTATGGCGACTTCTGCCGCCAAGTCAAACGCATTTCCACCACAATTTGCGCCTCGCCCCAAACCCCCGCGCAGGGGCGCCTCGGCCCTTCCCTCAGCGCGTTTTCCCCTCTTTTAGGTTCCCCCCGCAATCCTGACCTTTTATTGCGGCACCCTGGCGCGGTAAAAACGCCACGGAAAATTCGTCCACGCCGGATCGCAGAAATAAAACGGATTGCCACTCGCGGCATTGGTGCAGAGCGGCGTCCAATTCACCAGGTCAGTCGAGCCATCCACCACGATGGTCTGGCCCGCGGCCCCGCTCAGGTCGAACCCAAACTGGTTGCTCAGCAAGCCGAAAAACCCATCGCAGGTGATGATCTGCGGCGGCGTGTTCGAACTGGCGATGGCCAGGGTGCCAACCTGGGCGGTCACACTGCCGTAAGGGCTGCTCACGATGACCGTGTAATTGCCCGCATTGCCCGCGCTGACGCTGCTGAGCGCAAGCGTGGGAAACCCGGCAAAGTGAACTTCCCGGATGCGGTTGTTGCCGCTGTCCGCAATATACAGGTTGCCCACGCCGTCCAGGGCCACGCCCTGGGGAAAATCCAGCCCGGCATTGGTGGCCGCGCCCCCATCCCCGGAATAGCCGCCAGTGCCATCACCACACGGTCCACTGCCCGCCACAGTGCTAATGATGCCGTTGGTAGCCACCATGCGGATTCGGTTGTTGTTTCCATCCGCGATGTACATATTGCCCGTGGCATCCACCGCCTCGCCCTGGGGACCATTCAGCTTGGCGCTGGTGGCCGCGCCGCCATCCCCGGAAAAGCCGCTTGTTCCGTCGCCAGCCACTCTGGGGACGTTGCCGGTGGCGATCACCTTGACGATGGCACCGTTGACAGGGTCGGCAAGATACAAGTTGCCCAACGCATCCAACCCAGGGCCAACGAGGAGGTTAGAGCCATACCCAGCCGGGATAGTCATGGTGCCGTTTGTTAGAACCTTGTAAATGACGTTCCATATGTCGCACTCATCAATATACAGGTTGCCCGCAGGATCCGAGGCGACACCCTGGGTTTCAGCCAAGCAGTCGCCGGTGGCCGGTCCGCCCCCGGACAGGCCGAATAAGCCATCTCCCGCCACCGTGGTGATGATGCCGTTGCTATCTACTTTGCGGATGCGGAGGTCCCCATTGTCGTCAATATACACGTTGCCGGCGGCATCCAAAGCCACGCCCGTCGGGCTTAACAAGCCGGCGTTGGTGGCCGCCCCATGGTCCCCCAAATATCCGTCAGAACCATTGCTGGCGATGGTGTGGATGATGCCGTCTCCTGTCACCTTGCGGATAAGGTTGGTGTCCGTGTCCGCGATATACACGCAGCCGCTGGCGTCCGTGGCAACGGCTCCGGGAATAGCCAGGATGGCATTAGTGGCCGCCATATCCCCAACGGCAATACCCGCTCCCGCCACCGTCGTGATCATATCATTGGTGTCCACCTCGCGAATCCGGTAGTTCCAGGTGTCAGCAATATACACGTTGCCGGCGGCGTCCAACGCCACAGCGCGGGGCTGGAACAGGCTGGCGTTGGTTGGCGGCGCCGCCGTCCCCGGAAAAGCCCCAGGCGTTGGTTCCCGCTAACGTAGTAATGATGCCGTTGGTGGCCACATAGCGGATGCGCTCGTTGCCGGTGTCCGCGACATACAGGTTCCCGAACCCATCCACTGCCACGCCGTAGGGATTGTTCAGCTCGGCATTGGTGGCCGTGCCGCCGTCGCCCAAACCATTAGTTCCTCCCCCCGCCACCGTCGTGATGTTGCCGTTGGTATCTACTTTGCGGATGCGTTGATTGAAGGTGTCGGCAATATACAGGTTGCCCAACCCATCCGCCGCTACGCCGTTGGGCTGGCTCAAGGCTCCGCACGCCACCGTGGTGATGATTCCATTCGTGTCCACCTTGCGAATACTATTAAGAATGGTTTCAGCCATATAAAGGTTGCCCACGCCGTCCACCGCCACGCTTTGGGGGAGACCCACGGTGGCGTTTGTGGCCGCGCGCCCATCGCCGGAATAGCCCCAAATGCCATTCCCCGCCACCGTGGTAATGATGCCGTTGGTGTCCACCTCGCGGATGCGTTGATTGTCGATGTCAGCGATATACAGGTTGCCGGCGGCGTCCAAAGCCACAGCCTCGGGCACATTCAGCCTCGCGTTGGTGGCCGCCCCGCCGTCCCCGGAATAGCCCGCCGAGCCATTGCCCGCGAAAGTGGTGATGATGCCGTTGGTTCCCACTTCGCGAATGAGGCTATTGAAGGTGTCAGCGATATACAGGTTGCCGTAGGCGTCCACCGCCGCCCCAAACGGGCAAATCTCGGCGTTGGTCGCCGGGCCGCCATTGCCCACGCTTTCCCCGCCTGCCACCGTCGTGATGATGGGAGGCAGGTTTGTGCCATTAAGTTGCCACTGGTATCTGAACGGGCCGGCGCCCGCCGCGGTTACACTGAGCGACGTTTTCTGCCCCGCGAGGATGGTTTGGTTGCTCGGCTGCCACGATACCACCGACAGTGCGGCAACCTGGCTCGTCACGCCGCCGTAGGCGTTGGTCACCACAACCGTATAATTCCCCGCATTGGTTGATGAAACGTCAGCCAGCGTAAGCGTGTTGCTCGCGCCGCTCTGCAGAAAGTTGGTGCCGTCGAAGAACCACAGGTATTCAAATTGCCCCGAGCCGGCTGCCCCAACCGAGAAAATCAGGCTGCTTCCTGCCACAACTATCTGGCTGGCCGGCTGCGCGGCGATGGCTGGCGCCGCTTCCACCGTCAAGGTGGCAACGGCGCTGGTCACGCTGCCGTAAGGGGTGGTGATGACAACCGTGTAGTTGCCGGCATTGATGCTGCCCACATTGGTTAGCGTAATGCTTGGAGGTCCGGCCAAATAGGCCTTGAGGATGCAGTTGCTCCCGGTGTCAGCAATATAGAGATTCCCCATGGCATCGAACGCCACACCGGATACGGTATAACTATTGCGGAAGAAAGTGTTGATGATGCCGTTGGTTGCCACTTCGCGAATGCGCTCGTTTTTGCTGTCCGCAATATACAGATCTCCGGCGCCGTCAAGTGCCACACTGGTGGGATAGTCCAGCCGGGCGTTGGTGGCCGCGCCCCCGTCTCCCGAAAATCCCGCGATGTTCGTCCCCGCGATGGTCTTGATGATTCCGTTGGTTGCCACTTCGCGAATGCAATAGTTTTGGCTGTCCGCAATGTACAGGTTGCCCCACGAATCCACCGTCACGCCGTCGGGCAAATCCAATTTGGCATTGGTGGCCGCGCCCCCATCCCCGGAATACCCCTCACTGCCATTGCCCGCCACCGTCGTGATGATGCCATTGGTGCCCACCTTTTTGATGCGTATATCGTAGGTGTCAGCAATATACAGGTTGCCCAAGGCATCCAAGGCCACGCCGTAGGGCTCACTCAGGCCGGCGTTGGTCGCTGGGTTGCCATCGCCGAGACTTCCCCCGCCTGCCACGGTGGTAATCACCCCGTTGGTTCCCACCTTGCGGATGCGGTCGTTGCCTGCGGCAGCAATATACAGGTTGCCGGCGGCATCCACCGCCACGCCGCCGGGGTCACCCAAGCTGGTGTTGGTCGCCGCGACACCGTCCCCGGAATAGACGTATTTGCCGTTGATCGCCACAGTGGTGATGACGCCGCTGGTATTTACCTTGCGGATGCGGTTGTTGGAGCTGTCCGCAATATACAGGTTGCCGACGGCATCCGCGGCCGCGCCACTGGGAGCATTCAGGCTGGCGGCTGTGGCCGGGCCGCCGTCCCCTGCGTATGAGGCGTTGCCATTGCCCGCCACAACGGCGATGGTAACATTAGTGCTCAGAAGGTTGGTCCCGTCCAACTGCCATTGGTAGGCGTACGGGCCGGCCCCAGCCACCGCCACACTGAACGTCACATTGGTTCCCGGCAGGTTCGTCTGGCTGGCCGGTTGCGTGGTGATGGTAGGCGCGCTCTGCCCGTGCAGATTCAACCCGCACCAGACCACCGCGCTGGCAACCAAAGCAAGGGACTTGAGCACTGTTTTTTTCGTTTTCATATCAACTTTCTATTGCGGCACCCTGGCCCGGTAAAAACGCCACGGAAAATTCGTCCACGCCGGATCACAGAAGTAAAACGGGTTGTTGTTGGCGGAGTTAGTGCAGAGCGGCGTCCAATTCACCAGATCAATCGAGCCATCCACCACGATGGTCTGGCCGGAAGCCCCGCCCAAATCGAACCCAAACTGGTTGCTCAGCAAGCCGAAAACCCATCGCAGGTGATGATCTCCGGAGGACTCAAAACGACCGTCAGCGTCACCACCGCGCTGGTTACACTGCCATACGGGCTTGTGATGACGACATCGTAGTTGCCGGCATTGTTCGTGCCCACATTGCTCAGCGTGAATGTGGGAAACGAGGCAAGAGGAACCTTGCGGATGCGGTTGTTCGCTTCGTCAGCAATGTAGAGGTCGCCGAGGGAATCCAAGACCACGCCGGAGGGACAAGACAGCCTCGCGTTGATGGCGGCGCCGCCATCCCCGGAATAGCCCTCAATGCCATTGCCCGCCACCGTGGCGATGACGCCGTTGGTATTGACTATGCGGACGCGGTTGTTGTAGGTGTCACCAATGTACAGGTTGCCCAAGGCATCCACAGCCACGCCGAACGGATAATACAGGCTGGCGTTGGTGGCTGGGCCACCGTCCCCGGAATAGCCCGCCCCGCCGTTGCCTGCGAACGTGCTGATGATCCCGTTGGTGTCCACTCTGCGGATGCGGTTGTTGCTGTAGTCAGCAATATACAGGCTCCCGGAGGCATCCAAGGCCACGCCATTGGGATAATACAAGCTGGCGCTGGTGGCTGCGCCGCCATCCCCGGAATAGCCCCAATTGCCATTACCCGCCACCGTGGTGATGATGCCGTTGGTGTCCACTCTGCGGATGCGGTAGTTGCCGTTGTCAGCAATATACAGGTTCCCGGAGGTATCGAGGGCCACGCCGCCGGGCCGATACAAGTTGGCGTTGGTCGCCGCGCCGCCGTCCCCGGAATAGCCCAAAGTGCCATTGCCCGCCACAGTGGTGATGATGCCATTGGTGCCCACCTTGCGGATGCGTTGATTGTAGGTGTCACCAATATAGAGGTTGCCCCACGCATCCACGGCCACGCCATTGGGATAATTCAAGCTGGCGGTGGTGGCCGCGCGGCCGTCCCCGGAATAGCCCCAATTGCCAGTGCCCGCCACCGTGGTGATAATGCCATTGGTGCCCACCTTGCGGACGCGGTTGTTGCAGGTGTCACCAATGTACAGGTTGCCCACGGCGTCAAAGGCCACCCCGGAAGGCAAATACAGCCTCGCCTTGGTGGCCGGGCCGCCGTCCCCCGCGTAGGTTGCGACGCCATTACCCGCCACCGTGGTGATGATGTTTGGGAGATTGGTGCCGTTAAATTGCCATCGGTAGCTAAACGGACCGGTGCCGCCCACAGCCACGCTGAAGGTGACATTGGATCCCAGCAATACCGCCTTGTTGACCGGTTGGGAAGCCACTGAGGGCGCATAGCCTACCGTCAGCGCGGCAATCTGGCTGTTCACGCTGCCATAAGCGTTGGTGACCACAACCGTGTAATTGCCGACATCGTTCGTGGAAAAGTCCTGGACTGTGAGCGCACTGCTCCAGCCGCTCTGGATCAGGTTGGTGGCGTCAAAATACCAGGAGTAGTAGAGCGGCGGAGTACCCGCAGCCGTCACGCTCAACGTCGCATTGCTGCCGGGCAAAATCGCCTGGCTGATCGGCTGAACAACAATGGAGGGCGGGCACAGCACCGTCAGCGCGGCCACCGCGCTGGTCACGCTGCCGTAAGGGCTGGTCACGACCACCGTGTAGTTGCCCGCATTGATGGCACCCACCTTGGCGAGTGAGAGCGTGGGATACCATGCATTGAGCAACACCTTGCGGACGCGGTTGTTGGTTTCATCCGCAATATACAAATTCCCTAACGTGTCCAAGGCCAAGCCTTTGGGCTGAAAAAGGCCTGCATTGGTGGCCGCGCCGCCGTCCCCGGAAAAACCCGCAGTTCCCGTACCCGCCAGGGTGGTGATGATCCCGTTCGCCGCCACTTTGCGGATGCGTTGGTTGTAAGTGTCAGCAATATAGAGGTTGCCCAAGGCATCCAAGGCGACGCCGCAAGGACCATGGAGGCTGGCGTTGGTAGCCGGGCCGCCATCCCCCGCGTAGGTTGCCGTCCCGTTGCCCGCCACGGTGGTTATAATGCCATTGGTGTCCACCTCGCGGATGCGTTGATTGTCGAAGTCAGCAATATACAGGTTGCCCAAGGCATCCACAGCCACGCCGTATGGATAATCCAGGCTGGCGTTGGTGGCCGCGCTGCCGTCCCCTGCGTATGTGTCGTTGCCGTCCCCCGCCACCGTCGTGATGATACCATTGGTTCCCACCTCGCGGATGCGTTGGTTCCTGGAGTCAGCAATATAGAGGTTCCCGGAGGTATCGAGGGCCACGCCGTCGGGCTGATAAAAGTTGGCGTTGGTGGCCGCGCCGCCGTCCCCGGAAAAACCCGCAGTTCCCGTTCCCGCCAGGGTGGTGATGATCCCGTTCACCTCCACTTTGCGGATGCGTTGGTTGTAAGTGTCAGCAATATAGATACTGCCCAAGGCATCCAAGGCAACGCCGCAAGGACCATTGAGGCTGGCGTTGGTGGCCGGGCCGCCATCCCCGGCGTAGCTCGGCGTCCCGTTGCCCGCCACCGTGGTGATGATGCCGTTGGTGTCCACCTTGCGGATGCGGTTGTTGCCGTAGTAGTCGGCAATATACAGGTTGCCCACGGCGTCAAAGGCCACCCCGGAAGGCAAATGCAGGCTGGCGTTGGTGGCCGGGCCGCCGTCCCCCGCGTAGGTTGCGACGCCATTACCCGCCACCGTGGTGATGATGTTTGGGAGATTCGTACCATTGAGTTCCCATTGGTAGGTGAATGGGCCAGTGCCGCTCACGGCCACGCTCAACGTAACATCTGTTCCCGCCAGGACCGTTTGGCTGGCCGGCTGGGTCGTCACCGACGGCAGAAACGCCAAGGTGGCAACCTGGCTGGTCTCGCTGCCATAGGCATTGGTGATCACGACCGTGTATTGGCCAAGAGGGCCGGCAGTCAGGTTGCTCACGATCAGGGATGCGCTTGTGCCCGCCTGAAGCAAATTGGTGGCGTCGAAAAACCAAGAGTAATAGAGCGGCGGCGTGCCGGTGGCCGTCACGCTTAAGGTCGCATTGTTCCCGGGCAAAATTTCCTGGCTGGCGGGCTGAACAAGGATCGAAGGCGGGTACACCACCGTCAGCGTCGCCACTGCGCTGGTCACGCTGCCGTAAGGGCTGCTCACCACGACCGTGTAATTGCTGGCATTATTCGCGCCCACATCACTGAGTGTAAGCGTGGGATGCCCTGCATAGAGCAACACCTCGCGGATGCGTTGGTTGTAGCTGTCAGCCACATAGAGGTTGCCTGTCGAATCCGTGGCCACGCCCTCGGGATAATACAAGTTGGCGTTGGTCGCCGCGCCGCCGTCCCCGGAATAGCCGTTTGTGCCGTTGCCCGCCACGGTGGTAATGACCCCATTGGTGTCCACCTCGCGGATGCGTTGATTGTCGTAGTCAGCAATATACAGATTGTTGAACACATCCACCGCCACATCAACGGGCAATTGCAAGCTGGCGTTGGTGGCCGCGCCGCCATCGCCAGAATAACCTTCCTCACCATCACCCGCAACCGTGCTGATAATGCCGTTAGTGTCCACCTTTCGGATGCGGTTATTGTCGGAGTCAGCAATATACAGGTTGCCCGACGCATCCACGGCCACGCCCTCGGGATAATCCAAACTGGCGTTGGTGGCCGCGCCGCCGTCCCCGGAATAACCAGAACTGCCGTTGCCCGCCACGGTGGTGATAATGCCATTGGTGCCCACCTTGCGGATGCGTTGATTGTCAGTGTCAGCAATATACAGGTTGCCCGACGCATCAACCGCCACGCCCTCGGGATAATCCAAACTGGCGTTCGTGGCCGCTCCACCGTCGCCTCCTGAACCTCCGCCCGCCACCGTGGCGATAATGCCGTTGCTGTTCACCTTGCGGATGCGGTCATTGTCGGTGTCAGCAATATACAGTTGGCCCAAGCCATCCACAGCCACGCCGAACGGATACTGCAAGTTGGCGTTGGTGGCCGCGCCGTTGTCCCCGGAAAATGCCGCAGTGCCATTGCCCGCCACGGTGATGATGATGTCATTGGTTAGATTCGTGCCGTTGAACTGCCATTGGTAGCTAAACGGCCCCGTGCCGCCCACCGCCACGCTGAACGTCACATTGCTTCCCGCCAAAACCGTCTGGCTGGCCGGCGGGGTAATAACTGAGGGCGGAAACAATAACGTCAGGGTCGCAATCTGGCTGGTCACGCTCCCCCAGGCATTTGTGACGACCAGGTCATAGCTGCCAACATTGTTGGTGGTCACTTGGGTGAAGACCAAATTAGTTGTTGCCGAGCCGGAAATGGTGCCGCCGTCCATTAAATTTGTTCCATTGAATTGCCAATGGAAGGATAACGGCAGCGCGGCAGAAATGACTGACACGTTAAACGATGCCGTGGCCCCATTGGTCACCGCAACACTTTGCGGCTGAAACAGGATGACCGGAGGAAGTGGCGGCCATAGGGCTAATCCGACAGGCCAGTCAAAGCCTGTGGCAAAAGTGGAGACCAGGCCGCCAGGCGTTATTTGTGAAATTGGAGCATCATTAAACAAACTCGTCACGTAAAGGTTGCTACTACTGTCGAACATCAGACCGACAGGTTGGACGATGCCGGAAGCAAATGTGGAGACACTACCGCCAGGCGACACCTTGGAGATCAAAAAACCATTTTGATTTGCCACATAGAGAT
>JBEKOF010000064.1:0-19698 GCA_049522055.1 Verrucomicrobiota bacterium | reverse complement strand
TTGCGCTGCATCCACAGCAGCCGACGCTTGGACGAGTTCTGGAAACACCGGCTCAATCAACACGCCAAACGCAATGACACCCTCAGCCTGTCTGCTTAACGAAGAATTTTGTCCTGCACCCCTGGCGGCCAGTGCTTGGGCAGTCCGTTCGTAACCAGGATCGTTATCGTCCATTCGGACAGGGTGGTATATGGGAAGCAGCCGTATATTTCTTCCCGGTATCGAAATCGTCCACCATCTGCCAGGCTCCAACCAATACCGCAGATTTCTGCCAGGGTCGGCGGGACGGTCAACCCAGCAGGGAGGGATGGAATGGCTCAGGTTGGGCGGAATTACCGGCGGCACATGGCAGGTAATTTTCGCTCCCCCGCTGATCAAGAGACGGAGCAGCCCATGTTCGGCAATGGAGCCCAGGACAACAATGCATTCCGACCAACTTTCCGTGTTGCGTCTCCAAGTCCATTCCTCGACGACCGGGTGCTCCACATATCTGCAAAAGATGGGCGCTCGGTCTTTGACGGGCTGACGGCTGTCGTCCTGCCGACGGTTATCAGCGACGATGCGCTTGACGATGCTGTTGGGGCACAGATCCGAAAGTATGATGCGGTTGGCCGGGATGCCTACCGCGGTCAGCAAATATTCTGGCGCGTCTGCCGCTCTCTTCCGGCATGCTCACCGGCAAATTGACCAAGGAGAGCCGCTTCGCGGCGGATGGCTTTGTGGAACGCCAGTGCAACGCACATGCCTACAATCATCACCTCTTTTATCCCGATAAATGCGAACTTTGCGGCCAGCCATACGAACAGGCCGTTCCAATGTGAGTCTGTATTCGAGGTGTCCGAGTCCGGGTTCGATCCGGAGCTACAGCAAATGCAGTAAACAATTAGCACGACAACTCCGATACCGACCATGAGACCAGTAAAACCACCAATGAACTTAAAAGTCTGGCCGCTGACACTTTTCCCGACAGGTTCGTGAGGATTATAGTTGGCGCGTGCAAAGTCGTTGTAAATCGCGTCAAGCCAGGTCTGGAAGCTGGTCCAGTCACGCGGGTAATTCCCTGCACTTTCCCGGGCGCGATTTCTGTCAGCATCAGCCTGCTGGCTGGCTTGGCCAGTTCGAACCGCATCATACCGGGATCGAGTCTCGGGATTTGAGAGGATTTGGAATGCTTCGTTAATGAGCAACATTGCCTCATGACTGCCACCCCGGTCAGGATGACATTCCATGGCCCGTTTTCGATATGCGCGCTTTATTGCGTCGAGGTCGGCGTCAGACCGGATTCCCAAAGTCTGGTAATAGTCGTTTGGGGTTTGGTCATTCATGGCCCCTCCGCCGAAGGCGGCTCCGAGCGGCCAACCGCCCTTCCGACTCCCCAGTGAACACATTAAAAAAGCTCATGCAAAAGCCTTTCTTCTAATTCCCGACGTGTTGCGCTGCACATTACGCTGTACAGCGTCGTAACCGTCAAGCCCAATCTATGGCAAATATGGCTCCATTGTGCCGCTCCCAATGGAGAAATTTATCAAGCAGTTCGGCCAGAACGTGCGCCGTCAACGCAGCGCCCGGCACCTCTCGCAGGAGAAGTTGGCCGAAAAAGTGGACATCAACATCCGTAATGTGCAACGGATCGAGGCCGGGGAAATCAACATCCTGATCACCACGGCCAAGAGGATCAAAACCGCCTTGGGATGCTCCTGGGATGATTTGATGGAGAAGTGAGGAGCGGGACCGAGGAGAGGGAATCTCTCCAATTGGCCCTGTCGATGCGCTCCATTTACCCGTGTTGACAGAGAATCGAAGTGCGCTTTGGGCGAAGTTATGGCAAGGATGGGGTATGATGAATCTGCCTCCCATCAACCGCCGCGACTTTTTGCGCCTGACTGCGCTTGCCACCGGCAGCTTGGCCTCCATTTCTTTGCCCGCTGCCGCCCTTGTGCCCTCTCTGCCTGGCCGGCGCCTGGAACATCTGGCCACCGGCGCCAATGTCTGCGGCTGGTTCCGCTTTCCCCGCAATGAATCCGCCGAACATTTCAGCGGCTATATCCCGGAGGCCGAGGCGGTGTTGATGGCCCGCCTGGGGCTCAAGCACGTCCGCTTGTGCATCGCGCCTACGGTCATCATGAATCCGACCACCGGCGACCTGCGGGAGGACCGCGCCAAATACCTGGAAGCGGCCATCGCGCGGTTTCACCACGCCGGCCTGCTGGTCATGGTGGACATTCATAACGAAGACCGCGCCGTAGAACTTGACCCGGCCTGGCAAAATGCCTTTGTCCGGTTCTGGGGATTGCTGGCCGCGCGGCTCTCCCGGTTCGACCCGGAACTCACCATCCTGGAAATCATCAACGAGCCCGTGTTCGACCGGCGCGAGGAGGAGTGGAATACCCTGAATGCCCGCCTGGCCGCCGTCATCCGGCAAAATGCGCCGCAGCACACCATCGTCACTTCCGGTCCCGACTGGGGCGGCATTGACGGGCTGAACAAGCTGAAGCTGCTCCCGGACAGCAACGTGATTTATTCCTTCCACTGCTACGATCCATTCATTTTTACGCACCAAGGAGCCACTTGGGATGGCGATAGCGTGAAGCCTCTGCGCGGCGTGCCCTACCCCTCCAGTCCCGAAGCGGTGGCGCCGCTGCTGCCCGCCTTGGAAGCGTCGCCCGCGTCCAGGAAAATGGTGGAGACCTACGGTAACGAGCGCTGGAACAAGGAGAAGCTGGCCGCCCGTTTCCGTGAGGGCATCGAGTGGGGCGCCAAAAACCAGGTCACGCTCTATTGCGGCGAGTTCGGAGTCTATCCCCCGTACAGCGAGCCCGAGCACCGGGCCAACTGGTTCCGCGACTTCGGAGAGGTGCTCGCCGCCAGCCACATCGGCTGGGCGGTATGGGGCTGGGACGAGGGCTTTGGTCTCAACCGCAGAATCGTGAATGGCCAGCCGGTGGTGGACGCGGTAGTCGCCAAGGCCCTGGGGTTGAAGGAGAATTGATCGAGGAGTACATTCCTGCGGGATACGCGAATTCGCCAGATGGGGCAGGCCGGCTCTCCCTCTCCACCTCCTCCGAATCAAGAGCGCTGAATACTGGTTGAGGTTGGGGGAGGCGGATTCGGCTTTGAAGGAGTTGGAAGCCCTGCCTTCAAAATCATGGAATCATTGGTGGGCGGTCAAAGTTCGCTGTGATGCTCTTGAGACGTTGCAGGAGAGGACCGAGGCGATTGTTCAGGAATAACCAAGTGGTCTTTCGGACGAGTGCCGCCAGGAATCCTCATTGACGCCTCGCCTTCTCAGGCGAAAATAGGACAATCGTCTTAACTTATGAGAGCGATGCGAAAAACAATTGCCGGACTCCTGGCCTTGCAAACGAGCCTGGCGGCCTTGGGAGGGGAATTGTCGGCGCCCAATGGCTCGGTGAAATTAACATGGGAAGAAAAAACCGGTTCTTACCAGATTAGTTATCGCGACCCCGACTGGGTATTCTCCGGCCATTTGTCGTCGCCCGGCACTCCCGCGGAACCATCCCAGGGGGCCGACGCCCTCGGCGGCTATCGTCAAGTGGAATTTGGTTGGATGGATGGCGCTCTGCCAATGACCGGGAGCATTAGGGTTTACGAGGAAAAACCGCTGGTCCTCTTTTCCGACACGTGTGCGGCCCCCCGCCAAGACCCGCCCGTGCCGTTTCCAGATTTCAGCGGATTGCCCTCTGGTCTGCATGTCTTCAGCTACCAGCAGCAAACCTTTGCGCCACCCGCGTTCAAAGCGAACGAGTGCTCCACGCCTTGGCTGTTCTTCAATGATAAATCCGAGGCGCTTCTTGTCTCGCCCGCATCCCATTTCCTGGTGGCCAGCATGTTCGGGGACGGCCACACCCGCGCCGCCAGCGGATACAACCCTAAGTTGCGCAACCTGCCGCAAGGATTTTCGCAGCAGACGATTCTGGCCTTCGGCCAAGGCATCAATCGCACCTGGGATTTGTGGGGTCAATCGCTCAACACCCTTCGCGGGGCGAAACGCCCAGCCAATGATGCCGATGATCTGCTAAAATATTTTTCATATTGGACCGACAACGGCGCGACTTACTATTACAATTACGACACCAACCAAGGTTACGCTGGCACCTTGCAAGCACTCGTGGCCCATTACCGGCAGGAGGAAATCCCGCTGCATTGCCTGCAATTGGACAGTTGGTGGTATTCCAAGACGTTCGCCGACGCCTCCGGGAGAATTGGAACAACCAAACAGCCCAAATTGCCGGCCGGCGAATGGAACCGCTACGGCGGGTTGCTCGAATACAAGGCGCACCCGTTTCTGTTCCCAAACGGATTGGCCGAATTTCAGAAGTCCATCGGCCTGCCACTGGCAACGCACAACCGCTGGATTGATCCCGCCAGTCCTTATCACGAGAAGTACCGGATTTCCGGCGTGGCGGCCGTGGACCCCAAATGGTGGGACGACATTGCCGGCTACCTGAACTCCTCCGGCGTCGTGACCTATGAACAGGACTGGCTGGATCGCATCTACACATTTTCCCCGGAATTCAGATCCACGGTGGATACCGGCGAGACATTCCTGCGTGAAATGGCCCGCGCCTGCCGCGAGCGCGGCATGACCCTGCAATACTGCATGCCTTATCCGTGTTTTTTCATGGCGGGCAGTCAATATGACAATTTGACAACCATCCGCGTCAGCGACGACCGGTTCAGCCAAACCCGTTGGAACTCTTTCCTCTACACCTCCCGCCTGGCCGCTGCCATGGGTATCTGGCCGTGGTCGGACGTTTTCGCCAGCTCCGAGACCAACAACTTTCTCCTTGCCACACTTTCCGGAGGCGCGGTGGGCATTGGTGATCCCATCGGCAAGGAAGACAAGGCTAACATTTTCAAAGCGGTTCGCGCCGACGGCGTGATCGTGAAACCCGACGTTCCCTGCTTGCCGCTGGACCAATGCTACATCACGGATGCCTCCAAGAGCGGCGAACCGGTGCTGGCCGCCGCAGCCACCGATCACGATGGCCTGCGCACCAGCTATCTTTTCGTCTTCAACCGCAACCGGACGGAGGCCAGGACGGCGCGATTCAACCCCGGCGAACTTGGCTGCAAAGGCCAGGTTTGCGTTTACGAAAGCGCCTCCGGGACAGCCACACCATTGCCGTCAGACCAGATCTTCGAAATCACCCTGCCTCCGAATGGAGCGCGTTCCTGCATCGTTGCGCCCATTGGAGCGAGCGGTGCCGCCTTTTTTGGCGACAGCGGAAAATTTGTTTCCACCGGCAAGCAACGAATCAGTCGGCTGAAAGACGAACCCGGCAGGCTCTCTAGCACAGTTCTTTTCGCCCGGTCGGAAAAGACCATCGAGTTGCGTGGTTATGCCACCATAAAGCCGAAGGTGTCCGTTCAAAATGGAACGTCTGACCATGAGACATTTGATCCCGCCACCCATCTTTTCGCGCTGGATGTTTCGGTGAATCAGTCCAGGGCGGTGGAATCGGAATCCAACCCCGTGCGCAGTGTTCTGGTGGAATTTACCTTTGGCACTCCATCAGGCCAATCCCAAAGGGATTGAAATCATCCGTCCCAAGGTTGCGACTTGTCGCGCCGCCGTGGAAAGCGCGACTTTGATAACGGCTTTCCATTTGTCAGAAGCCTCGCCAGTTGGGTTCTTCAACGTGCCGCAAAAAGCGGTGCGCGATGAAACCGACCGTCACATTTGCGGACATTGGAAACCGGGGCCATTGCTCAGGAAGCTCAGATGTAATCAACAGGAGACCATCCAAATCAGAAATCTATTCCCAGACCACAAGGAGGAAGGCGAGGTGATTGCGATATTGGGTGGGCAAAACTGGTCAAATGGCTGGACGGCAAACTCGAACTGAGGGGAGGATCGAAGGAGGACCATGCAGATGCGAGGGAGTGGCTGTCCCTGTTCTGGCATGAGGCGGTGGTGAGGGAGGTTTAATATCCGTAGGATTAACTTGTGTTATTAGTGTTTATATGTGATTGTGTTGCATGAACATCCTCATCGAAAACGCGGCGACCCGGGAATTCCTGACCAGCAAAGGTCTTTGGACAAAACTATCGAGCCAAGGCGCAAGTTTTGCCAGCACACGAGCCGCCCACACCACCGCCAAAAGAGAACCGATCGGCAAGTTTAACATTGTCGGCAACTTTGGCGGGACGGAACAGTTCTTCAATTTGGATTGCGGGAGCGGCCAGGGTGTTTGATTTGGCCCACGGGTGCTGTAATCGTTCTCGTTTCAATGCGGACAAGCAACAGGGCGGCGTTAATACTTTCGCCGGCCGCCCTCGCTTGGCCCCGGCGATTCAGTGGCCGGTCGATTGAATGCGCATCCAGAGATCGTGCTCTTTGACTTGGTAACTGCGAACAGCGGTGGAAATGGCTCCCGCTATATGAGGTTGGCCGTGACCGAGACTATGGAGGACGAAACGGGCTGCTTTCGTCAAATTCGTCTGTTTTCGAGAGTTCTTCATATACTCATATCGTCAAGTTGCGTCAGTTGCCTCAGTTCGTCGATGGGGTGAACGACCCATTTCGGCCGAGCGTTTTTTTCTGCACATTAACATGAACATGAAAACTGAGAAAAAACGCATTCTGGCTGTGGACGACCAAGCCAGCAGCACCCGGCTGGCGAAACTTTACCTGGAAGGGACCAACGATTACGAGGTCAGGGAGGAAAATGACCCCAAGGCCGCGATTGACGCAGCGGAGAAGTTTCTGCCTCACTTAATCCTGCTGGATGTGAAGATGCCGGGTCTGGACGGCTGGGATTTGGTCGGTTGTTTTCAGGCAAATCCCAAATTGAAAGGCGTGCCGATTGTCTTTCTGGCCGCGGCCATCACGAAAGGAGAAGTGGAGGCGAGTGGGGGGGCGGTTCTGGGGGTACCCTTTTCTGGCCAAGCCGTTCGTGCTGAAGGAGATGGTCGCCTGTCTCAAGCATCATTTGGGCGGATGACACGCCGCGACCATCTCTTCAAAAACCGATTTGCCCGACCGCGTTTGGGAATTGAAAAAAAGTCGTCTCAATTCTGGGGATGGCAAGCCTCATGCTTCCAAGGTTGCAAGACAATCGCATTATGAAAATTGAGCCAATCTCCCACAGCAAAGTCCGGCCCAAAACACAGCCATTGACCTTCGGTGATGTCGTGGCAGGTGTTTACCAACATTGCGGCAAACGCAGGGCCAAGGGAGTTGTTCATCTCGCCTGCGCGCTGCATCTGATTGAGTTTCATGGCACAAATCGGATTGAGATTTATTAGAGCCTTTACCCTGCCATGTTCGTGATTATCAACATGATCCTTGAACCGGAAATGAATCCATAAAGAGCCTTAACCTCGGTTGTGGCAGACACACCTTGATTGGAAGTCATAAACGATCGACTCGGCTCTCTGTTCTAAAATGAGTTCAACGGAACCGTCGATACACGGCATTACGGCGGGGTATGGTTTTTTTGGCAGGTTGACCCCACTGGCCTTTTCCAACCCGCCTTCCAGGTTGACATCCCAGGTCCCGGCAGGCCAAGTTTTCGTCATCAGGTGAATACCCGGCTTCACATCCTGTTCGTTTGCGCCCTAAACAAATGGCGCAGCCCGACTGCGGAGATGATTTAATGATCTGATCCACGGCTGGAGGTAAGATTCGCCGGAGTTCGTCCCAATGCGAAGCGTTGTATCAGTGCGGCGGACGTGGAGTGGGCAGTGCGCGTAGAGTTCCGGCAGGAGGAGCCGTCATTGCATTTCCAGTGTGCCGCCCATACTCTCAGCCCATGAACACCCGGACCAAGCGTTCCTTTACCAAGTATTTTAGTGGCTACCGCGCTCTCGTGGACAAAAACAGGGCAGCGGAGGCGGAGGGGTACGCGGACGTTGCGGGCTTTTTCAGCCGCTTGCGCAAGGATATTTCCGCATTACGAAGGAGCCGTCTTGAAAATGAGCTTCTTCATGCACCCCGTTTCAACATTTTTCGAGTACTGCCGGTTGAGCGCCGGGAGACGCTCCTGCACTCACCGCTATTGGCCAGCCTGCTCGACCCGACCGCGTCCCACGGTCAGGGGTGCTTATTGTCTTACCGATGCCGGTGGGGGCGGTCACGAACAGCCGTCCGCCATTGACCAGCACCCGGTAAGTGGCGACGGCCAGATCTCGCTGTCCGGGACGATAAGCCGGGAAGGGAAAGGCCAGGGCGCGGATGGACCGGTCCCGTTCTTGGCACCACTGGTGATGTTCGCGCAGCCAGTCCAGATAAATGGCCGTGGTCGCGGTAAAGAAATCGGATAGTTCGGCGAATGAAAAAGGCTGGCGCAACTCTGACACCGCGCCAGTGGCCAACTCCAGGTACGTCAGTTGAATGACCAGATGATCCAAGGCGCAGTTGCGGGCATGGATGAAGCCATAGAACTTGGCCTGCGCCCAATGCAGCGGATCGGCCTGATGATTCCATGTCCCCTGCACGGTTTTTATTTCCTCCAGCAACACCTCCCGGGGCATGGACAGGACACCGTCGATGCGTCCCCGGATTTGCAGAGTGAATTCATCGGTCTCCACGGAATGCTCGCCAGGAACTTCTGTCTTGTATCCCGTCGGTCGTGAGCGTTGGATTGTTTGATGGCCCCGGATTCCCGCGAGCGAGCGGTCCGGCCCGACGAACTGACTCTGCGAGCCGAGATCGCCCTGCCGCAGTACAAACTCCACCAACTCGCGCACCTGGACAAAATGGACTGGCTTTGTTGCTGGAAGATTCACGACGATTTCGGTCACAAATCTAATCAGCGGAGGACCTCGGCAGCGACGTTTGCAACTGGCCACGGGCGCAAGCTGTGGCGGGCGTATCCCGGTTTCTCTCGTTCATCAAGGAAGCATAGTTTTGAGAGAAGGCTGGGTCAAAAATTATTCGGATGCACCTTGATAGTGGGCGAATTCGTCATGCTGGATGGCGAAATCCAGTGCAGCCCGGTCAGCGCCGGTTTGGCCCCCTGATATGATTTTCCCAATCACGGCAATTGTTTACACGAACAGCGGGCCAGGCGTCGAAGCCGAAATGCGGAGTGGTGGCCAAACGGTTGGGATGAGGCACTTGCCACCGCCCTCCTTGCACCCCACAATCACGGCCCTGGTGCAAAGCGCATCCACAACATTGCCGGAGAGCCTTTCGGGTTTAATCGAAAGGATCACTTTCCACAATGAAGAGAATGGTTGGGCTGTGCTCAAGGTCAAAGCCAAAGGCCACCGCGATTTGGTTACGGTGGTTGGCTCTCTGGCATCCGTCAGTGCTGGGGAATGGATCACGGCTCAAGGGCGATGGGTTCAGGACAAGGAATATGGTCAGCAGTTCAGGGCCGATATGCTCAACAGCACGGCACCAACGACGAAGGAGGGCATCGAAAAGTACTTGGGCAGCGGAATGGTCAAAGGGATCGGCCCCATCTATGCCAAAAAACTGGTGGACAGGTTTGGCGAGGGTGTTTTCGACATTATTGAAAAAGAGTCTGCCAAGCTGGAGGATGTGGACGGTATTGGGCCAAAGCGGCGGAAACGGATCAAAGAGGCGTGGGAGGAGCAAAAGATCATCCGCGGCATCATGCTTTTCCTGCATTCCAACGGGCTCAGCACGAGCAGGGCGGTGCGGATTTACAAGACATACGGTGAGGAGGCTTTCGAAAAAGTCCGCAACGACCCTTATTGTTTGGCCAAGGACATTCACGGCATCGGCTTCAAGACGGCTGACCAGATCGCCCAAAAGATCGGCATCCCCGTCGATTCGTTGATTCGTGCCTGCGCCGGCCTGAACCACGTTTTGCTGGAGGCGACTGGGGAGGGCCACTGTGCATTGCCCGTGGATCTGCTCAAAGAGGATGCGGGCAAGTTGCTCCTAGTGGACGAGAAAATCATATCCCAGGCATTGGAGCGGACCCTGGCCAATGGGGACTTGGTGCAGGAGAATATTGCTGGGCAGGAATTGCTGTTCTTGCCGTCATTGAAACGGGCGGAGGAAATTATTGCGGGCCGGATTAGAAATCTTGCCAGTTCACCGGTCACATTCCCGGAAATTGATTTCGAGAAGGCGGTTGTTTGGTGCCAGCAAAAAACAGGCAAAGAGCTAGCGCCCAGCCAACGGGAGGCGCTCAAGCTGGCTTTAACGAGCCGGGCCCTGGTCATCACGGGCGGCCCGGGCGTCGGCAAAACAACCTTAGTCAGAAACATCCTGCTGATCCTGCGGGCCAAAAAAGTGAGCTGCCTGCTCTGTGCGCCCACCGGCCGGGCGGCCCAGCGCCTTTCAGAGGCAACCGGGGTCGAGGCCAAGACAATCCACCGCCTGCTGGAAGTTCAACCCGCCACAGGTCGCTTTGGGCGCATGAGATTGGAACTGGGATGAACGCCATCCGCGGTTCCTTTGAGTTGCTGGAAGATCTGCTTACACGCTTCATCGGTATCCCGAAGGCGCAGCAGTGCCGGTGTCCGAGACTCTGAGCATGAGGCCTGCGCTGAATTCTGTTGGAGCAAACGCGTCGTTTGCGCCATGATGCCAGCCTGACAACCGTTTCAACGTTTGATTGAAGCCAAGGCCGTTCTGGCGCCCACCAGATCGGGATCGAGCGCGACCGCTTGGCTGAACTCCTCCTTCGCTTTCGCCAAGTCGTTAAGTCCCAGGTAACCGAGGCCGAGCGTGTAGTGCGCTGAGGCGATCCGCGCACCCGGTGACTGCGGCGGCCCGCCTCTTCCACCACGACCTCCACCCCGCCCATCAGCCGGGGCAGACTGCGGTTGATCGAGCAGCGTCTGTCCGGACTCAACAAGGCTCTGGAACATGGTCCTGGCTCTTTCGGTGTCACCCAGTTTCTGAAAGCACAGCGCTTGGTAGAAGGTTTCTGCCGTGGCGCCGCCGCCACCGCCGCGGGCACCGCGTGCGCCGGCACCCCTCCCTCCCCCGCCGCGCCGGCCTGCTCCGGCCTGAACGGATGACGTCCCGTTGGTCCAGGACGCGGCAGCTTTCGTGTTGTCGCCCATTCCTTCGCAGGCGATTCCGGTCCAGTAGGCAATTTCCACACGGCGGGCAGCGCCGCCAGGACCGCCACCACCCGGGAAATTGGTGGGCAGCATGACGGCGGCCTGGAAGTCAGCGATGGCCTCGGTGAACCGTTTGTCTGAGATCAGTTGGCGGCCGCGAAGGATGTGGGCCTCCGTCCAGTGTGAACCCACGTCGAGGTTGGCTCCTTCCGAGACGGCGAAGTGCCGCCCCGTCATCATCTGGATGGCATCGTCATACTTGCCCATGGCCACTTTGACGGCGATGGCGCGGTACTGGGCATCATCCCTCTGCGCAACCACCTCCGGGCTTTTCTCAATAACCTGAAGTCTCTTTTCCATGGGAGTGCCGGCCTGTTCATACAAATCGGCCAGCTCTTTGAAATGCATGGCGTAGGTGGGGTTGCAAGAAACCGCCTTCTCCAACTCGGCGATGGCCTTGTCAAGGTCTTTCCCCGATTTGTTGTGGGAGTAGGCGACCGCCAAATTGCGGTGAACGATCGAGAACGAGGGGTCGAGCGCAGCAGACGCCTCCCACTGCCGGGTGGCTTCCTCGGGCTGCCAGTCATAGAGCAGATTCCCCAAGTAGTAAGGCGCGCGTGAGTCGCCGGGATTTGCCTTCATGGCCCGCCCGAGGACCTCGACGGCCTCCTTTTCAAAAGGAAACACGTAGTCAGGAGGCATCGTCATCGCCAGCTTGCCATATTCGGATGACTTTTGCGGCTGTCCCATCTTGTCGGCGAAATATGCGAGGTAGTAGAAGACCATCGAATTGATCTTGGATTTGTTCGGAGCCGCCGCGGTCATTTGCAGCAGAACATCCGTCCCATCCTGCCAGAGGCCCGCGTCGAAGTACTCGGCCGCCGTCTCCTCCGCTGTTGCCGGATTGTCATTCATTGTCGAGGCTAGAGTCTTCGCCGCCGCTGCGCTTTTGGAAGCCAGCCAGCGTTCCGCCATGGAGCGCACGTCCAGCGGGTCGGAGTCGTGCGCCGTGGCCAACGCCTGCAGGGCTTCGTTGGGCCGCCCCAAGTGGCGCAACAGAGCCGCCTTCAAATTCTGCGCCCGGATGTTGGCCGCATTCGCGCTGATCGAGCGCTCCGTCAATTCGAGCGCCCCCTGCATGTTGCCGCGCTCGGTGGCGATCTCCGCCAGGGCGTAGTAAGCGGGGGCCTTCCAGGCATCGCCCCAGGTGGCCCTGAACAAATGCGTGTAGGCTTCGTCGGTCTTCCCCTCCGCCTTGAGCGTGGCGCCCAAGTAATACTCAGCCTCGACATCCTTGGGCGAGGTGTACTGATCGGTCAGCCGCTCCAGCGCCTTGCGCAGGTACTTCTCAGCGTCTTCGTACCGGGCCTGCCTAAAGGCGATCATACCCAGGGTGGTGTTGACCCGCGTATCGCACGCATCCCGGCGAAGAGCTTCTTCCCAATAGGGATTGGGATCCACATTCGGGGAGTGAAACTGCCAGGCGCGCAGACCGATCAGGTAGAGTTCTTCGGTGGTCTTGATCTCCTCCGGAGCGGCCGGACTGGCCACTGGTTTGGGCATCGGCAGGGGCTGCAGGCGAATCGGCGAGTAGGACACCAGTTCTTGGC
Source organism: Verrucomicrobiota bacterium (assembly GCA_049522055.1). Classification (GTDB taxonomy): domain Bacteria; phylum Verrucomicrobiota; class Verrucomicrobiia; order Limisphaerales; family Palsa-1400; genus JBEKOF01. Next base: position 7,072 of record JBEKOF010000064.1, on the reverse strand, counting down.
CACCGCTGGAAAGCGACGCCAGGAGATCGTGCGGGTCGGTGCCGGCTGGAACGGGCACCTGCTTCAGGTAAGGTTTGCCGGGGCTGATCGCCGCCGTCTCCTCGAGCAGGACTTTCTGTCCGGCCTTGAGCATCATTTTCGCCTCGGGATGGGCGGAGGTGGTGCAGAAGCCCACGGTCGCCGTATTGTTGGTCACTTCGAGATTCACGGCCGCCTCCAGGTTGGCCTGTTTGACACCGCCAATGCCCCTGAACGGATACCAGTTCATGGAGAAGGACCTCACTTCGTAAGGCTGCAGCCAGCTATAGTCGGGCTGGTTGTCCGAGTAAGCCCCGGCCATCAACTCGATATAGGGGCCGTCCGAATCAGTCAGAGCGTCTCTCCACGAGGTGTCCCGTGTGCCCCAAGTGAAAAACTTCTTGCCCGGCACCACGTTATGGTCCGCGATGCTCATAATGCCCGCCTCTTTGCCGTGGTCATAGCCGGCAAAGAAATCGTCCGCGTAGTTCCAGGCGAACACCGAGCCTGAGGTTGGGTGGTTTTTATACCAACTGATATCCACACCCGAGTCGTCAACCGGCCATCTTTGGAACGTGGTCTTCGAGTGGCCGGTGCCGAACTGGGTGCTGGGCGGGAAGATGATCTGGTAGTTGTCATTGACATGAACCGCCACGTTGGCGAAGCAAAGCATGGTGTTGGCTTCTGGCTCACGATTGAGAATCCGCAATTTCGCCTCCAGATAGGACTTGCCGGGTCGGAGCGTGTAACCCACCGCCCACCGCATGCGTTGCCGCAATTCCAACTCGCCCACCCAGACGGTCTTGCTGCCGTCCGCGTTGTTTTCCACTGTGTACTGCACCGGCTCGAAGGTGGTGGCGCGATGGTGGTGCGGTATGTTCCACTCCACCCCGCCGGATATCCACGCGCCCAGGATGCTGATGAGCACCGGTTTGATGACATGTTGGCGATAAACGAAATTGTAGTTGTCGGTCTTGTCCAACCCCTCCAAGATGCGCCCCCCGATCCCCGGCGGAATGCCAATCCGGAGGTACTCGTTCTCGATCCAGACTATTTTATAGGTCTTGTCCGCCTGGATGCCCGTCAGTACGTCATACATCGGGTACGGATAAGAAGGGGCCTGTGCCCCCTGGGATGACTGCCCGAAGTAGAACATCGGGTTGGGCTCGGGCGCTCCCGCCAAGTAGGTGGGAATAACCGTGTTCTCCTCCCGGACTGTGACCGGCGAGGCGGCGGCCCGGAGCGGGCCCGAACTCATCAGCAGCGCCGCGCCTGTCGCCAGCGCCAGCGGCTTGAGGATCCAGCAAGCCAGCCGGCCTTGCTGGGAGGACGGCGGGGATGGAATTGAGTGTTGGTCAAGAGTATTCTCCATAGTCTGTTCCTCTGTTCACATGTTTCTTGAGGCTGTTGGCCATCTTGTGCCAATTCAAGGATTTTGCAAGCCTGGTTGCGTTTGGGTTCCTGGGATATTGGGACTGTCTTGGGTGTTGGGTGTGGAATTGGTGGAGGTGAAAGCCGCGCGACCGTTGAGCAGGGTAATCTTCAGGCCGGCGGTGTCGAGGTTGGCGGTGTTGATGAAGCGTACCGGGGTTCCGCAGGTGAAGTCGCAGTCTCGGAACAAAATGTCGGTGACAGGGGAGTCGGGGAGGCCGACGATGGAGCCGCCGCCGGAAGCGGTGCCGGTGACGTTGATGATGTAGATATTCTTGACGGTGGTGGGCATGCGCGGGCCGGAACGGCTGGTGGCGGACCAATTGAGATTGAAGTCGAAAACCTGTCGGACATTGGCGATTTTCAGATTGCGGTAAACGATGTTCTCGACGGTGCCGCCCCGGGTATCCTGGGATTTGAAGCGGATGGGAGCCCAGTTGCCCGAGTCCACGAGAGTGTCGCGGACTTCGACGTTGCGGATCGTGCCGGAGACTTCCGATCCCATGGCCACGCCGCCCTGGCCTTCGGCCATGTGGGAGTTGACGATGAGAATATCTTCGCAGGCGCGGTTGACACGGCGACCGTCGGCATCTTTGCCGGACTTGATGGAGATGCAGTCGTCGTTGACGGAGATGGTGGTTTTGTTCACGCGGACCCAGCGTGAGGAGTCTATATCAATGCCATCCGAGGAGGGAACTGTGTGAGTGGGGTCGAGGATCGTCACATTGTCAACCAGAAAATCGGAGCAATAAAGGATGTGAAGGCACCAAACCGCCTGGTTCTGGAGGTGCAAGCCCTTTATCGCGGTGTTAGTGCAGTTGCTGAAGAGGGCGAGACGCGGTCGGTTTGAGCCGGCGCTAACAAGCTGGAGTGGCGGCGGGTTATCCGGGGTGGGGGTGAGGACGGTGCGAGGGGCGGTGAACACGGTTTGAAGAGGGGGCGTGGGGGCAATGACTTCGGGGATGGGGGCGGGAGCGGGTGTGCTGACCGGGAGGATCGAGCCGGCGCGACCAACACGGCCTGCGCGAGGTCCCTTGGTGATGACGTTGAGCCATTGGTCGCCGGAGCCGTCGAGGGTGCCTTCGCCGGAGACGGTGATGCCGTCGAGGTTGGTGGCGTTGAGGAAGGCGGACATGAAAGGCCGTTCGGTGCCTTCAAAGCGGGTATCTATGATGGGGTATTGGGCGGGGTCAAGCCATGCTTTGAGAACGGCGTCTTTTTCTATGCGGAGGCTGGCACCTTTTTTGAGGAAGATGGCCCCGGACATATAAACGCTGCCGTGATCGGTGCGCGGGATGACGACGGTGCCGCCGCCGGCGGCGGAGCAGGCGTCAATGGCTTTCTGGATGGTAGTGGTGTTGAGGGTCTTGCCATCGGGGATGGCGCCGAAGTCGGTGATCGGGAAGTCCCTTCCGGCGGGGAGGAGTTTAGGGAGTGGGAAATCGAGGGGCGCGGGAACGGGAGGGATGCCAGCGGTGAAGGCGGCGGAGGCGGAGAGGATGAGCAGGGTGGTAAGAATGGCATGGCGCATGGAGAACTCCTGTCTGGGTTGTGGATTTCAAGGATAATGTAAGAGAAGCGCGATTATTGCAAGCGTGCGGTTGTTTGGTGTTGGATAGGATGTTACTTTTATGCGAGAATGGCGCGTCTCGGACGCCAGTGCTGCCGCACGGCTGGAGCCAAGTGCCGATCAGTCCTATTGCTGGACGAAGAACGTGGACCTGACCGGCGGGAGGACCAGATGCACGATCGTCACCGCTTGGCCGGCGACCTCGGATTTGGCGGCCTCGGCGTTCTCCCGCTCGCCGGTGTGCGGGTTCCAGATCGTCAGGTTCTTGTCGCCCCGCAGCACGACTTTCGTGTCCACCGGGTTGTCCGACGAGTTGGAAAAGAAATAAATGTCGTGTCCGTCCTTTACCTTGTGGATGTAGGTCAGGGCGCCGTCGTAACTCGTCTCCAGCTTCACCGGCCACATGGGCGGCTCCTGGATGTCCACGTCGCGAACCGGGTCCACGTCCTTGAGGATGTTGTTCAGGATTGTGATGTCGGGTTGCGGCACGAAAATGCCGCGCCCGCCGGCACTGTTAGTCTTCAAAAAGAAGCTCTTGGAATCGTCGAACGAGGTTCCAAACACCTCCGCCGTCATGGCCTGAACTTCCTGGTCGCGCCCGAATTCGGCGGATTGGGCCGGAAGCTTGAGGGTGGCGATGATGGCGCCGCCGCCACGATAGAAGTCGAGCAGTTTTTTGGCGGTATCGGCGGAGAGCGTATCGCCGGCTGGCAGGATCAGGACACGGAACTCCTCGCGGTTTTCCTTGTTGTTGAGCACAAGTCTCCCCTGCTCGAAGCTACAACGGGCCAGGAGGACCTCCGGGTGCAGAAACGTGTAGTCCACGCGCAGGGAGTGAGAGAGCATGAGACCAAGATCCATGTAATTATTTGCCCCCGGCACGGTGCCACCGGACTGGCTTCCGGGATTGCGCTTGGCAAAAAAGTTGTAGTCGGCCTGAAGGGAGGCGATCGGATAGAGCATGGCCACGTCCGCCACATGCCGGCCGCCGCGCAACATATAGCTCATGCGGCCGATGAAGGTCCCGATATTGCGGTCCATTTCGCGCGGACGGGCGTCCATCTGCATGTTTATGCCCAGGGCGAACTGGTCCATGGCTGTCCGCATCGCGAGGGTCGGAGTCATCGTGCGGTAGGCCGCATACGTCTCGGCGATGCACTCGGGCCGGTCGTAGTTAAAGGCCGCCGAAGTGACGATCTTGTAGGAGATGACGGACTCGCCAGGGTAGTAAATGTTGTCAATGCCGGGAACCTGCTGGTGCTCGAACACTTTCATCAGATCGCCGCTCACGGCCACCGGGTTGCGGATTTCCTCCTGGTCCTGGTGCCCGGCCATCTTGACGCCATGTTGCTCGCACCAAGCGGCCACCTGGCCGATGTAGTTGGAGGCGAAGAGTTCGGCGCGGAAGCCAAACAGCGCGTTGCGCGCGGCGGCGGTGTCCGGGCCGATGTCATACCACAACGCCGGATAATTCGTCATCGGCGAGCAGCCGTATTTATTCTCGAATTCCCGGTTGAAGTTCGGGGTCCACAGGCGTCCGTCCACATAACTCATGGCAGGCTCGTCATAGAAGGTCCGCTTGATCACCGTCCCGAAGAACTCTTTGAGGTGTGCATAGTAAGGGTCGAAATTGATGGCGATATATTTGGCCACCGCGTCGCGATCCAGATAATCCACGGCCCCGCCTTTGACCGAGGCCGGGCGGAAGGTGTCGTCGAGGTAGAACGCCATGACTTTCCAGTTCCCGTTCGGGACCTCGCACGCCAGGGTGTTCTGGTCCGTCTTGCGGTTGCTGACGTCAATGCGCTCGAAGGTATTCGTGTTCATCATCACGGCGCCGAGGAAGAGGGGCTTGGGAAAGGTGAGCCGCACATTGGCCGGGCCGGCGACATTGGTTTCCTTGAATTCAATGCTCTTTCCCGCAAGCTCCGGATACTTGGAATAAAACAGCCCGCCCGCGATGCCGGCGGGATAGCCCAATTCGTCGTAGATCATGCTGTCGGGAAAGCCGATCCGCTGGCCCTCCTCGATGGCCATCCGGTAAAAATGGAAGTACTCCTCGCTGAGGTAGGCCACGCCCTGGTCGCTCGCCCCGCGCCGTGATCCGCGCAAATAACCCTCCGACAATCCGGTCGTGGCGCCACCGACGCTGAGGCCAAGCTCAAACGATCCCCACGCCCCGTTGGTCGCCGCCGCTTGGATCCCGGCGCGGATGCCGGCTTCCGAGGGCCTGTTCAGATTAAACCCCTGCCAATGGATGCCGCGGTACTCGCCCGGGGGATCCTTGAATTGGGCCAGTTCGAGGTTCTTGGTCTCTGCGCGTGCCGGGAACGGCGGACAGAACCAAGTCACCAGGAACAGCGCGACCAGCCTTGAAGCGGTTGGGAGTCCGATTCTGGGCTTCATAAGAGGCGGTTCATGCTTTTGGAATAACCTTCAACGCATTCGCGAAAATGGAAGTTCCATTTCCGGAGACTGTTACCGTCAACGCGTTTTCTTCGCCGGCAAATTCGAGTTTCGCGGGCGAACCCAGCATCTGAATGCTCCCAATCTCACCGGGATAATGGGCCGATTTGGAGGCCAGGGCCTTGATGGTCACTTTGCCGCCTTCCGGCCTGCCCAGAATCACCGCATACAACAGGTCACCTTTAGTAGTGAAGCGGAGGTCACTGGCGGTCAAATTCGGGCCATCGGCGGCGCGGAGGGACGCCGCGGCCAGGGCCGCGGAAAGAAAAGCAGCCGCGAGCAAGCCGCGCGGGGCGAAGAGTGTTTTCATGGGGAATTATTGATCTATCGCAGCCAATCAAGGAGCGGATGGCGGGCTGCCGGGCGTTTTGAGGTATCGTTGCGCAAACTGTAGAAAGGCCGGCCAGTCGGGAGCATCGCTGTGCGGGCCGGCGTGGTAGCGAAAGGCCAATTCCCCCGAAGTCAACGCCGTGTCGGGGGCGGGCATTTCCGTTGATCCCAAGTCCTTCTTGCCGAGGAGGCGATAAACCGGCCCGGCGGAGAAGGCGGCGAGGAACGCGCCGTGCGGATCGGCCCATTGGTCCCCGGTGCCGCCGTTGAGGAAGACCGGGCGAGGCGCGACCAGGGCGATCAATTCGTTGGCGTCCACTGGCAGATCGTTCCAATGTCCGGCATATTTTCGGAAATTGCCGGCGAACCAATGCGAAGAGGCGACGTTATCCAAAGCCTCGCCCCAATTTCGCCGCGACGGTTTGGCGCCGCCCTCACCGGAGCAACTGGGGAACACAATCGCCCAGCGCGGATCCAGCGCGGCGGCCAAAAGAGCCGCCTTGCCGTAGCGGGAATGGCCTTCAATTCCCGCTTGTTTGGCATCCACGGATTTGTCGGTCTCAAAATAATCCAGGACGCGGCTGGCGCCCCACGCCCACGCTGACAAAGCGCCCCAATCATCGGGCTTTCTCGGTTTGCCATCGGACATCAAACCAATAATGCCGGACGTTAACCCGCCGCTGTAATCGTTTTGAATCGGGCCGACTTCCATCGTCGCGTAACCCCAGCCGATGCCCAGGAGTTGATAGAGCGGACTGCCGGGCGGAGGCTCCGGCTGCCGGCGACGAGGACCAGGATCAGCGGCACCGGGGCGACGGCTTTGGACGGGGTGTACAGGGTCACGTTGATTCTGGGATTGGCACTGGGATAGCGCGAATTATCTATGTGGCCGACCACGGTCTTCTTGATGGCTGTTCCCCCAGCAGCTCCGGCGTTGGTGGCGGTGACTTCCCAAGTCACCTTGGGCGTGTTTTCTGGAATTCGTCCATACATTTGTGCGCGGAGATCTTCCAGTATTTCCGGGCGGCGCTGATTCCACCAGGCGCCGGCATCCTTGACCGGCTGGCCGTTCTTCAAGACCAGCGGATCGGGAAGAGTATAGGGATTGGCCTTGGATTCATCATAATTAGTAGTCCTGGTTGCCGCACCCGATCGAGCGTTGCTTCTGCCTTGGGCGTCGGCCCCGGAATTGGTCCGCGGGGGGGACTGCGGGATGCCGGGAAGACGATTCGGATCGTCCGCAGGAGGAGACGGTTG
>JBEKOF010000063.1:0-19428 GCA_049522055.1 Verrucomicrobiota bacterium | reverse complement strand
CAATATCACCCCGCCCGTCACTTGGAGCCTGGTGACAAACGCCGCCGCCGGCGGCGATGGAACATTATTATTGACTCTGCCAGCCACCAACTCCGCGGCGCAATTCTTCCGCCTGATGGCGCCCTGAACGAATCGGGGAGCGCGAACCTGCGCGAAAAACGGGGGCGAAGCAAATCATGGGAGCGCGGGCGCCCTCGCCTGCCGTGTTCGGCGCCTCGCCGAACACAATTCCCATCAAGCCTCGGCTGCAGTATTTCTTAAACCGCTCTATTTCCTCTTGTCGCCGGCGCGCATCTCTTCCCGCAGCCAGACGATCAGCGCGGGGCCAAAGCAAATCATGGGAGCGCGGGCGCCCTCGCCTGCCGTGTTCGGCGCCTCGCCGAACACAATCCCCATCGAGCCCCGGCTGCAGTATTTCCTAAACCGCTCTATTTCCTCTTGTCGCCGGCGCGCAACTCCTCCCGCAGCCAGACGATCAGCGCGGGGCCGAAACAAATCGCCAAGCCCAGCGGCACGACCCATAATCCCCAAAGTGCTAAATCCGTGTCTTGCATATCAACTTGCGCAACCCTCTCCGTTGCGCGGCCCAATGTAAAGCAAGATTTTCCCTTTCCACCGCGCCATTTTGAATTAACTTGCCTCCATGAGTTTGACAGATGAAATGACCCAACTGGCCCGCCAGGCCAAATCGGCCTCCTGGCAACTGGCCCAGTTGACCGCCGCGCAGAAGAACTCTTGCCTGCTCGCCATGGCCGCCGCTATCGAGCAAAACCGCTCCCCACTCCTGGACGCCAATGTCCTCGACATGGAAGCAGCCGCCGAAAGCGGCCTTTCCAATGCCATGCTCGACCGTCTCCAGCTCGACGACAAACGCATCTCCGCCATGGCCGCCGGCCTGCGCGATGTCGCCGCTTTGCCCGATCCCGTCGGCAGAATCCTCGACGACCGGACCCGTCCCAATGGGTTGCGTCTGCGCAAAATTTCCACCCCCATTGGCGTTGTGGTCATCATTTACGAATCCCGCCCCAACGTCACCGCCGACGCCGCCAGCCTTTGTTTCAAATCGGGCAACGCGGTCATCCTGCGCGGCGGCAGGGAGGCCCTTCATTCCAATCAAGCCATTGCCGGTCTGCTCACCCAGGCCGCCGCCCAGGTCCTGCCCGCGTTCCCCGCCCACGCCATTCAGGTCGTCCCCACCACCGACCGTCAAGCCGTCAACGAATTGCTCGCCCTCACCCAATACATTGATTTGTGCATGCCCCGCGGCGGCGAAAGCCTCATCCGCGCCGTCACCGACTGTTCCAAGGTTCCGGTCATCAAACATTTCAAAGGCGTTTGCCATGTCTATGTGGACGCCGCCGCCGATTTGAACATGGCCGCCGACATCGCCTTCAACGCCAAATGCCAGCGCCCCGCAGTCTGCAACGCCATGGAAACCTTGCTCGTTGATGCCTCCATCGCCACGGAGTTTCTTCCCCTCATTGCCGCCCGGCTCAACGCCAAAAAAGTCGAGCTGCGCGCCGACGAGGCCTCGCGCAAAATCTTGGAATCCTCCCTCCCTCATCCCGCCCATCCCATCCGGCCCGCGACCGAGCAGGATTTCTACACCGAATACAACGATTACATCCTCAACATCCGCGTCGTGGACGGCGTGCGCCAGGCCGTTGAGCACATCAACCGCTTTGGCTCCGCCCATTCCGACAGCATCGTCACTCGCGACGAGGGCCGCGCGGCGGAGTTTTTGGCCCAGGTGGATTCCGCGGCGGTCTATTGGAACGCCTCCACTCGTTTCACCGATGGCGCCCAATTCGGCATGGGCGCTGAAATCGGCATCAGCACCGACAAAATCGGCGCGCGCGGCCCCATGGGCCTGGAGGAGTTGACCACCTACAAATGGATCGGCACCGGCAACGGCCAGCTCAGAACCTAGTCTAATGTCCCTGAAATGACTAGACATAACCATTTATGGTGTGGCAGCGGCGTCCCGCCGCTGTGGCTGGCGGTTGAGCGGGCAAACAGCGGCGAGACGCCGCTGCCACGTTTATGTATAGCCATCTCAGGGACACTACACTAGTTTTCCAATCCCACATCTCTGAATGACCACCATCACCGATCTCGCCGCCCGCGCCCATTTCCTCCGCGACTCCATCCCCCCCGGCGGTTTTTTCGCCGGGCAGGATTGGCGCATTTCCCTCTCCCCGTTTCCCCTTGGCCCCGAACTGGCCCGCTCGTTGGAAAGCTTGGGCCGCGTCCTCCTTCAATTCAACCGCGCCGTCAATCTCCTCTATCGCAAAAGCCTCGAAGGCAGTCAGCCCTCCTGGGTCGCCCAATGGCTCGATCAGGGCAAGCCGCCGGAATTGCTCCAAGTCCAGCGCGCCGCCGCCTTGAAAGGCGAACTCCCGCGCGTCATCCGTCCCGACATCATCCTCCACGAAGCCGGGCCGTGCATCGCCGAATTGGACAGCGTCCCCGGCGGCATCGGTCTCACCGCCTGGCTCAACCAAACCTATTCCGCCCCCCCCATCGCCGCCCCAAACGTCATCGGCGGCCCCGACGGCATGCTCCGCGGCTTCGCCGGCATTTTCGGCCCGGCCAAATCCGTTCACATCGTCGTTTCCCACGAGGCCCAAACCTACCGCCCCGAAATGGCCTGGCTCGCCGCCCAATTGGGCGAAAAATTCCAAATCCGCGAACCGGGCTTCACCGCCTATCAAAGCGGCGACGCCGTTTATCGCTTCTTTGAATTGTTCGACCTCCCCAACATCCCCGCCGCAAAAACCTTGATGGACCTGGCGCTGGATAAAAAAATCCGCCTCACCCCGCCGCCCAAGCCCGTCTTCGAGGAAAAAATGCTCTTCGCCCTCTTGTGGAACCGCAATCTCCGGCCCTTTTGGCGCCAGGAATTGGGCGAGGGCTTCCTGGATCGCCTTCAGCGGCTCGTCCCCTACACCTGGATGGTGGATCCCGCCCCGCTCCCGCCCCAGGGCGCCATCCCACAATTAGACTTGACAGACTGGAACCAGCTCAAACTCCTTTCCCAGCGCGAGCGCGAATTGATCCTCAAAATCTCCGGCTTCTCCGATAAGGCCTGGGGCGCCCGCGGCGTCCATCTGGGCGCCGATCTTTCCACCGCCGACTGGAGCGCCGCCGTGGACGAGGCCCTCCGCGCCTTCCCGCTTTCCCCCTATGTGTTGCAGCGCTACCTCAAACCCCGTCTGGTGGAGTCGCACTGGTATGATTTCGAAAAGGAGCAACCGGTCGCCATGCCCGGACGGGTGCGTCTCTGTCCATACTATTTTGTCACCGGCGACGGGGACGCCGCGCGGGCGCTTTTGTGCGGCGTCCTGGCCACGATTTGTCCCGCCGACAAAAAAATCATCCACGGCATGAGCGCCGCCATCCTCGCCCCCTGCTCAACCGATTAACCTCCGATTTCTCCGATTTCTCCGATTTTTCCAACAAACCAAATAATCAATAATTACTCACCGAATGAAGACCACACTTGTCCTCCGCGAAATTTTCGCGCCCCGCGCGTTTTTGTGCGCCGCGCTCACGCTGGCAGGCGCCGCGGCCATCCCCGCCCGCGCCCAAGTCACCAACACCCCGGCCCTGGCGCCGGACACCGCCACCGACGCGTCGCAATTCCCAGGCCTCGACCGCCTGCCTGGAAAAGTGCCGCCACATCTGTGGAACAGGCTCGCGGAAGTGTGGGCGCGCGACCACGCGCAATGGCGGGCCACCGCCAGCAACGATGTCGGCGCCGTCGTGTTCTTGGGTGACTCCATCACCGAGGGGTGGAGCACGCTCGCCGCTGATTTCCCGAAATTAAAGGTCGCCAATCGCGGCATCGGCGGCGACATCACCAGCGGAGTGCTTTACCGCCTCAAGGCGGATGTCTTGAGCCTCAACCCCGCCGCCATCGTCCTGCTCATCGGCACCAATGATGTCGGCGATGGCGCGGATGGCGAAGACGTGGCCGCCAACATCCGCCTGATTCTCCTGGCAATCCAGAATTACAATCCCAAGCTCAAAGTCATTGTCTGCAAAGTCATGCCCAGATCCGACGGCAACGCGCAGATTTACGCCGGGAAAATACAGAAGGCCAATTCCCTGGTGGAACAGTTCGTCAACACCCAGCCTAACTTCGCCATCTGCGACACCTGGGGAATTTTCGCCGACGAAAAAGGCAATCCCAACCCCGAAGACTTCCGTCCCGACCATCTGCATCTCAATGCCGCGGGTTATGCCGTGTGGAAACAGGCCCTTGATCCGGTCCTGGCCAATCTTCATTTGCAATAACTCACCTTCTCCCGTCATACCACGGCTTGCACGCTTCCCTGCTCGTGACCGTCTGGCGCGGATTGAAAATGGCTTTCCGGAGAAAACGCAGGTATTCCAGCCGCGTGTAGAGCGACAATTTTCGCGCCGACGTCTCCAGCGGATGGCGATGCAGTATCACAATCTTTTTCCCCTCCTGCCGCGCCAGTTTTTTCAGCCGCCTGCTCAGGTCAATTTCCTCCGAGGCAAACAACTCCTCATTGAACCCGCCGATCTTCTCAAACGCCGCCTTCTCGCAAAAAATAAACGATCCGGCCGTCCATCTCGCAATCCGGCTGATTTGGTTCCAGAGACCCGTGCCCAAGTCCCCGGCCAGACTCCGCGCATCCATCCGCACCGTGCAACCCCCGGCCAGACACCGGCCCGACTGAATCTCCGCCGCCGCATCCGCGAAAAGTTCCCGGCTGGGGCGCGAATCCGCGTCCACAAAAACCAGCCATTCTCCGCTCGCGGCCGCCGCGCCGGTATTGCGCGCCCGGCCAATCTGGTTGATGGGCTCGAAGACCACCTGCGCTCCCGCCGCGCGGGCCAGCGCCGCCGTCGCGTCGGTGGAATTATTGTCGCACACCACCATTTCCCTCGCCCAGCCCATCTTCTCGAACGCCGCTCCCGCCGCCTGGATGCTGCGCAAGGTCGCCCCGATCAGCTTCTCCTCATTGAAAGCCGGGATGACAACCGAAATTTTCACTCCCGCCCATCTTGCCCCAGCCACCCCGCGTTTGCCACCCTGGAAATGAAAAGTTGAATTTCAACGGGCTGTGCGGTAGCATTCAAGGAATGAGCGTTACCGCGGAAAAAGTCGCCCAGGTGCTGGCGTTGCCGGTTCAGGACCGGGCCTTCCTGGCCCATCAACTTATCGCCAGTCTTGACGATGTCGCGGACGTTGACGCCGAGGCCCAGTGGCGCGATGTCATTGACCGGCGTTCCCGTGAGATTGACGAAGGCCAGGTGGTTTGCCGCCCCGTGGCGGAGGCGCTCCAGGAGATTCGCTCCAAGCTCCATGCGGGTCGAAAGCCATCCTGAAGCCGACCAGGAACTGGAGCGGGCCGCCTTCTGGTACGACGAACGGCAAGCCGGACTTGGCGACGATTTTCTGAACGAATTTGTGCGCACGTTGCGTCGCATCACGGCGGAGCCGGAACGTTTGCGCATCTTTCAAGGAGTCAACCGTAAACTCAACTTTCACCGTTTTCCTTACGCCATTGTTTACAGCGTTCGGGGCGACGCCATTTACATCAAAGCTGTGATGCACTTGCGCCGCCGCCCGTTTTACTGGTCGCACCGCCGGCCCCCGCCCTGAACTGGGCGCATCTTGCATCCTTGGTCTTTTCCTAATCCTAATCCTAATCTCAGAGGGTGGGGCGGGGATTAGAATTAAGATGAACATTGCCAGGGGAACCCAAAAGATCGAATGCGCCCAATGCGAACTTTGGCTTCGACATCCGCGTCCGTCCCGCCTAGTTTGGGAGTTACTTGTGCAAGCCGTCTTCGATTATCTCGAACAAAACAAAGCGCGTTTCCTCACCGAGCTTTGTGATTACCTCCGCTTTCCCAGCGTCTCCGCCCAACCCATCCATCGCAGCGATCTGGCCGCCTGCGCCCGGTGGCTGGTGGCCCATTGCAAGAAAATCGGCTTGGACGCCCGCCTCTGTCCGACCTCCGGCCACCCCGTCGTGCTCGCCAAAACGCCGCGCCGCAAGTCTTCTCAAAAACCGGCCTTTCTTATTTACGGCCATTACGATGTCCAGCCCGCCGAACCCTTCGAGCTTTGGAATAGTCCTCCCTTCGAGCCGCGTCTCCAAGGCCGTTCCCTTTTCGCGCGCGGCGCCAGCGACAACAAAGGCCAAAACCTCGCCCACCTCAACGCCGTCGAAGCCTGCCTGGCCACCAACACTCCACTGCCTTGCGACCTCACCTTCATCATCGAGGGCGAGGAAGAGGTTGGCAGCAAAAGCCTCGACGCCTTTTTGCTCGCCAATCGCCATGAACTCCAATGCCGCGCCGTCGTCATTTCCGACACCGGAATGCCGGGGCTGAATTATCCCGCCCTTACCTACGCCTTGCGCGGTATATGCGCCGTGGAAATCACCGTCCATGGGCCGTCCCGTGATTTGCATTCCGGCATTTTCGGCGGCACGGTGGAAAATCCGGCCCTGGCCCTGAGCCAGTTGCTCGCCCGCCTGCGCGACCACAATGCCCGGGTCGCCATTCCAGGTTTTTACGACGACGTGGAGGCCCTTTCCGCCTACGAAAGAAAACAAATGGCCCGTTTCCCCATGACCTCTTCCGCCTATCGCCAACTCCTGGGCGTCCCACGCCTTTTTGGCGAACGCAGCTACAATTTCACCGAGCAGCGCGGCGCCCGTCCCACCATTGAGATCAACGGCCTGACCAGCGGTTATCAGGGCGAGGGGAGCAAGACCATCATTCCGGCTTGGGCCAGGGCCAAGTTGACTTTCCGCCTGGTGCCCAATCAGAAGCCGGAGCGCATCGGCAGGCTCATCGCAAAACATCTTAAAAAAATCTGCCCGCCAACCGTCCGCCTGGAGATTGCCGCCGGCCATGGCGCGGAGCCGTATTGGGTCTCTCCCACCGGCTGGCTCGCCAAAGCCGGCGCAAGCACCTTGAAGGAAGCTTTTGGCCATGAGCCGATTCTCATGCGCGAGGGCGGGGCCATCCCCATTGTCACTCAATTCAAGAAGCTGCTTGGCGTGGATTCCCTCCTCCTGGGACTCGCCCTGCCGGATGACAACGCCCATTCGCCCAATGAGAAATTCAGCCTCGATTGTTACGAGAAAGGGGCGCGCATGGGCGCGCTGCTTTGGCCCCGCCTTTCTTCGGCGGCTGCAGCGGAATCTGCTTTAGCCGCCAAAGCAAAGATCGCAAAGCTTTGAGGCCGTCATGGCGGCACCACCGCATATTAACTATGCCATTGCAGTGTAATCAGTAGCAATTAAGATGGGGCGAACGTTTCGTCTGACCTCTCTTACCGGCCTAACCAAATAATCGGCATTGCGCCAAGGGGTCAATTGTGGCATGCTTCGAACATGAGTATGGCGGAGATAATGCGGGAAGTGGCCGATTGGCCCTCGGAACGCCAAAACCAATTGGCGGCCTTTCTGTTGCATCTTCGCCTTGAGAAAGACAGCGCTTGGCGGTCAGAAATGACCCGGCGCATTGACGACAAGAATCCTGCCAATTGGGTTTCCCTGCCAGATTGGAAGAAGGCTTCCGAGGCGAATGAGGCGCAGTAATGCCACCGTACCGGGTTCTGATCGCCAAGGAAGTTATTGCATCCCTCAGCAACTTTTCGCGCCGTGAGAAATTGCGGCTCACCCGGCTCTTTGACGAACTCGCAGATGACCCTTACAGAATGGGCGACTATGTTGAGAGGGATGAAATCGGAAGGCCAATCCAAGTGTTGATTCTCGGCCGGGTTGCTCTTTGGTACTGGGCCGACCACGCCGTCAAAGAAGTCAAAGTCTTGGATTTAACATCGGCAGGACGTTAAATTTGGCCCCGCCTTACTTCGGCGGCTGCAGCGGAATCTGCAGCAGTTCGTCGGGCGTAAATGGGCCGGGATGCGACCCCACCGCCGCGCGAATGGCCTTGATCTCCTCCGGCGTGATTTTTGCGGCGTTGTTGCCCCATTGCTGCCGCACGTAGGTTAGCGCGGCGGCCAGGTGCTCATCATCATATGAGTCCCCCAACGGAGCCATCGCCGCGTTCAGATTCACCAGTTTGCCATTGGCTTCCACTCGCAGCGACCCGTTGAGACCCCGCAGCACAATGCGCCCAATCCGCGTGGCCGAGGGCGCCAGCAGCCAGTCCGATCCCGCCAGCGGCGGGAACTGGCCTTCCTTGCCCAACCCGCTGCTTTGATGGCACGCCGCGCAGGTCTTGTTGAACACATCCTCCCCTTCCGCCAGAAACGCCCGGTTGGGATCGTAGGGCTGCAGGCTCTCTATTTCTGCGTGCGAAGTGAATGGCTCAAATACCTGCCGGTCGAAGCTTCCCGCGTGATCATCCAAATAGACGGCCCCCCAGAACAAGAGCGCCCCCATCGCCATGATCAGCCAGATCGGAACGGTCGCGGAACCGGCCGACGGCTCAGGGCCTTCAACACTGGCGCTGTGGGATGGTTGGTTCTGGCTCATTTTGCGGGAGCGTGGATCGCGCCGGCGGGCGCGGCATTGGTGCCTGGGGCATTGGTCCCGGCGGCAGGCGCGGGCGGCGGCGCTTCAAAGAGATATTTGTCCTGGCGCGAATTGGACATCCACGCCGCCAGCGCCAGCGCCGGTGTCCGGGGAATGATCTCCCATCCCTCGGGCGCGGCAAATTGTCGCGGCGTCACCAGCGCGTTGCTCGATGGCGCGCGGCCAATTCTGCGCACGTCAAACAGATAGCGGTAGGACGGCATCACCGAATCGTCTTGGAGGATGCGCGGGTCCCACAGGCGCGTGAGCATCGCGGTGGCATCCATCCGCATCCCGGCATTGGCCAGGTCGGGGCCGATTCTCTGCGTGCCCAGCAAGACGGGTTGATCGAAGATGTAGTCTTGGGCGACACTGCGGCGAATGCCCCAACCACGCGCCAGGTCCGAGCCGAGGGTGGCCGGGCGGACTTGCATGGTGTGGCAATACGCGCATCCGCTGGCGCGATAGACCTCCGCCCCCAGCCGCGCCATGCCGGGCAGGTTGTTAGGATAATCCACAGGCACCGACGACACGGAAACCGTCTTGGCCGGCGCCAGATTCCCCAACTGCAATTGCGGGGCGAGTATGAACGTCGCCCATGAGACAGCCATTGACGCGAACAATCCCAGGAACAACATCGGGCCGGAATTCATGCAGCCTCCTTTGGCGATTCACAAGTGCTGGATTTTTCCCGGCGGCAACCGCAGCCGCGGCTCTTCAAAAGCAGGGCAAAATTAACCAGGAAAACTGCCGCGCCAATAAACAGCAGCAGGGGAGCCAACGTGCTCATGCGGATGGCCATCAATGTGCTTCTCATCACCGAGCCAAACGGATTGGCCGCATTGTCCAGCGCCACTCCCTGCCAGACACCCGCGGCGAGCAGCGATACGTACCCGATCAACGTTCCCGCCAGCGTCAGCCAAAAATGCAGTTTGATCAAACCCGCCCGCCACAGCCCTTCGGGCCAATTGCATCTCGGGTCCGCCAGCCTCGGCACGATGTAATAGGCCGCGCCGAACATCGTCATGGCAAAAAAACCGCAGCGGAACAAATCGCGCTGCGCGACGCCAAACCAGGTGAAATTGGTCAGGCTGCCGACGCCGGGCAAGGCCCCCGCCACCTGTTGCGCGCCTGCGATAATCCAAAAAATCAGCCCCGCCCAAAAGAAGCCAAGTGAGGGGCTGGCGTCCACCGTCGACGGGGTGTCCCGCGCCGTCAAATATAGATTCAAACCCACCGCCAGGATCGGAATCAGGGTCAACACTGTCCCCGCCACCGAGACGCCGATCATCCAGCTTGGCAGCGGCGCGCCGTCCGGCATTCCGCCGCTGGAACCGAACAAGGCCAGCAGCCAGAACGCAAAGGCCGCCAGATACCGGCTGTGCAGCGGCCGTCCCGTCAGTTTGGGAATGAAATAGAATATGGGGGCCAGTCCTGCAAAACCCAGGAAAACGGTGCCCAGGTTGTTCTCATACCACCAATTTACCGACGCCTGCAGCACACCCCGCGCCGGCTCCCAGAGCAGCAGCATCGCCGCTGTGGAGAAAATCCACGCAAACCAAAAAATCGCTCCGAGCACGAACCATTGCGCCGGATAGAGCGGTCCCGCCTGGCGATGATGAAAGGTGATGATCCCGCAAAGCCCGATCAGGATGTAGGACAACAGCAGGATGGGCGCAAGGGCGCGCGGTATTTCAAACGCCTCGTATCCTGTGCCCGCGCCGCGCAAAATCCCCCACAGGCCGCCTGCCACCGCGAAATTCCAAAACACCGCCCCGACCGCCGCCACCGCCGGCGCAGCCAGGCGGGCGCGGCCCTGGCGGCAGAGCAGCCACAGGCAGGTGGCCAGGGCGGCGGGAACGCCGAAACCGTACAGCAACGCCGTGTCCGACGCCGCGCGAAGCCGTCCATAACTGAGCATCGGCTCCGCCGCCAGCAGGCCGGGAATATGGAATTTGAGGGAACAAACCAGCGCCAGCAGCCAGGCCGGCAGCAGCCAGACTGCCGCGCTGGCGAAAAGCAGCAGGATCGGGACGGAGCCGGAAGCTTTAAGTTCAGCGCTGGATACCTGCGCCGCCCTTTGCTCTGGTGCGTCAATGGCATTCATCCAAAGCTACTCGTATTGGTTCTTGGCTTCCGCAACGGGGGCAAAGGCCTTCGCGGCCCGATTGGTCAGCAGGCTGTGGCCCGCCACAGGATTCTGCCACTCCTGCAATATCAATTCCTTCGCCCGCGCCACCGGGATGCGCACCACGTCATGGGTCGGGTCCTGCCACGCGTAGCTCTCCAGCAGCGGCGCGTTGGCGGCGAGAAAATCGGCCTTGATCTTGAGCCGCTCGGCGGCCCGCACTGCCGCCAGCGCGGGCGGCTGCGTGTAGCTGCGCATCAGCCAGACCAGCCAGGCCATCACCAAAAATGTCCCCGCCACGCCGAGGACATAAACGCCGGCGCTGGTCTTTCGGCGGCAAGGTTCGCAGGTTGGAGCGTTCATTTGGCGTGTTCGGATTTGGCGGAAATCGAGCTGGCCGGCGCCACATACACATCCAGCGCCTCGGCCATCCGCGGGTCTTTGACGGGATAAATCGGGTGTCGCCCGAGGGAATAGAGGAAAAGTATGGCCAGCACGCCCCCGATCAACAATAAGCAGGCCCCATCCACAATCAGTCCGCCTGTCAGGAATGGGAAGCTGGATGTCCAGACCCCATCTGGGTGCAATCGCGGCATGATTTGGAATTCCAAATCCACCACGTGCATCAGCCAGGCCCACGCGCAGATCGGCAGCATCGTCGTCAGTTTCAACTTCACGTCTATCCGCAGCAGCGCCAGAAACGGAATGAAAAAGTGCCCGAAGATGATCACGATCGCCCCGGTAAACCACCAAGTCCCTTTTTCCCGCACCACGTACCAGAACGTCTCCTCCGGCATGTTCGCGTTCCAAACGATGAAATACTGCGCAAAGCTGATATAGGCGTAGAAAACCGTGAAGGCGAACAGCAGCGATCCGATCATGTAATAGGTCTTTTCCCGCACCACATCGCGCAAGGGCGTCGTGCGGTGCAATATCACCGTGATCACATAGACCGTGGCCAGCGTGGTCCACACGCTGGAGGCGAAATACCAGACGCCGTACATCGTCGAATACCATTCATACATCAGCCCTTGTATCCACACGATCGCCGCCAGCGTCAGCGTCAGGGCAAAGAGTATTATGCCGGTGGCCGAATAAAACCGCATCTTCCTCGTGCAAAGGACCTCGCCCGTTCGGTCCTGTCTCAGCGACCAGTAGCGCAGCCGGTTGGAAAAGAGCCACCACACGCCAAAACATACCGCCACGCCGATGTAATAACCGGCCATGGTGAACAGCGGGTATTTGGCTTGCAGCGAGAGGTTGGGATGGGCCAGCGTCCTCATCCATTCGTAAAGCCGTGGCGCCAGCGCCGCGATGGGCACAAACAAGACCAGCATCGGCCACCCGGCCAGACACGCCAGATGCTCGCAAAAACGACGCGTCGGCACCGACCAGCTTGCGTCAAAGAGATGATGCACCATCACCAAAAACAGCCCCCCCAGGCAAAGGCTGAGATAAAACATGAACGCCAGCAGCCAGGAGAAGGCAAATTGTTCGGGCATTTTCCACCCGGCCAGCGCCGCCACGATCCCCCCAACGCCGATCATGATCCACGGCGCGTTGCGCCACTTCGACAAATCCAGCGGAGCCACCGACGAGGATTGGGTGTTCTGGGGCATATTTTATTTCTTAAAGTTCCCGCGCTGCGCCTCGGGGACCTCCTCCACCGTGGCCAACTGGCTCCTTTGCAGCGCGCGGATGTAGGAGATGATCGCCCAGCGGTCCGGCACGGGAATGATCGCGCCGTAGGCGGGCATCAGGTTCTTGCCGGCGGACATGCTGTTGAATATCTCCCCATCCCCCATGTTCACCAGCCGCTGATCGTGGAAATTGGCCATCCCGCTCATCCCGAATTTGCCGGTGATCCCCTTCCCGTCCCCGGCCGGGCCATGGCAGGGCATGCAATAGATTTGATAGCGATCCTGGCCCCGATCCAGCAATTGCCGCGTTATCGCCAGCGGATTCACCTCCACGAAGTTCGTCGAGCCGAAAACCCGCCCCGTGTTCACGGGCGCGTCCTGGTAGGGATAAACCGGGTTGCCGTTTATCTTCACTACTTCCCCGTTCAGTTCGTAAGGCGGGGCGGCAGCAACGGTGCCTTCGGGACGCACCCGCGAACTGATCTGGTCGTCGAAAAAATCGCTCGGCGACTGCGGGCGGACCTTGTTTTGCCGCACCATGTCGTTGAATAGCTCGATGGGAGGCTGGCGCGACTTGCTCCCGCGAAAACCGGCCATACCGAGCACGGTCACGATCATCAGTAAAAAAATCAGGTAAAAATAGCGCATTATTCCTCGACCAGTTCTATGTGTTTGCTGCCCAGCGACTCCAGCAGCGCGCGCGTTCCTGTTTC
Source organism: Verrucomicrobiota bacterium (assembly GCA_049522055.1). GTDB lineage: Bacteria > Verrucomicrobiota > Verrucomicrobiia > Limisphaerales > Palsa-1400 > JBEKOF01. The sequence goes on along the minus strand of JBEKOF010000063.1, from coordinate 6,413 downwards.
CGAGTATTTTTGGTCCCCGGTTTCTATGACCACAAAAAAACGGTCATGGCTGGCCAGCGCGAACCGCGGGTTCTTCAGCAGCGGGTGGTGCAGGCGCGGGAGCCGGTTGAGAAATAGCATTCCCAGCAGCGCGCCGAACGCGCCGAAGAGTATCGTCAGTTCGTAGGAGGGCGGGAAGGCGGCAAAGGGGCTGAACATCGGCTTGCCCCCAATGGGGATCCGGTAATCCACCGCGTTCATAAACCAGATCATCAACATCCCGGTCAGGTAGCCCGTGCAGCCGCCCAGGAAGGAAAACCACCCCACTTTGGAATTCCTGATGCCCATCGCCCGGTCCATCCCGTGGATGGGGAATGGGGTGAACACATCCCAATTGTGGTAGCCTTGTTCCCGCACTTTTTCCGCCGCGTGCAGGATCGCGGCCGCGTTGTCAAACTCCGCCATCATGGCATAGGCTTTCGCGCTGCTCATCAGTGGTGTCCTCCGGTTTTCGCCCCTCCCAGCGGGTGATGCGGGTCGGCTTGGGGCGTCACCCCCTTGACCTCGGCGATCGCTATCAATGGAACGTAACGCAGAAACAAAAGGAAAAACGTGAAGAACAATCCGAACGTGCCCAGAAACTGGAGTATATCCACCGGGCTTGGGCTATAATAGCCCCAGTTCGACGGAATGAATTCCCGGCTCAGCGATGTCACCACTATGACAAACCGTTCAAACCACATTCCGATATTTACCAGGATTGAAAGGACGAACACCACGATCATACACGTCCGCACTTTCTTGAACCAGAACAACTGCGGCACCACCACGTTGCAGATGATCATCGTCCAGTAGGCCCACCAGTAAGGGGCGGCCTTGATCCCCATCAGCGGTCCGATGATATACGGATCGGCCGCCCGATTGTGGATAAACAGGTACTTCTCGTAAGGATTTCCGCTATACCACGCGATGAAGAATTCCATCGCGTAGGCGTAGCCCACTATCGAGCCCGTCAGCAGCGTCACTTTGCACATCAATTCCACATGCCGCACCGTGATGATGTCTTCCAGCTTGAGCATCCGCCTCAGCGGCACCAGCAGTGTCAGCACCATGCCGAACCCGGAGTAAACCGCCCCGGCCACGAAGTAAGGCGGGAAAATAGTCGTATGCCAGCCGGGCAACTGCGAGACCGAGAAGTCCAGCGAGACGATGGAATGCACCGAGAGCACCAGCGGCGTGGATAGTCCGGCCAATATCAGGTAGGCCTTTTCATAATTGCTCCAGTGCCGGTTCGACCCGGTCCAGCCCAGCGCGAACAGCCCATAGCCTATTTTCCGGATTCTCGTTCTTGCCCGGTCCCGCATCACCGCCAGGTCGGGGATCAAGCCCATATACCAAAACAGCACCGATACGGTGAAGTAGGTGGACACGGCGAAAACGTCCCACATCAGCGGCGAGCGGAATTGCGGCCAGATGCCGTTGGAATTGGGGATCGGGAAGAGCCACCACCCCAACCAGATGCGCCCAATATGTATCAGCGGAAACACCCCCGCGCACATCACCGCAAAAATTGTCATCGCCTCGGCCGCGCGGTTGATCGAAGTCCGCCACTTCTGCCGCAGCAAAAACAGAATCGCCGAAATCAGGGTTCCCGCGTGCCCGATCCCGATCCACCACACGAAGTTCACTATCGCGTACCCCCACATGATCGGATGATTCAATCCCCACACCCCCACTCCCGTGGACATCAGGTAGAGAACGCACCCGAAGCACACCAACATCATCGTGAAGCTGATGCCAAAACAGATTTTCCACCATGCCGCCGGTTTGCCTTCCGCCACGCCGGCGATGGTGTCCGAAAGCCAGCCGATCCCGCGCCCGTGCGCCACCAGCGGTTCGCGCTCCAGCTCCACCGGCGGGGCATGTACCACCAGCGGCGCCGCCTGGAAGCCGGGCAACGAGGTCCCGATGGGCCTTGGATCCGCCTCGGCCATTACCGGGCTCCTTTCCCGGCCGGTTCAGCCTCTTCGATGGCCGCGCGCCCTATGGTTTCTTTGAACTGGTCGTAGCTGTAAGGCTCCTGGTGGCGCTTGTAATCAGGCATCTCAGGATTGGGATTGCGAATTTTTGCCAGATAGGTCAGCCGCGGTTTGGTATTCAGAAAATCCAGCGCCGTGTAATTTCGCGGCTGGGCCTTCCACTTGGACACCGTGCTTTCAGGGTCGGAAACATCCCCGAAAGCAATCGCCTGGGCGGGGCACGCCTGCTGGCAGGCGGTCTTGGGGATGGTCCCTTCCTTCTCCGAAAGGCGAATGTGGTTCGAGGCCCGCGCTTTGACTTTCTGCGCGATCTTCGCCTGCTCTATCCGTTGCAGGCAGAAGGTGCATTTTTCCATCACGCCCCGCATCCGCACCGACACGTCTGGATTATGAACCAGACGCGCCATTTGCCATTCGTCCTCCGGCCGGTTGCCGCGGTCGGGATTCTCCCACCATCTGAGCAACTCCCACTTGCCCCCGCTCCGGTCGCGCGGATCCAGCGGGCTTTGGTAAAGGTTGTCCAGCGGCCGGCGGTTGTAATCGAAGAAATTGAAGCGCCGCACCTTGTAGGGGCAGTTGTTGGAACAATACCGGGTGCCCACGCACCGGTTGTAAGTCATCACGTTCAGGCCCTCGTCATCGTGCGATGTCGCGTTGACCGGGCAAACATTCTCGCAGGGCGCCGCTTCGCAATGCTGGCAGAGCATCGGCTGCAACGCAGCCTGCGGCTCCGCTTCCGGCTCCGGCCCGATGCCGGCATAATACCGGTCAATCCGAATCCAGTGCATCTCCCGGCTCTTGCCGACCATTTCCTTGCCCACGATGGGTATGTTGTTCTCGCTCTGGCACGCCACCATGCACGCCGAGCACCCCACGCATTTGTTCAAATCTATCGCCATGCCCCACTGGTGCAATGCTTTGGTCTTCATTCGGTCCAGCGGGTTGGGATAAAGCGGCGCCACCACCGGCGGCCTTTCCAGCGTCATTTTCCCCGCGAAATCCGGCTGCTTGCGAAAATCCTCCAAATTCCCCTCCCGCACCGGGGCGCGCCCTTCCATGTTCCAGTGGCTTTGCGTCGTCGAGAGTTGGAACGTCTCGCCGGTTTTTTTGAGCGTGGCCCCGGAGGCGTAATTCATCCCCTCGCTCGTCCGTATCTTGCCGGCGTTGTAGCCCGCATTGCGCCCGATCCGGCCCGTCCTTTCCCGCCCGTAGCCCAGCGCCAGCCCCACCGTGTAATCCGCCATCCCCGGCTGCACCCAGATGGCCCCGCGCACCGTGCGCGGGCCTAATTGTATCTCCACCACTTGGTCGTAAAATCGCTGGGTCTGGTCCTGCTTCTGCTCCCGGGGCGCCAGCCCCATTTCGCGGGCCGTCTTCGGACTCACCAATATCGCGTTGTCCCACGTCAGCTTGGTCACCGGATCGGGCAATTCCTGCAACCACCCGTTGTTGTTATGCCGCCCGTCGTCCATCTTCGAGTCCCGATGGAAAACCACCTCCAGCTTCTCCGGGCCGGGCGCGCTGGCCGGCTCTTTCACCAAAGCCAGGATCGGCGGCAGCAATTCCGCCTTATACTGCGCGCTCGCCGGTTCCGACGCGCTTCCGGCCAAGTAGCCGTCGTGCAGATACTTCCGCCAGTCGTTTTCCGACGGGCCGCCAATCGCCCGGAATGTTTCCCGCGTAATGTCGTAAGGTTTGGTCTTTTCCGCCCCAGCCAAAATTGCCAGCACTTCCAGCTCCGTCAGCCCGTCGAACATCGGTTCAATCAACGGCTGGATCGGCGAAAGCGTTCCGTTGGCCGTCCGCGCGTCGCCCCACGATTCCAGAAAATGCGCCGCCGGCAAATCCCACTGCGTGACCCCCTGCAGCGACGGATTCCACGATGTCTCGTCTTCATGATACCCCAGGCGCACGACTGTTTTGGCTTTCGCCTGCGCCGAGGCCCACCCCAAATCCGCCGGCGCGTTATAGGCGGGATTTCCCCCGAGGATCACCAGCGTCTGCACTTTTCCGGCGTGCAGATCCTTTGCCAGCGCGGAAATGTCCTCTTCCACCGCTTCGGGGACGGCGTGAAATTCGATGGTCTGATCCTTGGCCCCAAGCGCCTCGTTCATCGCCAGAACCAGCAAATGCGCCGGCAACGGCAGCCGGTAGCCCCCCATCACCAGGCTCTTTCCCCCCGTCGCCTTCAAATCTTTCACGCACGGCAAAATCCATTCATCGTGCGCCTCGGCGGGCCTGGACAATGCCGCCAGCTTCCCGTCGGCCTTGTCGCCCATGATATTCAGCGCCAGCCGCGCCACCACCGGCACGATCATCCCCGGCGCCACGCGCAGGCGGTGATCGGCATTCATCCCCGTCAGCGTGTAAAGGCTCTCCACCGCGTAGAGCCGGCTCATCGCGTCCTCCTTGGACGCAAGCCCGCGGCCCTGCGCGAATCGGGCGATGTTGACCGTCGCGTTTTGTTCGCTGCCGATGAAATCGCAATCCAGCGCCAGAATCGTCTGCGCCTTGTCCAAATTGTAATAGGGCGCCACGGGTTTGCCGTAGGCCATTGTTGCCGCCGTCCGCGGCATATCCAGGTCAACCGGCTCATAGACATGCCAGCGCGCCTTGGGAAATCTCGCCCCCACGGCCTGCTGCATTCGCGCGCGCGACGGCGAGCTGCTTTGCTCCAGAAGAAAAGCCGCGCCCTCCCCGCTGCCAAGTGTCGCGGCCAGCGCCGTCAGCCCGTCCAACGCGGCGGCCCGCGTGCAAATTTCCCCGTTCCGCGCGTAGCGCGTGGCCCGATCCGGATCGTATAGGCTCAGCACCGCCGCCTGCGCCGCGGCGTCGGCGCTCCCGTTGCTGTCGGGATGATCCGAATTGCCTTCGATTTTCGTCGGCCGCCCGTCGCTCGACTTGACAACCAGCGGAATCGCTCCCCGTCGCGCCGGCATGGCCGTGGCGAAGTATTGCGCCTGGCCGTGGACGTAGTCCTCGGGCATCCTGGCGAAGGGATGGATCTTCTCCACCGGCCGGCGGCACCCGGTGGCGCCCAGGCCCGCCAGCAGGAACGACGCGGACATGAGCTTGACGAATTTTCGCCGCGACACCGGGTCAAGCAATTCGCTCGCCCCGGACGGGAATTCGCGCGCCACCCATTGCTGGAATTCCGCCGTCCCGGCCAGTTCGTCCAGGCTCCGCCAGTACTTCGGGCCGATTTGCCCGGGGGTCAAAGGTGTTTTCATCGGTGACATGTCGAGCAGTTTTGCAGCGATTGCACCCCCCATTTATGCACCAGGTTGGTGCCCAACTCCATTTGCGCTTCCGCCGAGGCCGCTTTCCAGTCCAGTTGCGTGATTTTCTCCAGCTCGCGGACTCGCGGGACGGGGTCCCGATGGCAGTCCAGGCAATACGACATGCTCAATGGCTTGTCGTGATGCACCTCGTCCATTTCATCTATTCTCCCGTGGCATTCCACGCAACTGATCCCGCGGTTGACATGCACCGAATGGTTGAAATAGACGTAATCGGGCATCTTGTGGATTTGCACCCAGGGGATCGGCTTGCCGCTCGCCGCGCTTTCCCGCACCAGCGCCAGCCGCGCGTCATCCTTGAGCACCTGGCTGTGGCAATTCATGCACGTCGAAGTCGCCGGGATGTTCGAATACCACGATTTCTCCACCGTGTTGTGGCAGTAACGGCAGTCCAGTCCCAATTGCTCCACATGCACGCTGTGCGGGAAGGCCACCGGCTGCAGCGGCTCATAGCCCACTCGCGTGTACTTGGGCGTAAAATAATAGGTCACCCCGGCCATTACCCCGGACCCGACCAGCAGCGCGCCGATGATGATGTTCCGCGGCAGGCGGTTCGTCCACTTTGGAAAAATATCAGACATTTCAGCGCTTTTTAGTCGTCAAAAAATCGGCTATCCTATCGCGGCACAGATTCTTCCCTCTCTGCCTCTTCCGTCAACTTCTTTCCGGCCATTGGTAGGGACGCCTCGCCGAGGCGTCCGCCCCCAACCCACGACCTCCGCCCCGCGCGACCTTACGAGCCGTGTTCTTTTACAAAACTTGGCGTCGCGTAGGCAAGAGACTTTGTGAAGTTTTTTGACAAATATGGAAATATAATCAAGACCATTAGCCTAACTTAACAATAAGCAGTCAAAGCCCCCGGTAGTGTCTCTTAATTCGGGGAGCGCGGGCAGCCCGCATTGCTGCGGGCCAGCATTCTGTTGTTCTGCCTTCTCGCCCGCTTCCGTCGGCGTCCCGCCGACGGCTTTTATGAACAAGGGTGCAGGACAAAATTCTTCGTTAAGCAGACAGGCTGAGGGTGTCATTGCGTTTGGCGTGTTGATTGAGCCGGTGTTTCCAGAACTCGTCCAAGCGTCGGCTGCTGTGGATGCAGCGC
>JBEKOF010000062.1:0-19917 GCA_049522055.1 Verrucomicrobiota bacterium | reverse complement strand
GCAGAAAGCCCGCCAGACTCAAGCCAAGCTGGCCGCCTAATTTTTCCCTCGGCACCCGACCAACCGGCCAAGTTATCACGCATCCCCGACTCTCAACAGGAGGACCCCGCTTTACCGCTTACTTGCATTCGCCAAGTCGGAGAACTCGGTTGCAGCACCAAGAGGAGCAGCGCGACAAGTTGCCAGCAATGACCATATCCTCTTGCGCGTTCATTTGACCTGGGCGCCCCATTTCCAATTCCGAATCTCCGGCAGGTCCTCGCCGTTTTTGTCAATGTACTGCTTGTGCTCGATGAGCTTGTCTTTGAGCTGCTGCTTGAGGTAGATGCCCGGGTCGCCCGTCCGCGGCACGCGGTCTATCGTGTCCATTACCAGGTGGAAGCGGTCCAACTCGTTGAGCACCGTCATGTCGAAGGGGGTGGTGATGGTGCCCTCCTCCTTGTAGCCGCGGACGTGGATGTGATCGTGGTTGGCGCGGCGGTAGGTCAGGCGGTGGATCAACCACGGGTAGGCGTGAAAGGCGAAGATGACCGGTTTGTCCCTGGTGAAAAGCTCGTCGAAATCCATGTCGCTCAGCCCGTGGGGGTGCTCGGTTTGCGGCTGCAATCGCATGAGGTCCACCACGTTGACCACGCGGATTTTCAGGGCGGGCAGATGCTCGCGCAGAATGGAGACGGCGGCCAGGGTCTCCAAGGTGGGCACGTCGCCACAGCAGGCCATGACCACGTCGGGCGCGACGCCCTGGTCGTTGCTGGCCCACTGCCAGATGCCAATTCCCTCCGTGCAATGCTTGACGGCGGCGTCCATCGTCAGCCATTGCGGTGCCGGGTGTTTGCCGGCGATGACGACGTTGACGTAATGGCGGCTGCGCAGGCAGTGGTCCATCACGGAGAGCAGGCAGTTGGCGTCCGGCGGAAGGTAAACCCGCACCACCTCGGCCTTCTTGTTGACGACGTGATCAATGAACCCGGGGTCCTGGTGCGTAAAGCCGTTATGGTCCTGCCGCCAGACGTGCGAGGCCAGGAGATAGTTCAACGAGGCGATCTTCCGCCGCCACGGCAGGCGCGCCGTCACCTTGAGCCACTTGGCGTGCTGGTTGAACATCGAGTCAACAATATGGATGAAGGCCTCGTAGCAGTTGAACAGCCCATGCCGCCCGGTCAGCAGGTAGCCCTCCAGCCAGCCCTCGCATTGGTGCTCGCTGAGCATTTCCATCACGCGCCCGGCCGGGGCGAGAAACTCGTCGTTTGGCAGCGTCGCGGCGTCCCATTGGCGCCGGGTGACTTCAAAGAGCGCCTCCAGGCCGTTGGAGAGCGTCTCGTCCGGCCCAAAGACGCGGAAATTGCGCTGGTCGCTGTTGCGCTTGGCGACATCGCGCAGGAAACGGCCGAGCACATGGGTGTCGCCGATGCCGGGCGCCCCCGGCGAGGGGACCTCCTCGGCGTAATCGCGGAAATCGGGCATCCGCAGGTCGCGCAGGAGGATGCCGCCGTTGGCGTGGGGATTGGCGCCCATGCGGCGCTGGCCCGCGGGCGCCAGCCCGGCCAGTTCGGGTTTCAAGCGGCCCTGCTCATCGAAAAGTTCCTGCGGGCGGTAGCTCCGCAGCCAGTCTTCCAGGAGCTTGAGGTGTTCGGGATGGGTCGCCGGATCAGAGAGCGGCACCTGGTGCGAACGAAACGTGCCTTCCACCTGCAGGCCATCAACCATCTTCGGCCCGGTCCAGCCCTTGGGTGAATTGAGCACGATCATCGGCCAGCGCGGACGCGCCAGGTTGCCGTGGACGCGGGCCTGGCTCTGGATTTCCTGGATCTGCTCCACGGCCGTGTCCAGCGTGGCGGCCATGGCCTGGTGCATCAGCGCAGGCTCATGACCCTCGACAAAATAGGGCGTCCACCCGCAGCCGCGCAGCAACTGTTCCAGTTCCTCGCGTGTGATGCGGGCCAGGATTGTCGGGTTGGAAATCTTGTAGCCGTTGAGATGCAGGATCGGCAGCACCGCGCCGTCGGTGGCCGGATTGAGGAATTTGTTGGAATGCCACGCGGTGGCCAGCGGTCCGGTCTCCGCCTCCCCGTCGCCCACCACGCAGGCGACGACCAGATCGGGATTATCGAACACCGCCCCGAAGGAATGGCTGAGCGAATAGCCCAGCTCTCCGCCCTCGTGGATCGAGCCGGGAGTCTCCGGCGCGGCGTGGCTGGGGATTCCTCCGGGAAAGGAAAACTGAATAAAGAGCTTGCGCAGCCCGGCCTCATCCTGGCTGATGTTGGGATAAATCTCGCTGTAAGTTCCCTCCAGGTAGGTGTTGCCCACCACGGCGGGGCCGCCGTGGCCGGGGCCGGAGACGTAAATCATGTTGAGGTCATATTTTTTGATGACCCGGTTCAAGTGGACGTAAATGAAGTTCTGCCCGGGCGTCGTGCCCCAATGTCCCAGCAGCATGTGTTTGACATCGGCCAGCGCCAGCGGCCGCTTCAAGAGCGGATTATCGTAAAGATAAATCTGGCCGACCGACAAATAATTGGCGGCGCGCCAATAGGCATCCATCTTGTCGAGCATTTCCGGGGTGAGCGTGTTTGTCTTCATCGGTTAATCCATTTTGTTCGCCGCCTCAGGTCCGAGCAGCCGGCGCGCTGAGCGGGCGATCATGAGTTCTTCGTCCGTGCGAATCAGGCGCACGGTCACGCGCCCGGTTTGCGCGGAAATCACCGCCGCGTTCCCGGCGTTCCTGGCCTCGTCGAGCTCGACGCCCAGAAATCCCAGCCCCTCGCAAATCCGGGCGCGGACGGAGGGGCAATTCTCGCCGATGCCCGCGGAGAACACCAGCGAGTCCAGTCCGCCAAGAGCCGCGGCGAAGGCCCCGAGCCATTTTCTGGCCTGATAACAAAACAGCGCCACGGCTTCCGCCGCGCGGAGATCATGAGATTCCCGCTCGAGCAAGTCGCGCATGTCGGGGCTGGTCTCCGAAACGCCAAGCAGGCCGGACTTGTGGTTGACCATTTCGTAAAAATCTTTGGCGGTGATCTGCTCGGTCCGCGCCAAATAGGGCGCCAGGCCGGGATCCAGGTCGCCGGAGCGGGTGCTCATCACCAACCCCGCCGTGGGCGTGAAGCCCATGCTGGTGTCAATACTTTTGCCATCCCGCACGGCGGCCAGGCTGGCGCCATTGCCCAGATGGGCCAGGATGACGCGCCCCTTGGCGGCCGCCGGATCGCCCAGGCGCGCCAGTTCCTCCATCAGATACGCGTAGGACAATCCATGGAAACCATACCGCTGGACTCCCTTGGCGTCGAAGCGCCGGGGAATGGGCAGCAGCTTGGCCACGCGCGGCATGGTTTGGTGAAACGCCGTGTCGAAGCAGGCCACCTGAGGCAATTGGGGATGGCGCTGGCGGAAGGCCTCGATGAGTTCAATCTCGCGGGGCAGATGATCCGGATCGTACGGCCGCAGGCGATGCAGTTCCTCCAGCAAGGCCTGGGTGACGAGCTCGGGCGCGGTGTGCTGCATGCCGTGGACCACCCGGTGTCCCACCGCCAGGAGCGATTGGAGACCGTTCTGCTCTTCGAGCCAGTCAATCAGAAAATGCGCCGCCGATTTGTGATCGGGGGCGGCCAGTTTGCGGCTGCCCTGCTCCTTCCTGTCCGGGTCGTGGAACGTCAAATTCGTCCCGCTCAGCCCGATGCGGTCCACCTTTCCAACCAGCCCGCGCTTGAGAGTTTCATCGGCCTGGAAAAAGGCGAATTTGATGCTCGACGAGCCGCCATTGATAGTGAGGACCGAGCGCATAAACTCCTCTTTCAACTCCGCGCCTGCGGTTTCAGCGCCCAAGCCACACCTGCCCTAGCGGGGATGGAATAATTTGCTCCATTCATACTGCTCGAGAATATAGCTGTAACGGGCAGGCTCAAGTCAAGATTCAGAATTTTGGTGAAAGCGCCATATTGACTCACTCAAGATGCCGTATGGACGACGATGTAAGAGCCATAATGTCTCTGTTATGGGTTCTAAACCTGTTTGCCATTATATTCATAATGTATTTGTAATAAATTCGTTATGTAGGATTATTGGTTCCTGGATATTCATTGGCATGAGACTGGCTTGTATGACTTTAGGAAACTGGTGTGAACCACAACTTTTAATCAAGAATAATGAAAGGATAGACGACTTATGACACTAACAAGATGGCAACGAACTGATGGATGCGGCACGGCAACATGCCCTCCGACGAACTTTTTGGACGATCAACTGGGCCAGCTTTTTCAAACTTTTGGCACCGTGTTCGATTCTCCCGCGCAATGGTCGCCAGCGGTGGATCTCTACGAGAGCAACGACTTGGTGACCGTCAAAGCCGAGATTCCCGGCCTGAAAAAGGAAGACATCGAGATCACCCTGCAGGATGGCTTGCTGGTCCTGGCCGGGGAACGCAAGGACGCGCGGAATGGCGCAACCGAACCAACTTCTGAGAGCCTGGCGCGTCGCTTCCAGCGGACCATCAGCCTGCCTTACCAGGTCAACGCCGGCGCGATCAAAGCCGCTTACGTGGATGGCATCCTGAACGTCGAGCTTCCCAAGGCCGAAGAAGCCAAGCCCAAGCAAATCAAAATCGAGTTTAACTGACAAACACCGCTGGTGACGGGAAAAAATCCGTCCCGGCCAAAACAAAACGATACAAAGGAAATAATCACATGAATACAGTAATCAACAATGAACAATCTGCCGCCGCTCAAGCTCCCGCCGCCGTCGAGACGGCGCAACGAGTCGAGACGGAACGGGAGTGCATCCGTCCGTCCGTCAACATCTTTGAGACGGAGAGCGGATATGTGCTCGAAGCCGAACTGCCCGGCGTGAACAAAGACGGCCTGAGCGTCAGTCTGGAGGGCAACTTCCTGACACTGGAAGGCCGGCGTCAGAATCAGGGCGTGCCAGGGGTTGAGCCGCTTTATCGCGAATCCATCCCGGCTGATTTCCGGCGCGTCTTCCAACTGGACCCGGCAATTGACAAGGCCAACATCAGCGCGAAGATCGAGCAGGGCATCCTGACCATCACGCTGCCCAAAGCCGCGGAGAGCAAACCGCGCAAGATCGCGGTGGCTTGACCCGCCTTTGCCGGCTAATGCCGGGTGGGGAAGGCGGACGGCCGAGTTCGAAAAGTGTCATTAAAACGTTGACATAGACACTTTCCTCAGCCTCTCCCTTATGGCTGATCATGCCTGATCCAATAATGATTGGGAAATGCGGCCTGGGTTTGGCGGGCGGCGCGCATGGGAGGCTTGGCGCGGAAGGCATGGCGCCCCCGACCGGCGGGCCGGGGCCGCGGGGCCGTTTCGGATCGCGGCTGCGGATTCTGGCCGTTGGCCGGAACCCAAAAAGAACTCTCCTTCGTGCCGCCGTTCTGGGGGTGTTGTGCGTGGTGGTTTTCAAGTGGGTCTTGCTCCCCGTGCGCGTGGAGGGCATCAGCATGGAGCCGACTTACGCCGATCATTCCTTCAATTTCGTCAATCGCGTCTCCTATCTCGCGCATGAGCCGCGCCGCGGCGATGTGGTGGGCATTCGTTTGACGCCGGCGGGCGGATGGTCCGCCCCCCACGTCATGTACCTCAAGCGCATCATCGGTCTGCCTGGGGAAGCCGTTTCATTTGTGGATGGCCGCGTGCTCCTCAATGGCCAGCCGTTTAACGAGCCTTATGAAAAGGGGCCGTGCGATTGGAACGCCGAGGCGGTGACGCTCGGGCCGGACGAATACTTTGTCGTCGGCGACAACCGCTCGATGCCCAAGGAGCAACACACCTTCGGCAAAGCCGAGCGCAGCCGGATTGTGGGCAAGGCGCTGCTGTGAAATGGCCGCGCCTGTTGCTGCTCGCCGTCGTGGCGGCGCTGGCCGCCTGGGGCTGGTGGGCCTTGCATCCCAGCCCCGAACGGCAGATCCGCGGGCAACTGGCAGGCGCGGCCCGCGCCGCCTCCTTCGCGGCTGGCGACGGCTATCTGGCCAAACTGGCCGGGGCGGGGCGGCTGGCCGAATTCTTCTCGACAAATGCCGATATCCAGATCGGCGATCCGGGCCGTCCAGTACACAGGCTGGCCGGGCGGGAGGAAATTCAGCAGGCGGCGCTGGCGGCGCGCGCGCCGGGGCAGACCCTGAGCGTCACCTTTCCTGACATCACCGTGATAGTGAACGCGGACCAGCAATCCGCCGTGGCCGATTTAACCCTCCAGGCGCGGTTCACCGGCGAGCGTGAAACCGACCTGATCGTGCAGGAAATGAAATTCACCCTGCGCAAAATCAACGGCCAATGGCTCATCGTCAAAGTGGAAACCGTCCGCACCTTGTCGTAACCTCAAGGCTTCTGCGGGAGGTTTTGCGTCGGCAGTGGGGGTGTGCGCGGGCAGGCGCGGCTGGGATTTGTGGCCGTGGTCTTCGCGCGACGACCGCGCGGCCTGGGCGTGACGGGCAAAAGCGGCGCGGTGAGCTTTTCGTAGAGTGAGAACAGGAATTCGACACGCTCGCGGTCGGAGTGAAACGGGGCTGCGCGGTAACATTTCTCGACGGCGCGATCCAGTTCGGCGTGCGCACGGAACAAATCCGCCGGCATTGAGATTGGGTCGTAAATGTCCGCCAGACTGCCAAGGCCGCGAGGAGGCAGATGCCGTTCGCGCGCGGCGAGAACAGCTTTCGCCTTTTGCTCGACGCTTTCTCGCTGCACGACGCTGGCGTTCGGCCAGGGGAAATTGTTATAGACGAGCCTCGTCGAGTAGCGATCCTTCCATCTCTTCGTGGAGAACCGCACCGCGTCGGACGGCTCGGACTTGGGCGAAAAACTCGCCCGGCTCTTTGAGGTGCTCAACACCCCGCCGGACAAGCGCCAGAAAAACCTCGATGAAACACTCGCGGCCTTTCCTTACGTCAACGGCGAGCTGTTCAATGAGCACCTTGGATTTGCCGATTTCAACCGCGACATGCGCATCCGCAACATCCCTGGAATCAAGAAGCGCGTGGATGCGGTTCGCGACTTCCGATTAGCGAGCAAGAAAGAGCCAACACGAAAAATGGCTGACAGGCCGTCCGTGTTTGCAGAAATTCGTCAACCTAAAAAACGCTTCATGGTGGTTCCACAGCATACGTCGGAAACACGAAAGTATGTTCCATTTGGATACTTCGACCCGAAGAATATTGTCCACAACAGTTGCTCTGCTATTCCAAACGCCACCTTCTTCCATTTGGCCGAATGATTTGTGTTCGACCAGCAGCATGCCCGGCCAGAAAAGGTCAATGTAACCGTAGGCGCCGGAGATTTTCTTCACCGGCTCTTCAAAGCTGGCCACCACGCGGCGCTTGATGCCAAAGACCTGGAAGAACTCGTTCCAGAAGGTTTGCTTCTCGGCGCTCTCGCTCCTGATGCCAGCCCATTCGCGGGAGAACTTGATCGCGTTGTGCCGGATTTCGTTCCAACTGATCGGCATGGCTCCGGAGTGTGCTCAGAAGTTTGGCCCGCGTCAATGCCAGTCGTTTGGGTTTTCCCTTGACACCGCGCATAATGAGGCCATCGTCAGGCAAATCTGATAAGGAGCATTCGCCATGGCAAAGACTAATTGCGCCGTTTGCGGACAACACATCGAGTTTCCCGACGAAATGGCGGGCCGGGAGGTCACCTGCCCGAACTGCCGCGCCAAAACCAAGCTCGACCATCCAGCCGGGCCTTCCATTCGCGTCCCCAAGTCCGCCAGCCGCGGCCCCGCGGAGCGCGAACCAGGGTCTTCGCCCGTCGCCCCGCTGGCCGGCCGCATCCTGGCCGACATCGAGAAAGTCGTCATCGGCAAGCGCCAGGAAATTATATTGACATTGATGGCCTATCTGGCGGAGGGCCACGTGCTGCTGGAGGACGTGCCGGGGGTGGCCAAGACGATGCTGGCGCGCGCCCTGGCCGGCAGTGTGGGCTGCTCCTTCAAGCGCATTCAATGCACGCCTGACCTCCTGCCCAACGACATCACCGGCAGTTCCATTTTCAACCCAAAAACAACCGAATTCGAGTTTCGTCCGGGACCGCTCTTCGCCCAAATTGTCCTGGCCGACGAGATCAACCGCGCCACCCCGCGCGCCCAGGCCGCCCTCCTGGAAGCCATGGGCGAGCGCAAAGTCACCGCCGACGGAACCAACTACCCCTTGACCCCTCCTTTCTTTTTGATCGCCACCCAGAACCCCATAGACCACGAGGGCACCTTCCCGCTCCCCGAAGCGCAGCTCGACCGCTTTTTGGCGCGCCTGAGCCTGGGCTATCCCCAATTGGACCTCGAAATCGCCATGTTGCAGCGCCTGCAATTGCAGCATCCCATTGACTCGGTGCAGGCGGTGGCCACGGCGGAGGAAGTCATCGCCGCGCAGCAGTCGGTGCGCGAGGTGCATGTGGACGAGAAGGTCTGCCGCTACATCGTGCAAATCATCCAGGCCACCCGCGACCATTACGACCTGGCGCTGGGAGGCAGCCCGCGGGCTTCCATGGCGCTCTTTCATTGCGCCCAGGCCTTTGCGGCCATCCATGGCTTTGATTTTGTGATGCCCGATGACGTCAAGCAAATCGCCCCGCATGTCCTGGGCCACCGCTTGATTCTCCGCCCGGAAAGCCGGCTCCGCAAAAAAACCGTCCCCGGAATCGTCGCCGAAATCCTCAACTCCGTTCCGGTGCCGCAGGTCCATCCGGACGGCGCTTCCCGATGAAATGGATCCTCGGCGCCCTTCTCCTCCTGCTGGCCGGGCTGCTGCTCAAACTGAGCCTGCTGGTCTTCGGCATGTACGTCTTGCTGGGCGCCTTGCTCCTGAGCCGCTTTTTCACTCGCGCATGGACGGAAAACATCGTGGCCTCCCGGTCCTGCTCCCAAAATGTTCTGGAGATCGGCGACGCCGCCGAAATGACGGTGGCCATTGAGAACCAGGGGCGGCTGGCCATTCCCTGGCTCTTGCTTGAGGACTCCCTTCCGCGCGACTTCCTCATCCAGGTGCCTCCGCGCCTCAAGGCCGAGGGATACCGCCTGGCTCTGGCGCGTCTCCACGCCGGCCAATCCATCGAGCTGGAATACAAAGTGACCTTTCTGATGCGCGGCTATTATCAACTTGGCCCGTTGTGCCTGGAAACCGGCGATGTCTTCGGCCTGCACCGCCGTTTCCGCGTCTTGGCCGATCCCCATTATGTTTTGGTTCTCCCCAAAGTCCTGGCGCTGGAAGGGTACAGTCTGGCGTCGCGCCGGCCGATGGGCGAAATCCGCGTGGCCCATCGCCTCTTCGAGGACCCCACCCGCATCGCGGGCGTCCGGCCCTACCAGCAAGGCGACCCGATCAATCGCATCCACTGGCGGGCCACCGCGCGGACCGGCGTGTTGCACAGCCGCATTTTTGAGAGTTCCCGCGTGGCGGGCGCGACCTTTTTGCTCGATTTCCACGCCAGTAATTTTCCCGGCCCCGCGGCCATTCCCGCCGCGGAACTGGCCATCGTCACCGTGGCCTCCATTGCCAACGCCGTTTGTCTCATGGGCCAGCAGATCGGGCTTATTAGCAACGGGCGCGATGCCGCCGACCGCATTCGCGCCGAGGGCTGGCGCGCTGAGTTCGGCGCGCGCAGCGACGCCCAAAAAGCCGCCGCGCCGGGCGCCAACAGCGACCGTCTCCGCCCGGTGATCGTCGAAACCGGACGCGGCACCGACCGCTTCACGCGGATTTTAGAGACCCTCGCCCGCCTGGAACTTACCGACGGCCTCGCCTTCCCGGTGATGGTGGAGGAAACCGTGGCCAAGATTCGGCGCGACGCCACCGCCGTCGCCGTCTTGAACGACGTCACCCCGGAGACGGCCGACGCGCTGGGCAATCTGGCGCGGCGCGGTTTCCTCGTCACCGCCGTGGTCGTCTGTTTCGGCGGGGAGGACATTCCGCTCTGGGCCCAGCCCCCCGAGTGGGCTGGGATACTGCTGGAGCGCAACGTGGATTTCCGCATGGTCACATCGGAGGCCTCCATCACCGGTCTCTGCGCCGAGGCCATCGTGCGATAAAATCCCCCGCCGATGAAACCCCATAGAACCATCACCGATTATGTGGTCAGCAGTCTCAGCCCGGTTCTGATCATGCTCCTGGTGGGCAGCCTGGTCTTTTTTCTCATCCAGGTTTTCTACCACGGCAAAATGGTGTTGAGCCTGCGCTGGGTCATGTTCTGGTTCGTCATCGGCATTGTGCTGGTCACCCGGATTGGCATCGAAGAAGGCCTGCAACGGGCGGTCCTCTTCGGTTTTGCCCTGGCGGCGGCCACGGCCTTCTACCTCATGCGGACCGATCCCGCCTTCTTGCTGGGCATCCTCCTTCTGGGCATCGTCTGGTGGTGCGCCCACAAACTGACCTGGAACTGCACCTATGTGGACGACGATGACGACGCCTCCGGCCAGGGGCTTATGGAAACGCTGCCCGATTTCCTGCGCCGGAAAAGCAAAACAAAAAAAAGCGCCGCCCAAACTCCCGCCGAAAAAAGCGCCGAGCGACTCGCCCGCCTGGGAACTTATTTCGTCAAAGCCGCCAAGCCCCAGCCGCCCGGTCTTTGGGTCCTCTATTTTTCCGCCGCCGCCCTGCCCTTGTTCGGAATCGGGCAGGTGCTCATGCCCTCGGGCGACACGGCCTCGCGCCGTCTCGGATTTGTCTTTCTGGTGGTTTACATGGCGGCGGCGCTGGGCCTGCTGCTGACGACCAGCTTTTTGGGCCTCCGGCGTTACTTGCGCCAGCGTTACCTGAGAATGCCCCGCGTGATCTCGCTGGGCTGGCTGCGCTTCGGCGGAGGGATGATTGTCACTGTCCTCGCGCTGGCGCTCCTCCTGCCCAGGCCCGGCTCCTCTTACACCTGGAAAACCGCCGCCTTGCAGGTGGATGCCCAATTGCGGCGCGCCAGCGATTTCGCCATCCAATACAATCCCCACGCCAAAGGTAAAGGCCGGGCCGGAAACCAACCGGGCGGGTCGCAATCCCCGCGCGCGGCGGACGCCAATCCGCCGGAGCAGCAACCACCAGGCTCCGGCGCGCAACCTCAGGCCGGTGCTTCGGCCCAAGGCCCGCCGCCGCAACCCGCCGCCGCGCCGCCCGCCGCGCAGGCCGGCGACTTCCACAACTTGGTCCGCGCTTTGTTCGTTGTGGTGTTGGCGCTGCTTTTCGGTTGGTGGCTCGCGCGCAACCGCCAGATGATCCTTCAAGCCATCAAAGCCTTCATTGAGGCCGTCAAGCAATTCCTGGCAAGCCTTTCTGATGCCGCCGGCGCAAAGAAGGGGTCCGCAAAAGCCGGCCCCGCGCCCGACGCCGCCAAAATCCATCCATTCGCCAATTACAAGAACCCATTCGTCACCGGCGCCGACCGCTCGTGGTCGCCGGAACAGGTGATAGTCTATACCTACGAAGCCGTCCAGGCCTGGGCCAAAGAGCGCGGCATCGAGTTTCCGCCGCAGCAGACACCCCGCGAATTCTGCGCCGAACTGGGCGGGAAACATCCCGAAATCGGATACGAGCTGGGGCGGCTGACCATCTACTACGCCCACGCCGCCTACGGCACCCATCTGCCCGCCAGCTACGACGTCGAGCCGGTCCGTCAACTCTGGCGCATCATCTCCGATTGAACCGCTCCCCCCGCGGATTTTGCGAGAGTGACACCGGCGCGCCAATCCTCTAAACTCCCCGCAGCCATCGCCTCCATGAGAATCCTGATTGTCGAAGACGAACCGGACCTGCTCCGCAGCCTCGCGCAAGCCCTGCAGGAGGAAGGCTACGCGGTGGATACCGCCGCCGACGGCCCCTCCGGCCTCTTCAACGCCCAGACTTACGACTACGACGCCGTCGTGCTCGATGTCATGCTGCCCAAAATGGACGGCTGGGAAATCCTGCGCCGCCTCCGTCAAACAAAAAAAACACCCGTCCTCATGCTCACCGCCCGCGACCAGTCCCGCGACCGCGTGCGCGGCCTGGACACCGGCGCGGACGATTATGTCGTCAAACCCTTCGACCTGCCGGAGTTGTTCGCCCGCCTGCGCGCCCTCATCCGGCGCGGCGCGGGCCAGGCCGCCAATGTCCTCGCCGTCGGCGATATTGTAATTGACACCGGCGCGCGCCAAATCACCAGGGGCGGCCGGCCGGTCGCCCTGACCGCGCGCGAATACGCCCTGGTGGAGTTTCTCGCCCTGCATCACGGCCAGGTCGTCACCCGCACCGCCCTCTACGATCATCTCTTCGACGAAAACGAAAGCTCCCTCTCCAACCTCCTCGATGTCCATGTCTCCAACATCCGCAAGAAGCTCGGCCCCGGCTTCATCACCACCCGCCGCGGCCACGGCTATTGCATGGGAGGCCCGGAATGATTCTTAAATCTATCCGCTGGCGCCTGCAAATCTGGTACGGCCTGGTCTTCCTCGCCGTCCTCACCGGCTTTGGCCTCACCGCTTACGAACTGGAGCGCAACCGCCAATTTCGCAACCTCGATGCCGAATTCCAAAAGCGCATGGGCGCCCTCTCCAGTTCCATGCGGCCGCCCCTGGGACCCCGAGGGCCTGGCCCGGACCGGGGCGGCGGGCCGGACGATCAATTCCCCGGCGGAGGTCCGGCAGACGACCGGGGCGGCGGGCCGGGAGACGGATTTCCCGGCGCGCGCCCGCCGGAGGACCGCCCCTTCCCAGGCCCGGGCGGGCAGGACTTTCAATTCCATCTTCCGTCCAGCCTGACCAACCTCTTTGGCGCCGAGAGCAATTCCTTCTACTACGTGATCTGGGGACGAAACGGCGACGAACTCGCCCGGTCCGAAGCCGCCCCTCGCGACGTGCCGCCGCCGCCGGACACCGGGCCGGGCGGGCAGCCGCCGCCGCGCATGCGCGGCGCCCTGCGCGAATTCTTCCATGCCACTCCCGGCGGCGGGAGCCTGCTGGTCGGCCGTTCCATTGCCGAGGACCTGGCCGGCCTGCGCGTCGTGGCCTGGTCCCTGGCGGCGGCGGGCACCGTCGTCCTATTGCTAGGCTTGACAGGCGGCTGGTGGATTGCCACCCGCGCCATGCGCCCGGTCGAGGACATCAGCGCCACCGCCGTCAAAATCGCCGCCGGCGATCTTTCCCAGCGCATCAGCGCCGCCGACACGGACAGCGAGCTGGGCCGTTTGGCGGCGGTGTTGAACTCCACTTTTTCCCGGCTGGAGACCGCCTTCGCCCAGCAGCGCCAATTCACCGCCGACGCCGCCCACGAACTGCGCACCCCCATCGCCGTCATGCTCACCCAAACCCAGACCGCCCTGAGCCGCGAGCGCGCCGCCGACGAATACCGGGCTGCCGTGCAAGCCTGCCAGCGCGCCGCCCAGCGCATGCGCAAACTCATGGAATCCCTTCTCCAACTCGCCCGCCTGGATGCCGGCCAGGAAACCATGAAACAATTGCCCTTCGACCTGTCCAAACTGGCGGCCGACTGCGTGGAAATGGTCGCGCCCCTGGCCGACGCGCGCCGCGTCAAAATCCAATGCGCCCTGCCGCCGACGCCCTGCCTGGGCGATCCCGAACAATTCAGCCAGGTCCTCACCAACCTTCTGGCCAACGCCATCGAATACAACAAGCCATCCGGCCAGGTCCGCCTCACCGCCGAGACTCAGTCCGGCGTCGTGAAACTGACCGTGGCCGACACCGGCGAGGGCATTGCGCCCGAGGATTTGCCGCGCATCTTCGAGCGCTTTTACCGCGCCGACAAATCCCGTTCCGGGACCGCGGGCCACACCGGCCTTGGACTGGCCATCAGCCGCGCCATCGTCCGAGCGCACGGCGGCGACATCCAGGCCGCCAGCCCTCCCGGCGCCGGCGCCGCCTTCACCGTCACCCTGCCCCTGCCTCCCCGCCCCTCCTCCTAATCTTACTCGTAATCCTAATCCCAATAAAAATCCCACAAAAAACAACTTGACGGACTTTTTTATAGTGGTAGGATTTCACCATGAACACGGCAGTCAAAACCAACACGGTTTGGTTCACAACCAAGGGCCAGGTCGTTATTCCACTCCGGTTGCGCAAGGAATTCCAGATTCAGGACGGCACTCGCGCCGTCGTGGAGGCCACTGCCCAAGGCATCCTCCTCAAACCGGTCACCGCGGCGTCCATCCGGCGGGCGCGCGGCGTCCTGAAACGCAAGCCCGGCCAAAAGCCCTTGTCCCAAGAGTGGGAAGAACACAAGAAGCAGGAACGCGAACTGGAGGAGTCGAAACATGGCGTCGCCGGTGCTTGACAGCTTTGCGCTGCTGGCCTATTTGCGGGACGAGCCGGGCGCTGAATCGGTGCAGGCCCTCCTCGAAAAAGCCAGCCGCAAGGATGCCCCTCTGTTGATGACTGAAGTGAACTACGCCGAAGTCAAATACATCATCTTGCGCAAGGACGGTAAAGAAGCCTGGAGAGAAGTGGCGGCCTCCCTCGGCTCCCTGCCGATAGAATTTGTGCCCGCGACGCGGAGCCTGGCCGACACCGCCGCCGACTTCAAGACCTCTCACCGCATCAGCCTGGCCGACGCCTTCGCCGTTGCGCTGGCCAGGGAAAAGAAGTCCGACCTCGTCACCGGCGACCCAGAGTTCAAAGCCCTCGAGAAAGAAATCAAAATCACTTGGTTGCGGGAGCAATAACTTCCCTCGACCAGGGGCAAACAAAGTCCGTGGTGGAATGCGAACAAGGGCTGGAAGATTTGTGCGTGCGCTCGGAAAGTCGGATGCTTTCAGAGCATTTCCATGAACGTCGAAGCGGCCGCTCCTAATCTTGATCTTGCCAACACATCCCCGGAACCGCCCAAAAATCTTTTCTTTTCCCTCACTTCTCCTAAACTCCGCTCATGCCGAAAAAACCTGATGCGACCCCACCCGCCCGCTCCAGGGTGAAATCCTCCGCGCTGGTGGACACCAGCATCGTCTATTGCGGCGACAATCTGGTGCAACTCAAGAACCTCCCCGACGCCTGCGTTGACCTCATCTACATTGACCCGCCCTTCAACTCCAACCGCAACTACGAAGTCTTCTGGGGCGAGACGCGGGAGAAGCGTTCTTTTGACGACCGCCATGCCAGCACCCAGGCCTACATCGAATATATGCGTCCGCGCTGCATGAAACTCGCCCGCGTCCTCAAAAAAACCGGCAGCTTCTATTACCACTGCGACTGGCACGCCAGCCACTACGTCAAAATCATGCTCGACCAGATTTTTGGCGAAAACAACTTTCAGTCCGAAATCATCTGGCATCGAAATTTGGCAAAGGGCCTCGCCTTCAAGGGCTTTCCCAACAATCACGACACGATTTTCTATTATGGCGGCGGTGGCGAGATCACTTTCAACCGGCCCTACAATCCCTACGATCAAAACAATCTCGACCCTAAAACCGCCGGAAAGTATTCCCATCGCGACCCGGACGGACGGCGTTATCAATTGGACAATCTGACCAATCCGAACCCCCATCGCCCGAACCTTGCTTACGAATTCTTGGGGCACACCAAAGTTTGGCGCTGGACGAAGGAGCGGATGGAAGAGGCTTACGAAAATGGAATCGTCGTTCAACCGAGCCCCGGCGCTGTGCCGCGAATGAAGCGTTACCTTGACGAACAAGAAGGCCGTCCGATTGACAGCGTCTGGACCGATATTCCCCCGATCAATTCCCAAGCCAAAGAGCGGCTTGGCTACCCAACCCAGAAGCCACTCGCCTTGCTGGATCGCATCATCAAGGCGAGCAGCAACGAAAACGACCTCGTGCTCGATGCCTTCTGCGGCTGCGGCACCGCGCTGGTCGCCGCGCACAAACTCAAACGCCAGTGGATCGGCATTGATATTTCGCCGACCGCCTGCCGCGTCATGGCCAAACGGTTGCGCGACGTCTGCGGCATTCCTGAAAATGAATCACTTTGGAAGGCCCGGCGCGGCTTCGTCGTGCGCGATTTGCCCAAGACCGAGGCCGAATTGCGCAAGTACCCTCACTTTGAATTTGAAAACTGGGCCGTCGTGGCCCTCGGCGGCATCCCCAACAAAGTCCAAGTCGGCGACATGGGCGTGGATGGCCGCATTTACCCGGTTTCCTCCGGCGCCGCGCCGCGCCGAAAAAAGACCGGCGAACTCCCCTTGAAGGAGCGCTGGTACCCCATTCAAGTCAAACAAAAGGATAAAGTCGGCCGTCCGGACATTGATTCCTTCGAAGCCATGATGATGCGCGAAGATTGCGACAAAGGCTTTTTCGTCGCCTTCGATTATTCCGGCGAGGCGCTCGCCGAAGCCGGCCAATTCTTCAAGCGCACCGGCAAAGTCATCGTCCCCCTTACCGTCCGCGAAATCCTCGAAGAGGAGATTGCGCGCAAACTTGCATAGCCAATATCATTGGGCTTCGTTTCGAAATAATGATCAAACTCCCGTTTGCGCCCTGGGACCGGATAGTATAACGTATCTCCCAGTGTCGGATGAAAACCTGAAAGATCCGGTTGTTCCTCTGCCTGCGGCCCCGGAATTGAAGGCAGGCCTGTCCGTTGGCTCCGGTCGTTATCTGCTCAAGAAATTCCTGGGCCAGGGAGGCATGGGGATCGTCTGGCTGGCGCAGGACAGCCGCCTGGGCGAGGAAGTGGCCCTCAAGTTCTTGCCCGGTGAGCTTCGCCTCGATTTCTCCTCGCTCGAAGACCTCCGCCAGGAAACCCTCAAAAGCCACAAGCTGGCCCATCCGAACATCATCCGCATCCACGACCTCGTCGAAGTGGCGGGAGAGAATCCATTCATTTCGATGGAGTTTGTGGACGGTCCCACCTTGAGCAGGCACCGGGTGCAATCCGCGGCCCGCATCCTGGAATGGGAGGGACTCTCCGATTTGGTGCGCCAGCTTTGCGAGGCCCTGGAGTACGCCCACAACGAAAAAGTCATCCACCGCGACCTCAAGCCGGCAAATCTGATGCTCGATTCCCGCCAGCGCATCAAACTGGCCGACTTCGGCATCGCCCGCGTCGTCACCGATTCCATGAGCCGCGTGACTATGCGCCAGGGCACCAGTGGGACCCTCGTTTATATGAGTCCGCAGCAACTGGATGGCCGCCCCTCCAATCCCACCGACGACATTTATTCCGTCGGCGCCACCCTTTACGAGTTGCTCACCAGCAAGCCGCCCTTCTACACTGGCGAGATCCCCCATCAAATACGCTACGCCGAGCCTACCCCCATCGCCCAGCGCCTCAAGGAGTTGGGCATCGCCAGCCAGGTGCCCAAAGTGGTCGAGAACACCGTGGCCGCCTGTTTGAAGAAGAATCCCGCCGACCGCCCGCAGAGCGCGCGCCAGTTGGGCGCAAGTCTGGGTTTGATGGAATCCAATCCGCCGAGTTCAAAGCCAGGCGCACGGGTGGCCAAGCCTCCACCGGAGCCAGCCCCGCCCCGGCAAGGCCGTCCAGTCGCAAAGGCTCTGGGAATCATCGCCGGATTGGGCGTCATCACGGCAAGCGCGTATTATTTCGGACATACTTCGTCCAACCTGTCAACTACTCAACCGCGTAGCAGCGGCAGTGTGGCGGCCCCGGAACTGCCGCGCACAAATACGGCTGTAATCTTGCCGCCCCCAAACCCCGCTCCCGTCGTGGCCGCGCCGCCGGCAATCCCCAGCCTCGCCATGGTCGCGCCGCCGACAAACCCCCGCCCAGTCCCAGCCAAGCCGCCAGAAGACCCGACACTGCTGCGCAATCTGGAATTGTTGAAACTCATCCAGGCCGACGCCGACTCCGCCACCAACCATGAGGACCGGCTGCGGTTTTTGCGCGAATTGATGACCCGCAGCCAGCCGTTGCTGGAACAAGACCCCTCCCAGGAATCCATTTGGCTTCTCCGGGCGGCGGCGGCCGTGGATTTAAATGATGCCGACGCCGGATGGAAGGCGGGAGTTCAACTCAAGAAACTGGGCGCGGACAAAAGCACTGATCCGGCCGCCATCAAAACCATGGCCGCCTTGGACCGAAAGGGATGGCTGGGCGATTATTCTCCCAGCCAGGACTGGAAGAATTCCCCGCTGGCGGGCGTGCAAGCCGCGGCCGAACAAGGCAATGCGCCCGCGCAAAGTGAATTGGGGGAAAGGTATTACAACGGCAACGGCGTGGTGAAGGATTATACCCAAGCCGTCAAATGGTATCGCAAGGCCGCGGAGCAAGGATTCGCAATGGCAGAATTTGGCTTGGGAAGGGTGTATGAACATGGTCTGGGCGTTGGTCAAGATTATATCCAAGCGGCCACATGGTATCGCAAGGCGGCGGAGCAAGGAAATGCAAAGGCAGAAGTTGACTTGGGTGTGTTGTATGGAACTGGCCGCGGCGTTCCGAAGGATGATTCCCAAGCACTCCAATGGTACCGCAAGGCCGCGGAGCAAGGCAATGCAGCGGGAGAAGCTGACTTGGGAGTGATGTACGAATTCGGCCGGGGCGTTGCTCAAGATTATGTCGAAGCCGTCAAATGGTATCGCAAGGCCGCGGAGCAAGGCAATCCATTGGGAGAAGCTGACTTGGGAGTGATGTACGAATTCGGCCGGGGCGTTCCCAAGGATGATACGGAAGCGCTCCAATGGTATCGCAAGGCCGCGGAGCAAGGCAATGCAGCGGGAGAAACTGACGTGGGAGTGATGTATCAAAGAGGCCAAGGCGTGCCCAAGGATGATTCCCAAGCGCTCCAATGGTATCGCAAGGCCGCGGACCAAAAATATGCAAGGGCAGAATATGACATGGGATGGGTCTATGAAAATGGCCGGGGCGTTGCTCAAGATTATGGCCAAGCAGCCACCTGGTATCGCAAGGCGGCCGAACAAGGATATGCCCCCGCCGAAGTGAGCTTGGGATTGATGTATGAAAAAGGCCAAGGCGTGCCCAAGGATGATTCCCAAGCACTCCAATGGTATCGCAAGGCCGCGGAGCAAGGCGATGCAAATGGAGAAGCCAACTTGGGAATACTGTATCAAAAAGGCCAAGGTGTGCCCATGGATGATTCCCAAGCGCTCCAATGGTATCGCAAGGCGGCGGAGCAAGGATATGCGGCGGGAGAAGATGACTTGGGCATCATGTACGAAAACGGCCGGGGCGTTGCTCAAGATTTTGTCCAAGCGGCCACATGGTATCGCAAGGCGGCGGAGCAAGGATATGCGTTGGGAGAAGTAAACTTGGGATGGATGTATCAGAATGGCCGGGGGGTTCCCAAAGATGATACGACGGCGGTCCAATGGTATCGCAAGGCCGCGGAGCAAGGAGAACCAAATGGAGAAGCCAACTTGGGAGTGATGTATCAAAATGGCCAAGGCGTTCCGAAGGACGATTCCCAAGCGCTCCAATGGTATCGCAAGGCCGCGGAGCATGGATTCGCCCCAGGAGAATATGACTTGGGCACCATGTACGAAAATGGCCGGGGCGGTGTTGAGAAAAACATCACTGAAGCCGTGGCCTGGTACCGCAAGGCCGCGGCTCAAGGAAATACGAATGCCCAGGCGGCCCTCCAACGTTTAGGCTATTAATCTGCGGCATCCCTCCCAACCACCGGAACCGATCCGTCGTCCTGCTTGTCGTAGCCCTCGTTCTGGAATCATGCCAAGGAATCCGAGCCGTTTTTTCGGTCCTTTGGCAGCTTTTCAGCGGTTTGCCCAAAACTATTTTTCAAAACGCCAATCCCGAAACCCCGCTTTTTAATCGCACGCATCTCCGCACCAACTGCTTCCATCAAGAACCACCAAATGCAAATCGTTACCACCGTGGGAATGACATCTTCCCAAATCTGTGATTCAATCAAATCGAAAATGAAGAAGGAGGATATGCTAGAGCATTTCAATAAATAGTGTAGCCATTTTAGAGAAGTGTGGTATGGTCTGTCCATGCGAACGCTTTCTTTGGATCTCCGTGAGCGAATCCTTGTTTCCTACGACCGTGGCGAGGGCA